>JBDGYE010000009.1:0-69137 GCA_039584255.1 Gemmatimonadota bacterium
GGTCTGCGCCTGGCGGAGGAATACGGCATAGACCTCGTGCTGGAGGGTGTGGCCGAGGGCTGGATGCTCGCCGATCGTCTGGCGGATGTCGGCGTCCCGGTGATCGTGAAGCCGCTGACCAACAGCCCCGGATTCAGCTCGCTCGGCGCCCGATTCGACAACGCCGCGCTCCTGCACAGCGCCGGGGTCGAGATCATCATCGGCGGATTCAGCTCCCACCGCGCGGGCTACGTGACCGTCGAGGCGGGAAACGCGGTCCGCTTCGGCCTGCCATGGGAGGCCGCCCTCCGGGCCCTGACACTGGCGCCGTCCGAGGCCTTCGGGGTGGCGGAAGCTTACGGATCGATCGAGGTGGGGAAGGCCGGAAACCTCGTCGTGTGGTCGGGCGACCCGTTCGAGCTCTCGACTCACGCCGAGGCGGTAGTCATCCGAGGGCGTCGCGTGCCGAGTCGCTCCAGGCAGACCGAGCTGCTCGAGCGGTACCGGACCATCGACAGCCTTCCCCCGGCCTACCGGGGCGGGCGCGAGCCGGGTCGAACACCGTAGATACAAGACGGGCCCAGGGGCCCACCCGAGAAGGCGCCTCCCGGGCCTCTGCATGGCATGGTTTGGGAGGACCTCCAGCGGTCGCGAAAACACCCCCGAACGGCTATTATTCATAGGTTATGCCGAGACCGTGCCGGCGCGGCGTCCGGGCGGCACGGTGGACCCGCCACGGGCCCAGTTTCCAGGACAAACCCAGCGCGCTCCCGAACGCCGGGCCGGCCTGCCGCGGCGGAGCGCATCCCGTTACCAGCGCGACGGATAAATGGAGACGGACGGAAGGAACGAGCGTATCGAGCAGCGCCTGCTCGAGGACGAGATGAGGGAGGCGTTCATCGACTACTCGATGAGCGTGATCGTTCAGAGAGCGCTGCCCGATGTAAGGGACGGCCTGAAGCCTGTTCATCGACGCATCCTGTACGCGATGCACGAGCTCGGACTGGCGCCGAACCGGCCCTACAAGAAGAGCGCGACGGTGGTGGGCGACGTCCTCGGCAAGTACCACCCCCACGGGGACTCGGCCGTATACGATTCCCTGGTGCGCATGGTCCAGGACTTCTCGCTGCACTACCCCCTGATCGACGGTCAGGGGAACTTCGGATCCATCGATGGCGACGGAGCCGCCGCGTACCGGTATACGGAGGCCCGGCTCGCGCCCCTCGCCACGGAGATGCTCTCGGAGATCGACCGCGAGACCGTGGACTTCGTCCCCAACTTCGACGATCGGCTCCAGGAGCCCACCGTGCTCCCGGCCAAGCCGCCGAACCTTCTCATCAACGGGTCCTCCGGGATCGCCGTCGGCATGGCTACCAACATCCCGCCGCACAATCTCGGCGAGGTCGTGGCGGCCTGCGATCTCTTGATCGACAGTCCGGACACGACGCTGGACCAGCTCCTGCAAGTGATCCAGGGACCGGACTTCCCGACAGGCGGCCTAGTCTACGGAATGGACGGTATCCGCGAGGCCTACACGAACGGCCGCGGCCGCGTCATCATGCGCGCCCGAGCCGATCTAGAGGAGCGTGAGCACAGCGGCGAGAGGATCGTCGTTACCGAGATACCTTTCATGGTGAACAAGAGCCGCCTGGTGGAGCAGATCGCCCAACTCGTGCGCGACCGGCGGATCGAGGACATCTCGGACCTGCGGGACGAGTCGGATCGCGATGGGATCCGGATCGTTATCGACCTCAAACGGGATGCCATCCCGCAGATCGTGCTGAACCAGCTGTACAAGCACACGCAGATGCAGTCCACATTCGGCGTGATCATGCTGGCCCTGGTGGGCGGCGTACCGAAGGTGATGGGCCTGCGGACGATCCTGTTGCACTTCCTCGATCATCGTCACGTCGTCGTCGTCCGACGCAGCGAGCACGACCTGCGGGCGGCCAAGGAGCGCGAGCACATTCTGGAAGGCCTGAAGATCGCCGTCGACAACATCGATGAGGTCGTTCAGATCATCCGGAAGTCGAAGGACGCTCCGCAGGCCTCCCAGCGACTGCGGAAGCGATTCGAACTCACCGTGAAGCAGGCGGATGCGATACTGGCGATGCGCCTCAGCCGGCTTACGGGCCTCGAGATCGAGAAGCTGGAAGTCGAGTTGGGGGAAGTCCGCGAGCAGATCGCGGGCCTGGAGGAGCTACTGGCGTCGCGCGACCTTCGGATGGAGGTGATTCGCGACGAGCTGCGCGAGATGGCGGCCAAGTACGGTGACGAGCGCCGAACCGAGATCGTGGACTCCGCGATAAGCTTCCGGGCCGAGGATCTGATAGCCGAGGAGCAGATGGTGATCACCGTCAGTCACCAGGGCTACATCAAGCGGATCGCTCCCGCCGTCTACCGCCAGCAGCGCCGGGGTGGCAGGGGCATCGCCGGAATGGACACGAAAGAGGAAGACTGGGTCGAGCACCTCTTTCTCGCCTCCACCCACGACTACCTGTGCGTGTTCACGGCCGGGGGGCAGGTCTACTGGCTCAAGGTTCACCAGATCCCGCTCGCGTCGCGTACCTCGCGGGGCAAGCCGATCGTCAACCTCCTGAACATCTCCAGGGACGAGAAGATCGCCTCTATCGTCCGGGTACGGGACTTCGAACCGGAACGATACCTTCTCTTTGCCACCCGGCACGGGCTGGTCAAGAAGACCAGCCTGGCGGCCTACTCCAACGTGCGGTCTGTGGGAATCAACGCCATCAACGTCGTCGAGGGCGACCGGCTTATCGACGTTCAGCTCACCGACGGCCACAACGATGTCATCCTGGCGACCCGGCATGGGATGGCCATTCGCTTCCCGGAGGCCGACGTGAGGAAGATGGGCAGGGCGACCAGAGGAGTGAGGGGAATCAACCTCGTGGACGGAGACGAGGTCATCGGGATGGTCGTGGTCCGTGAAGGTGCCAGCCTGCTCTCGGCGACCCGCCAGGGAATGGGCAAGCGCACCAGGGTGGAGGATTACCGTCCGCAGCGTAGGGCGGGGAAGGGACTGATCAACTTCCGGACCACCGATAAGACTGGGGAGGTGATGGCGGTGAAAGAGGTGACGGCCGAGGACGAGTTGATGCTCGTGACCCGCGGAGGCGTCATCAACCGCCAGCACTCCAGCGAGATAAGGGTCATCGGTAGGGCCACGCAGGGAGTGCGGCTAATATCCCTGGACGAGGGCGACGAGTTGATGGACGTGGCCAAGATCGCCACCGAAATCGCTGACGAAGAGGACGACGGGGTGCCGACGGACGAGACCAGCGAGCGCCCGGAGACAGAAGAGCGGGCCGTAGCCGGAGAACCGGCCGACAGCGAGTCCTGAGATGTGGAGCGGCTACACGAACGGCGCCGTGCTGCCTAGCCTCCAACTCGTAGACCTGGAGACGATCCGTGACGCGGGTCACCGGATAGCGGGAGCGGTTCGCCGGACCCCGCTGCTGCCGGTGGCGTGGGGGGATGCCGGCCTCGGGCCATCTCCCCGCAGGGGAAGCCTGTGGCTGAAGTGCGAGTGCCTCCAGTTCGCCGGCGCATTCAAGCTTCGCGGCGCATACAACTTCATGGCCAGCCTCGACCCGGCAGCCAGGTCGGCCGGCGTCATCACGTACTCGTCCGGAAACCACGCACAGGGAGTGGCCTGGGCGGCCCGTGCGTTCGGAGTCCCCGCCACGGTCGTCATGCCGGTCGACGCTCCGGGCATAAAGGTAGAGGCTGTGCGGCGCCTCGGCGCCCGTCTGGAGCAGGTGGGGACGACGACGATCGATCGGAAGGCGCGCGCCGAGGCGATCCTGGCAGAGCGCGGGGGTACAATGGTGCCTCCGCGCATCATAGCCGGTCAGGGCACGGTGGGCGTGGAGATCTTCGAACAGCTGACGGAAGCAACGAGTCGGGCGCTGCTGGACGGCGATCTTCGCCTCGTGGCGGTGCCCATCGGCGGCGGCGGCCTCATATCCGGGGTGGCCGCGGCGCTCAGGGCTCTGGTGCCTGACGCTCGAATCGTGGGAGTGGAGCCGGAAGGCGCGGCGAAAATGAGCCAGTCGCTGGAGGCGGGCCGGCCGATCACGCTCGAGACGATCGATACGATCGCGGACGGCCTGAAGCCGGTACGTCCCGGGGATCTCACGTTCGCGCACTGCCGTGAGCTGGTGGATGAGGTCGTGACGGTTCCCGACGGCGCGATCCGGGACGCGGTGTTGTGGTGCTATGGGCGGCGGTTGGTTGTCGAGCCTAGCGGGGCCGCGACGGTAGCGGCACTGGCGACCGGAGCTGTCGTGCCGCCCGACGATGGCGACACCGTGGTCGTGCTTTCAGGGGGGAACCTGGACCCGGGACTTCTACGGGAATGGCTGTAGAGAGGCGTGACATAGAGTCAGGGAGGAAGCGTAGAGTGAGCGACTTTTTCATAGCTGTCACGGCCCCGGTGCGGGAGGACGAGATCGGGATGCCCGGCGTCGTCCTGGAGGAGGGATACCTGGCGGCGATGAGAGTGGCGGGGGGGCTGCCCCTGGTCCTCTCTCCCGCGTCCGAGCCGGAGGTTCGGGATCGCCTGTTCGGCCTGTCGAGCGGACTCATGCTCACGGGGGGCGAGGACCTCGACCCTGCCGCCTACGGAGAGCAGCCGGACGGAGCAAGGCGGATCTCGCCGCTGCGCGACACGATGGAGATCGAGTTGGTCCGCGGGGCGATCGAGCGAGGGATGCCTGTGCTGGCCATCTGCAGAGGAGTACAGCTCCTCAACGTGGCCCTCGGCGGGACGCTCTACCAGGACCTGGAGACGCACTGGAGCGACAGCATAGATCACGACCGGTATCGGGAGTTCGGTGGGTCGATTCACTCCATCCGACCCGACGGAGTCCGGCAACTGGCGGGAGTGCTGAACGGTGAGGAGTTCGATCAGAACTCGGCACACCATCAGGGCATCAAGGACATTGCGTCGGGCCTGCGTCCGGTGGCCTGGGCCCCGGACGGCCTGGTGGAGGCAGTGGAGTGCCGGGAGCCGTGCGACGGGTGGACCGTCGGCGTACAGTGGCATCCGGAACGGAAGCTGGACGACCGGAGCGGAACGAACCGTCGTCTGTTTCAGCGGTTCGGCGAGGAGATTCTGAGAAAACGGGTTGGGGATCCGTGCCCCTGAGACACCGGCTGCTGTTGTTCGACATCGACGGAACGCTAGTGAACACCCTGGGCGCAGGCCGATCCGCCATCTTCACGGCGATGACGGAGGTCTATGGCGAGACCGGACCGATCGACGGCTTCCGCTTTCACGGGAAGACGGACCCGGCCATAGTGCGGGGACTCCTGCGGGCCGCAGGCCACGGCGACACCTGGATCGAGCGGGGCTTCGACCGCCTCTGGGAACGTTATTACGAGGAGCTCGAGAACGAGCTCGCTGCTCGCGACGGCCGGGTTTTCACCTACCCGGGCGTCACAGACCTCTTGGAGCGCCTCGGCTCCGACGATCGTTTCTGCCTCGGCCTCGTAACGGGCAACATGGAGCGCGGCGCCTGGCAGAAGTTGCGGGCGTGCGGACTCGACGACCATTTCGGCTTCGGTGCCTTCGGCTCCGATTCAGAGCACCGCGAGGATCTGCCGCCTCTCGCTCGAGACAGGGCGGAGGCCAGCCTGGGAAGGTCTTTCGTGCTCGGGGAGGCCATCGTCGTGGGCGACACCCCCGAGGACATCAACTGCGCGAGGGTAAGCGGAGCCCGGGTCCTGGCGGTGGCTACGGGGCGCAACTCGATCGACGAGTTGGCCGAGCACAATCCCGATGCGGTCGTCTCCGATCTGTCGGACACGAACCTCGTGATGCGGATACTCTCAGATGACTAGCGGCTCCGTCATCCTGGACGTGTTCGTGGAAGGCCTCGGGGTCCGCCGTGACGCTCGACTCACCCTGACTACGACCTCCATCCTGTGCGACGAGATCTCCGTTCCGTACGGAGACGTGTTCTGGCTCTCCCGGCGTGCGGGAATGCTCATGGTCTTCGCCGGGTGGGTGACGCTGGCGGTGAAAGGCTCATCACAGGAGCTCGATCGGCTCTACCAGCAGATGACGACTAGTGTCGACGTGACAGAGCTCCGGCGCAGCATCGTTCGCCAGCTCGGCCACGAGGTCGTTCTCTTTACGGGAGGCTGCGCGGCCAACGGGACCATCGGCGGCCGGAAGGTCGGTGGCCTCTTCGTGGCGGCGGCGACGCGTCGCGCGCTCTACTTACTGTCGGGAGGACGGCAGCTCTCGGTCGAGTGGCCCGCCCGGGCCGCGCGCAGAAGGCCCGCGCGCAGCGCCGATCGGGGCGACCACGACTCGGACTATCTGGCTGTTTCGCGTGGTGATACGTCTCTGACCGTTCGCTACCTGTTTCCCGAGGAGTTGGGAGCGGTCCTGTTCGCGGCCTCCAAGCAGCCGCAAGAGCCGGCCGTCGGAAGGCCGCTGGAGCTGTTCAGCCGACGAGAGGTGTCGCCGCCGACTCCGGCCGACCTGCCAGAGTTCTCTCTCGCCGCCGGCTCGCTACAGGAAGTGGCCGAGCGCGCGGCGGCCAACGTCCCCGGTGAGCTGTGCGCCCAGGCTTTGCTCGAGCCCTATTACTTCGAGACCCACTTTCTCGAGCTGGGCGAGATCGCCCTGGGCCCGCTGCTGCTGAGGAAGTCGGCGGCCTCCAGTGCCGACAGTCTGCACAGGGCCGTCAAGGCGATGAACGCCGGCGGCTTGCAGGACGACACGCGGGCTGCGGTGGCCACCGCCTCCGACCGCATGCTGGCCGCGTACGACGCCGAGCTGAAGCGGCTGCTGGCTCTCAAACGGGTTGCACCTCGACAGGAGAAGGAGTTCCAGATCCCGCCGGTGGAGCGTGCGGCCCTGGCCGCTCGCATGCAGGCGCCGTTCGACCGGCTGTGGGGACGCTTCGAGGGACTGGCGGAGCAGGAGACCGAGCTCATCCGACGGCTGGCCACACTCGATGCCGGCCCGCCCGATGAGGATGACACCGAGGTAAGGGAGGCGGCGGAGGAATGGCGCGCGACTCTAAGCCGGCTGGACAGCGGCTACGACGGGGCGTGGCGCGAGCTGGTGGAGGAGATCGAGCGGAGCTGGTCCACGGAGCTGCTGCCGCGACTCACCCACATCAATGAGGCTGAGCGACGCCGCGTGCCTGAGTGGGTCCAACTCGCGGCCCTAGCCTTCATGACCCTTCTGCTGGCGGCGGCGCTCGTATTCGTGGTGTTCGGCTGATTCGCGCGGGGTGGGGGTCGTCGACTCGCGCCGGCCCCCCCGGACGCTATGTTGGGGAGCCTTTCCCGATCCGGGGGTAAGACGGCTCGTAACGCAGGCGACTCAAGGAGATGGATTTTGGCGACGAAGAACGTGCAATCCGCCGGCCGGGCAAGCGCCGGCGGCAGGAAAGGCGGAGACGGTAAGGGCGGACACCGATTCCTGCTGGCCGTCGCCGCCGTGGCGGTCGCAGGCATCGTCGGCATCCTGGTGGCCCGTGGCTCGGGCGGCGAGTCCGAGGCACCGGTGCTGAGCGTTGCCGAGACCACGGCCGTCGAGGCCGATCCCGCGGCAGGGAAGGCCATCGGGCCGGAGGACGCTTCGATAGTGATCATGGAGTTCTCGGATTACCTGTGCCCGCACTGCCGGACCTTCAACTCGCTCACGGGCAAGCTACTCCGGCAGAACTACGCGCAGGATGGCGGACCTCTTCGCTGGGTCTCCTATGAGTTCCCGCTTTGGCCGGAGTCGGTGCTTCCGGCGCTGGCAGCCAGGTGCGCGGACGAGCAGGGAAGATACTGGGACTTTCACGATCTGCTGTTCGCCCGTGTCGATAGCTGGCGGAGCGAGCGTGCGCCAACCCGGAAGTTCGCTGGCTATGCTCGCGACCTGGGGCTGGACGGAGACACGTTCGACGCGTGCATGGCGGAGCAGAGAACGATGTCGAGCCTGATGGCCTCACGCAAATACGGCGAACAGCTGGGCGTCGGTTCGACGCCGACGCTCTTCGTGGACGGTGAGCTCCTGCCCCACGGCGAAGCGTACGGTTACGAGAACCTCGAGCGGGCGATCCTCGCCGCCGCGGAGGGAGGCGGGTCAGCCGAGTAGCCGATGCGCTACGACACCCGTCTGAGAGGAACAGTGCTTCTGGCTCTCGCCGGGCTCTTCGTGGCGCTGTACCTGCTTCTCTATCACATGGGTTTCTACGGTGCCTTGGTATGCGGCCCCGGTTCCTGTGACGTGGTTCAGGGATCGAAGTACGCACGTTTCCTGGGTCTTCCCGTCCCCGGCTGGGGAGTGGCCTGGTATGCCGGCGTCTTCACCCTGGGCCTGGCCGCGCTGCATCCGCGGTTCGAGGAGGAGCAGTGGCCCTACCGGCTGCTGTCGCTCGCCGCGACCGGTGGCCTCGCCTTCTCGGCCTATCTCACCGTGGTGGAGCTCTTCGTGCTCCGCGCCGTCTGCATGTGGTGCGTGATCAGCGCCGTCATCACGCTCCTGATCTTCGTTCTCCTCTCGCCGTGGCGAGCGCCCGGATCGTACAGGGAGGTCGGGAGCCAGGCCTGAGACGCCCGGCCTGCCGCTCTCGTTTGCCAGATGAAGAAGAGCGGCCGACCTTTCAGCGGTCGGCCGCTCCTAGTCCTGCGGGGTTTAGGCCAGCTTACGCGCTCGCGCGCCAGAATCCCTCGAGCGCCTCTCCGTGGTCGGAGTTCCGAAGCTTGTCGAAGGCCCGGTTGCGGATCTGCCGAATGCGCTCGCGGGTGACGCCCAGCAGCTCGCCGATCTGCTCGAGCGTCATCTCCTCACCGTCATCCAGGCCGTAATACAGCACCAGGATCTTGCGCTCCCTCTCGGTGAGGTATTTCTCGAACATCCTCTCCAGGAACTCACGCCGCGCCTGGGACTCGACGTCGACTTCGATGTCAGCCTCATCGGCGCCGGAGAACCGCTCCCCGAACGAAGCGCTGTCGCGATCCGACTTGTCCAGCGGCGCATCGAGACTGAGCTCCGCGGAGGCGACCCGGCGAAGCGCCCGGACCGTCTCGACCGGCTCCTTCATCTCCTCGGCGATCTCCCTGTCTGTCGGAGAGCGCCCCAGCTTCTGCGTGAGCGCGGTCTCCGTCCGCGACAGCTTGACCAGGTTTGAGTTCTGGTTCAGCGGGATGCGTACGGAGCGCGTCTGCTCGGCCAGCGCCTGAAGCACGGTCTGCCGGATCCACCAAACGGCGTAGGAGATGAACTTCACCCCCTTGTCTGGATCGAACTTCTTGACCGCCTTCAGCAGTCCCTCGTTCCCGATGCAGACCAGCTCCGCGAGGTTCAGCCCGCGGCCCTGGTACTTCTTCACGTAAGAGATCACGAAGCGCAGGTTGGCCGTGACGAGGCGCTCGGCGGCGGATCGATCACCTGCGCGGGCCCGACGGGCTATCTCGCGCTCTTCTCCCGGATCCTCGATGAGCGGATACCGCTCCACGTCCTGGAGGTACTGGTCAAACGAGTCGAGAGCTCGTGCGTCGAAGAACATTTCCCTCCCGTCGGACACGCTATCGAGATGAAAAGAGCGAGCCGGCGGCGCGTTCTGATCCCGCACCTGCCGACCCGCCCGCATGCCTACAGCGCGTTCCGTGTTTCTTCCTCGGGTCACCCGGGTCACTCCGCGTGCTCCATCTCACCAAGGTAAGACTCCTGCGGTGAGGCCCGGAAGCCTCCAAGCGAGCCTCATACCTGTCTGTTCAGGGAATGTTCCCTCACTCCCTGAGAGCCTCCTTGAGCCAGCGTTGGTTCTCCGGCGAGAGCCACTCGCTCTCCCCGGAATCCGTCGCCGGAGGACCGGCGGCGTCTTCGGCATCCAGCCTGAGCTCCGGGCCGGTCTCAGCGCGCTCACCCGCACCCGCGGTAGCCCACTTGCGCAGGCGCCCCCTCAGAATGGCGGCTCCAAGAAGCAGCGCCACCAGCGGAAGAAGGTAGACCACCAGGTTGATGCCCTGCGCCGGGGGCTTGAGGAGAATCCACTCTCCATAGCGGCTGACGAAGTATGCCTTTACCTCCTCCGGCGTCTCTCCCGCGGCCAGGCGTTCACGGACCACATCCTGCATCTCACGCGAGAGCTCCGCGTTGGATTCCAACACCGACTGGTTGCGGCAGACTGGACAGCGCAGCTCCGCCGCTACTTCCGCCGCCCGCGCGTCCAATTCAGCTGCTGCCGGATCCGTCAGCTCCGAGCGTGGACTCGCCGAGTCGGCTACCGATGGTTCCTCCGGAGTCACCTCCTGCGCCGGCGCCGTGACGCCCGACCAGAGGATCACCGCCACAGCCGCCAGACTTGCCGCAGGGGCACTCGCACGCCCGTGCCGCCTCACAGGCCCGCCTCCGCAGATGCGGCGGTCGAAGGGATTGGGCCCGCGATCAGGGAGTCCATCATGGTCCTGACCAGCTGCCAATCCACCGGCCCGACCTTCTTGTATCCGATCTGGCCGTCCCTTCCAATAAAGAAGCTCTCCGGTACGCCGTAAACCCCGAAGTCGATCGCGGTTCGCTGCGATGGGTCCTTCAGGTGGAGCCAATCTCCTCCGAGTTGCGCGAGAAACCGCCGCGCGTTCGCCTCCGTGTCCTGATATATCACCCCGACGACGACTGCTTCGGAATCGTCATACGTGTCGTCGGCGAGCCTCAGCACCTCGTGCTCGGCACGGCACGGAATGCACCACGAAGCCCAGAAGTTGAGGAGAACGGCCTTCCCCTCCAGCTCCGCCATCGAGAGTGAGTCACCGCCAAGCGTTTCGAGCCTAAACGCCGGCGCCTCCATTCCCTCGAGTGGGGTGGGCAGTACGTAGGTGTCCCGCGTCAGTCCGAAGGTGAGCAGGCCCAGAATCGGGACCGCCACCAGCGGAAGCAGCCAGCGAAGTCTCCCCTTCATGCCGCCCTCCTCAGACGGTCACCGCCTCTTCTTTCGGACTCGCCGCCTCCGTGGCAACTGCCGCGGCTGCCGGAACGAACTCAGGCCGTCGGCTCTTCCTCTGTGGTGCCACCGCGAGGATCGCTCCCAGTGCCACTATCATCCCACCGATCCAGAGCCAGGGAACGGCCGGGTTGACGATCGCACGCACGGTGGCGTGCGCTCCCTCTTCGGCGTCGAAGGACATGAGTGTAAGGTACAGGTCTTCTTTGAGGCTGGACCGCACGGCCGGTGTGGCGATGGGCTGCTCGGAGTTCGGATAGTAGTTCATCCGCGGCTGCATGGGCCCGAGCTCCTCACCTTCGTGAAAGACGGTCAAGGTGGCGCCAACGACAAACCGCTGCGGCTCCTCCCGTCCCCACACCTCGTCGAATCGGATGCCGTAGGCACCTAGCAGCATCGCCTCGCCGCTCCGAAGCGTCGCCTCGCGCTCGAATCGCCAGCTTCCGGAAATGGCCAGTGCTACGATGATGATCACGATCCCCGTGTGTACGATGTAGCCTCCGTAGCGACGGCTGTTTCTCGTGAGGATCTGTCCGAAGGCACGCACGGAGGACACGCCGGCGATGCGTCGGCGCGCCTGGACTCCCTTCCGGAACTCCTCGACGATCGTCGTCATGACGAAGCCGGCAAAGGCGAAGGTGAGCAGCGGGTAGACCCGGCGGACTCCCAGGAGCAGGCCGACGACCAGCACGATCGATCCGACCGCGGTCGGCAGCCAGAATGCTCCGCGAATCCTCTCCGCCGTCGTCCTTCGCCACGGCAGCGCGGGGCCGACTCCCATGAGAAACAGGAGGAGGAGCCCCAGCGGAACGGTGACCATGTTGAAGTACGGTGGACCGACGCTGACCCGGTTGCCGTTCACCGCCTCTACGATCAGGGGGAACGTCGTCCCCAGAAGCACGGTGAACGTGAAGGCGACGAACACGAGGTTGTTGAGGATGAAGGAACTCTCCTTGGACACGACGGCGTCCAACGAGCCGGGTGCGTAAAGGCGATCAGAGCGCCACGCGATCAGCACCAGCGAGGCCACCATTACGATAGCGATGAAGGCCAGGAAGAGCGGGCCGATCACCCCCTCAGTGAAGGCGTGCACCGAGTCCAGGATTCCCGAGCGGGTGAGGAACGTCCCGAACAGGGTGAGCAGAAAGGTGCCTATGATCAGGCTCAGATTCCACGTCTTCAACATCCCGCGCCGTTCCTGCACCATCACCGAGTGGAGGAAAGCAGTGGCCGTCAGCCACGGCAGAAACGAGGCGTTCTCCACGGGATCCCAGGCCCAGTAGCCGCCCCATCCCAGCACCTCGTACGACCACCAGCCTCCGGCCAGGATCCCGACCGAGAGGAAGGCCCAGGGCGCCACCGTCCAGCGGCGCGTGGCGCGAATCCACTCCTCGTCCAGCTTCCCCGCGAGCAGGGCTCCGATGGCGAAGGAGAAGGGAACCGCGAGACCTACGTACCCCAGGTACAGCATCGGTGGGTGCAGCCCCATCAGTGGATGGTTCTGAAGCAGCGGATTGGGGCCCGGTCCGTTAGCTGGAACCGGGAACACCTCGCCGAAGGGGCTCGCGGCCGTGGCCAGGAGACCGAAGAAGAAGATTCCGACGATACCCATGACGCCTTCGGCGAACGGCACGAGTCGCGAGAGTGAGCGTCGGTTCACGAACGCGAACAGGGCGCCGTAACCGGCGAGGATCCATCCCCAGAACAGGATCGATCCCTCGAGACTGCTCCACAGGGATATCGCCGTGTAATAGAGCGGCGTCTCGCGGCTCCCGACCTTGGCCACGTATTCGACGCTGAAGTCATGGGTGAGGAGCGCGGTCTCCATGGCGGCGACCGCAACGGTCATCGCACCGAAGATGAAGTACGTCCCATACCGGGCCGCCCTGATCAGGGCCGGACGCCTGCTGAACCCCGCAACCACCCCGACTACGGCGACGGCCAGGGCTCCCAGGAGCGCCGCCGTGACGGCGGCACTTCCGATGATGTTCAGCATCGGGGCCTCATGACGTGCCTTCGGGCTTCACAAGCGACTCGTACATCTCCTGCGGCGTGCGCTCGTCATGCGGCGGCTCGTACTCGTTGGAGTGTTTCACCATCAGGTTGGTGGCCTCGAAGACTCCGTCCTCTCGGTACCGTCCCTCCACCACCACGCCGATTCCCTCCTTGAACATTGCCGGCGGTGCGCCGGTGCTCTTGACCTGCACCTCGCTCAGGCTGTCCTGTACGACGAAACGGAGGTCGAGCGTCTCGGCGTTCCACGAGCGGGAGCCGGGCTTCACCTGGCCTCCCAGGCGAAGGGGTTGATCCACTACGTCGGCGGCCCGCGCCTGCAGCTCGCTCGGGGTGAGGAAGTAAACCACGTTCTCGCTCAGGCCGCCCACGATCAGCACCGCGATCGCCGCGACGATGGCAACGATGCCGAGGCCGGCCCAGAGTTTCTTCGATCTTCCCATAAGAAGCCCAAACCTTGTCTCACATCCGGCAACTTCGTCCCGGATGATCGTGTCAACTTGTCCCAGGATCTCCCGGGCTCTTCTCCGGACCCTTTACTGCTCCGAACGCCGCCAGCGCCCGGTACGTCAATTCACACCGCCGCCGCAGCCTGAACGTGTAGCCCAGCAGGACGGCCCAGGTGAGCCCGTAGCCCGCGACAACGAATCCCCGGTTGTCCATTCCCGTTCGGGTGGCGTACAGCCACAGCAGGATCAGGGCCACTGCAAGAACGGCGAAAACCAGCCGTGACTTAGCCATGATACGCCACTCGCTGTTCGAGTTCCCCCTCCAGCCTCGCCAGCCGGATCCGGCGGATCATCAGGAAGACGTAGACCGCCGTGAAAGCCGCCACGTTGAACAGCAGTGTCCACAGAATCTCGGACGCCACCGACCTCGGGCTCGAAGGCGGCTGATGGAGCGTTCGCCACCACACCACCGAGAGATAGACTATCGGAACGTTGGCGAAGCCAATGATCCCTACGATGGCCGCCCACCGCGCCCGCTTCTCGGGATCGTCGGCGAAGCTCCTGATTGCCAGATAGCCGACGTAGATGGCCAGCAGGATGGCCGTGGTGGTGAGTCGCGGATCCCAGGTCCACCACACGCCCCATGTCGGCTTACCCCACATCATCCCCAGAGCGAGGGTGAGAACCGTGAACACGACGCCAACCTCGGCCGAGGCGACCGCGACCCGATCCCAGCGCGGATCCCGCTGCATCAGGTAGAGGATGCTCATCACGAACACCACGAAGAAGGCCAGAAAGGCCAGCCAGGCGGCGGGAACGTGCACGTACATGAGACGCTGCACGTTCCCCTGGGCCGCGTCCGCGCTGACCAGGAACAGCCCCGCCGCGCCGCCCACGATCATCACGATCAGAGCGAGCACGCCGAAGAATCTCTCAACGCCCGACTCCTTCCCCACTCTCATTCCTCCAGGGCAATCGGGAAGATCCAAGTGCAAATGACGAAAAAGATTACGTCGAACGCCGCGAGGAGGCGAATCCAGAGTCCGATCTCACCCATCGCATCGCCCCCCACCACGAGCGTCGTCGCGTTAACGGCGCCGAGCAAGACCGGTACCAGGGCTGGAAGGAGCAGCAGCGGCAGCATCACCTCCCTGGCGCGGAGGTTGACGGTCAAGGCAGCGTAGAAGGTTCCCACGATGGAGAATCCGATCGTGCCGAGTACGGCAACGCCTGCCATGGGCGCTGCGTGCGGCCACAACTCAATCTGGAACAGGATCGCCGAGAGGGGAATGAGAACCGCCTCGACCAGCAGAAGGATGATGATGTTGCCGATCAGCTTCCCCAGGTAGATGGCGCGGAGGTCACCTGGATAGAGCTTGAGCCCCTCCACGCCGCCGCTCGTCTCCTCGCTCTGGTAGGTCCGGCTGAGAGAGAGGATTCCCGTGAAGGCGATACCCACCCACAGAACGCCGCCGGAGACCTTCCGCAGCAACTCGGTGTCGGCGCCCAGTGCGAAGCTGAAGATGAACAGCACAAGGGCCGCGAAGAATACCATCGCGTTGAAGCTCTGCTTCGTTCGGCCCTCGATGAGGAGGTCCTTCCAGACGATCGCCCAAGCGCGGTCCAGCATCAGTCCACCTCGTGCCGGCTCGAGAGGTGCTCGAGAGGTTCCCCGCCCGGTGGGAGTATCTCCAGTCTCCCCTTGTGTAGCACGGCCGTCTGCTCCGCCGCCCGCACCGCCTCACCGTCCTGGTGCGAGGCGAGTAGGACTGTCGTGCCGCCGTCCTTGAATTCTCTGACGATCGCGTCCACGAGGGCCGTTCCCTCGGCGTCGAGTCCCGAGTACGGCTCGTCCATGAGCGCCACCTCCAGCGGCCGCACCAGCAGCTGAGCCAGGGCTAGGCGCTTGCGCATACCGGTGGAGAAAGTGCGCACCCGCTGGTCCGCGACGTCCGCCAGACCGACCCTTTCCAGGACCGCTAGGGCGGCCTCCCGGTCCGCCTTGAGGCCGGCCATGCGGGTCGTGAAGTCGAGGTTCTCCCTGGCCGTCAGGTCGTCATAGAGGTAGCCGCGGACGGTGAACAGGCCCGTTCGGAGTCGGATCTCGTCCGGTGACTCGCGGACGGAATGGCCCATCACGATCGCGTCCCCAGCCGACGGCTTGAGGAGCGTGGCGACGACCTTGAGAAGTGTCGTCTTTCCAGCGCCGTTAGGTCCGACCAGGCACAGTGTTGTGCCCTTCTCCACGCGTGCCGAGGCGTCGCGGAGAGCCCAGTTCCACCCGAATCGCTTGGAGAGGCGGTGCAGCTCCAGGGCCACCGACGGTTTCGGTAACGCCGACGCCGCGTGCCGGCGTTGCGGCGCGATCAGCGGCCTCCTCTGCCCTCACCTGCGGAACAGGCGCGGCTCATCCGCCGCCCTCGTCGCCGGCGGGTTGCAGTCGCTCCATCCGCCGGAGGAGGTTGTTGCCGTAGTTCTGCACGTACTGCCAGGCCGGGTGTGCCCCGGGAACAGTGCGCATGGCCGCCCACTGAGCGGGCTCGGTGGGGAGGTTCACGGGGTGGTAGAGAGCCTCCACGTAGAGCAGAGTGCCTCCACGCTCGGGCATGGCCCAGAACATCAGCTTGATCCACTTCTCCGGCTCCGACAGATGGCCGAACGTGACGGAGTCCAGGACCCTCGGAACGTAGATCCAGTCCGACTCCATCTTGGCCACGTTCGCCGTATCGTCGACCGTCCGCTGGAACCAGCGTGCCATGATCCCGTCGTTCCGCAGGACCTCCCACGATATCTGGATGACCGTGTCCGCCGGTGCGGCGACTCGCAGGACCGTGGCGCTTCTGGATGGGCCTCGCTGGATCCCCTGGCTCCCGCTGCCGGACGAGCAGGCGCCGAATACACCGGCGGCCAGACCGAGTACCAGCCAACGCTGCGTGCGGGAATCGAACATGCTTGCCTCCTCCTTGAAGGGCGCACCGTACCCACCCCGGCCTCTGATCGATGCACGTGGTTATGCTACATTGCACTCCGTGACGCAACCTTTCTTGAGCACCGGGCCGCGGCTCCTCCCGAGCGCTGGAAAGCCGGCCCGTCGCCACCTAAGTTCGCAGCCTTGGAGAACCGATTCTCGGGAGGCACGGCGCGTGCGCGCGCTCCCGACCCACACAGGAGAGACGGTCGTGGACCTGACGGATGTGGCGAGCCTCTCGGCGCCTGATGGGGAGAAGATCCTGCTGCTGGTGGTGGACGGGCTCGGCGGTCTGCCGCTGGAGCCGGGGGGACTCACCGAGCTGGAGACGGCCCGCACCCCCAACCTCGACGCCCTGGTTGCCGTGGGAGACTTGGGACTGCACACGCCAGTCGCGCCCGGCATCACTCCCGGGAGCGGGCCGGGTCACCTGGCGCTGTTCGGCTTCGACCCGCTCCGCTACAGCATCGGGCGCGGCGTCCTATCGGCCCTCGGGATCGAGTTTCCGCTGCAGCCGGGTGACGTCGCGGCGCGCGGCAACCTGTGCACCGTGGACGACGCCGGGCTTGTCATGGATCGCCGGGCAGGTCGTATACCCACGGAGGAGGCAGCGCCTCTCTGCGAGCTGCTGGCCGGGATACAGGTAGAGGGCGCGGAGGTCTTCGTTCAGCCGGTGAAGGAGCACCGGTTTCTGCTGGTGCTCAGGACGGCCGAGCCGAGCGGCGCCGAGATCGGCGACACGGATCCGGGACGGGCCGGTCTCCCGCCTCGGGAGGTGAGGGCCGACAGTCCGGTATCGGCTCCCGCCGCCGCGGCCGCCCGCGCCTGGCTCAGCCAGGTTCCGGATGTGCTCGCTGGGCAGCCGCGTGCCAACATGGCGCTCCTTCGGGGCTTCGCGGCCCTGCCGGACTGGCCACGCTTTCCGGACGTGTTCCGGATGCGGTCCGTGGCCGTCGCGGCCTATCCGATGTACCGGGGGGTGGCGCGGCTGGTAGGAATGGACGCCGTCACCGTCGAAGAGTCACTGGACGCCCTGGTGGAAGCCGTGGAGAGCCGGTTGGAGGAGTACGACTTCTTCTTCCTGCACGTGAAGGGGACGGACAAGGCGGGCGAGGACGGCGACTTCGATCGTAAGGTCCGGATCATCGAGGAGGTGGATGCCCTGGTGCCGAAGCTTCGGAAGACCGGCATAGGAGTGCTGTTGGTTACCGGGGACCACTCCACGCCCGCCCTGATGAGGAGCCACAGCTGGCACCCGGTGCCGTTCCTACTGGCCGGTGGGCCCGGAAGAGGGTGGGACCCGGGTGCGAGGCCGGGGAAGTTCGGAGAAACGGACTGCGGGCGAGGCTCGCTGGGCCGGATCAGGGGCTGCGAGCTCATGCCGCTGGCGGCGGCCCGTGCCGGGAGACTGGGCAAGTACGGAGCGTAGTGGCGGGCGCACGCCGACGGAAGAGCCGCCGGTGTCGGCGCTCCGGCCGCGCGCTGGAGAAGAGGAGAGCGAATGCGTTGCCCGAAGTGCGGAAGCGACGAGACGGGGAAGTTCTGCTCGCAGTGTGGATCAGCCCTCCGGGCCGGAGCAGGGGCATGCGGCGCCTGCGGAGCCGGCGTCGAGCGAGGGGCGATGTACTGCGGCGAGTGCGGCGCCCCGACCGGTAGGCGCTCCGCGAAGCCGGTGACGGCGTATCTTCCCTGGATCCTGTCCGCCCTGGCGCTGGCCGCTTTCGCGGTTGCCATCACGATGTTCCTGCGCGGTCAGGCCATGGAGCGCCAGGCCGGGATGCCTCTCAGTGGAGGTGTCATTGGGGGTGAGGGCACCTCTCCTGCCGAAGCACCCACGGGCGGTGGGGTCGAGTCTATGCCGAGCGCCGCGGAACTCGCCGCAATGTCACCCAGGGAGGCGGCGGACAGGCTGTTCGACCGGGCGATGCGTACCGACGAGAGCGGCGACACGGAGCGAGCCCAGTTCTTCGCCCACATGGCCGTGCAGGCCTACGACGGTCTTCCCCCGGAGCAGTTGGATCTGGACGCCCGCTTCCACCAGGGCCTCCTCAGGCTGGTAATGAAAGACCCCGCCGGAGCCGCGGCCGACGCCGACGAGATCCTGGCCGCCGATCCGGATCACCTTCTCGGCCTGGTTCTCTCGGCGCGGGCGGCCGACGCCGGCGGAGATGAGATGGGGATGGTCGCCGCCTACGAGCGTCTTCTCGGAGCGCTCCCGGTCGGCCTGGCCTCGGGGCGCCAGGAGTACGAGATGCACGATCGCCTCCTCGAGTCCGAGGCGGAACGGGCGAGGGCGCTTACGGGCGGGGACTAGCCGTCTACGCCGCCGACCCCCGGACCGCCGGGATCGAGCCGGGCCCCGCGCAGCCGGTTGGCGTTGGTGACAACCGTGATGGAGCTGACCGCCATCGCGGCCTCCGCGAGTATCGGGTGGAGCAGGCCGAGTATCGCCACGGGTATGGCGATCGTGTTGTAGAAATAGGCCCAGAACAGGTTCTGCCGGATCTTCCGGAAGGTGGCGCGTGACAGCAGGAGGGCCTGTACCACTCCCAGCAGCTCGCCCCTGACGAGCGTCATGTCCGCGGCCTCGATGGCGATGTCCGTCCCCGTGCCGATGGCGATCCCGACGTCGGCCTGCTTAAGCGACGGCGCGTCGTTGATGCCGTCCCCCACCATGGCAACCACCCGGCCATTCTCCTGTAGCTCCCGGACCACGTCGACCTTCTGATCGGGGAGCAGGTTGGCCCGCACGTCGTCGATGCCTACCGCACGCGCCACGGATGTGGCCGTGCGCTCGTTGTCGCCCGTGAGCATGATCGTCCGTAGACCCAGTTCCCGGAGGCGGCCGATCGCCGCCCGGCTGTCCCTCTTTACCCGGTCGGCGACCGCCAGCAGGCCCGCGGCGAGCCCGTCGACCGTGACGAACATCACCGTTCGTCCCTCGTTCTCCAGTCCAGCTGCTAGCCGCCGCAGATCGCCAGGGAACGAGACACCGCTCTCCGTGACGAGTCTCTCGCTTCCGACGAGGACGCGGCGCCCGATCACGTTTCCACGTACCCCCAGCCCGGTGAGAGCCTCGAAGCCGTCGACCGGCGGCAGATCGAGGCCTCGGTCACGCGCGGCTCGGGCGACGGCCTCTCCCAGCGGGTGCTCCGAAGCCCGCTCCACGGCGCCGGCAAGGACTAGCAGATCGTCCTCCGACCATCCGCCTGCCGGGACGACGTCGGTCAACGAGGGCTCGCCGCCGGTGACCGTGCCGGTCTTGTCGAACACGACCACATCCGCGGACTTGAGCGTCTGGATGGCAGTGCCATCCCGGATCAGCACGCCGTGCTCGGCGCCAAGGCCCGTCCCCACCATGAGGGCCGTGGGTGTAGCCAGGCCCAGCGCGCACGGGCAGGCGATCACCAGCACCGCCAGCGCCGCGAACAGCGCCAGCGAGACGCGGCCGAGGTCCGGTTCCACCCACGGGAGGAAGCTCGCGGCCCAGGCCGCCACCGCCCGGAACGCGTCCGGGAGGAGAAGCCACCCGACGAGGGTCGCCAGCGCGATGGCCAGGACGACCGGTACGAACACGGCGGTTACCCGGTCCGCGAACTCCTGTATCGGCACCTTGCTGCCTTGCGCCTGCTCCACCATCCGCACGACGCCGGCGAGGAACGTGTTCTCTCCCACCTCGGTCGCCCGCACTTGCAGGACTCCCTGCCGGTTGATCGTGGCACCGATTACACGGTCGCCCTCGGCCTTGTCCACCGGCAGCGACTCACCGGTCGCGAGCGACTCGTCCACGGCACTGCCGCCGGCGACCACGACGCCGTCGGTGGGAATCTTTTCTCCGGGCCGCACGATCATCAGCTCGCCCACGCCGACCTCGGCAATGGGGACCTCCGTCTCGAGTCCGTCCCTGAGCACGGTGGCCGTCCTCGCCTCGAGCGAGAGCAGCTTCTGAATGGCGGCCGACGTACGGCCCCGGGCCCGCGTCTCCACGTCGCGGCCGGTCAGGTGGATGGCCATGATCATGGCACCGACGCCCGCGTAGTTCATCACCGCCGGGCCGACGCCCATATGATGGGCCGCAGCCGCCAGGCCGGTGAGCACGGCCGCGCCGCTGCCCAGTGCGATGAGAGTGTCCATGTTGGGGCGGAGGTGGCGCACTGCGGTGAGACCGCTCCGCAGCGTGGCCCCACCCGGTCCGAGCAGCACCGGAATGGCTAGCAAGGTGAGTCCGAGGTCGAAGACGGCTGGGCTCGGCCACGGAATCCCGAAGAACATCTCCGGCACCATCCACAGCATTATGGGGACGGTCAGAGCCCAGGCCGTGACCATCCGGCGTCTTGCCTGCCGGACCTTCTGTTCCTCCCGCTCCAGCCGCTCACGCTCCCTTGCCGCCCGGTCGACGAACGGCTCCGGAGTCTGGAGCCTGTACCCGGCCTTTTCGACCGCCTGGCTCAGCGCTTCGAATGTCACCTCGCTGGAGGTGAGTTTCACGGTGGCTGTTTCGGCAGGAAGGCTGACAGAGGCCTCGACGCCCTCGATGCGGTTCAGGGTGCGCTCGACAGCGCTGCTGCAGGCGCCGCAGTGCATGCCGTCCACGCGGAACACCTCCACACGGGCCCTGTCGACGGCAACGGCCGGCGCGGCTGCGCCACCCACTTCGGCTTCCCTGTCGGCCCGGTCGATCATCACGGTTCTCCTGGCGTGGACCATTCTCCGTCGTCTGGTACCCGACGGGTTCCGCCGTCGCCCTGCGCGCGCCCACGGGAGAGGAAATCTCCTGAATATAGAGACCTCTTGCCCGGCGGGCTCGGAGGTGGACGCGGAGTCCGCGTCCGGGTTAGACTGATGCCATGTTCCGCAAGATCAAGGAGGCCCTGGACGCAGCCCTTTCCGCGCTGGAATCCCGCTCCGGAAGTCCGGCCGAGGATCTCGACCAGATGCTCGCCGCCATGCGGGAGGAGTTGATCGAGACGAAGGCACGTCTGCCGGAGCTGGAGAAGCAGATCCAGACTCTCCAGGCTGGACGCGCGCGGACGCTCGAAAAGGCGGAGGAAACCTCGCGCAGAGCGAAGCAGGCCCTGGCCATAGACGACCCGGAAACAGTCGAAGTCGCCCTCCGCTTCGAGGCCCGCTACCGTACCGAGGTCGAGGTCTACGAGCAGAAGATAGAGGCCGCGCAGGCGGAGCTCGTGCTCCAGCACCAGACCGTGGCGGACATGACGGCCCAGCTCAAGGCAGCCCTGGCGCGCAAGGACTCGATCGGGATTCAGGCGCGACGGGCCGGCTCGACCGAGCGGCTGCGGGGCTCCGAGTACTCGAGCGTTGACGACTTCGACAGGCTGGCCGATGAGATCGAGCGCCAGGAAGAGGTGGGCACGGTCGAGCGCGACATGGATCTGGAGCTGGAGGGGCTGGGAGATGCCACGGGAAGGGATCGAACCGTCGACCCTGAGGAACTGGCCGAGTTCCAGCTACGCGAGCTGAAGAGACGGATGAACCGGGAGGGCGACGGCTCCTAGGCGCTGGCGGCCTTGGTGAGCCGGTCGATCTGCTCGCCGCTTCCGAGCACGATGAGGATATCGCCCGGCCGAATCTCCTGGTCCGGACCCGGGTTGTATGCCCAGGGTCCTTCTCTCCCCTCTTCATCCTGGTGGCGAGCCGCGATCACGATCAGCCCCGTCTTCTCGGGGATCCGGGCCTCCGCCAGGGTGAGTCCGGCCATCGAGGATCGCGACGGGACGCCAACCTGCTCCAGTCGCAGCTCCAGCCCCTCTCCCTGTGTGGCCACGTCGAGGAACGACACAACCTGCGGACGGAGGAGAGTCGCTGCCATCCGCCTGCCGCCCGTCAGGTTGGGGCTCACGACGTGGTCGGCACCGGCCACGTAAAGTTTCTGCATCGTCTGCTCGTCGTACGCCCGAGCCACGATCGTGAGGTTGGGCTGGAGATCCCGTGCGCTCAGACAGACGAAGAGATTGTCGGTATCGCTGCTCAGGCAGGCCACGAGCCCCCGGGCGGCTCCTATTCGTGCCTCCACCAGGGATTCATCCTTCGTTGCGTCTGCCTCGAGCACGAGAACCTCCGGGTAGGCTTCACGGAGGGCCTCGGCTCGGTCCGGGTCCCGCTCGATCACCAAGTACGGCTCGCCAGCGGCCGCCAGCTCGCGGATTACCTGCTCGCCGGTTCGGCCAGCTCCGCAGACGACGAAGTGCTCTCGAAGGTCGCCGATCTTCTTCATAGTTCGTCGGGTCCTGAAGACGTGGTCCAGGTCCATCTCCACGATCGCGGACGTGAGCAGCGCGAACCACAGTCCCATCGCCGTGATGCCTCCGGCGAGCAGGAACGTGGCGAGCGCGCGTCCCCCGTCCGTGAGGTCCTGGACCTCTTCGTATCCGACCGCGGAGACCGTGATGACCGTCATGTACAGCGCGTCCGAGAAGCTCCAGGCAGGGAACTGGAGGAACCCCAGTGTGCCGATGGCGATCAGCGCGGCGGTGAAGGCGAGCAGCCACTGGAAGCGGCGGAAGAAGACGCTCACGTGTGGCTGCCGTGCGAAAGTGTCCGCATCATGCCGGGAATATAGGGGCGGCCCTACAGGCCAGTAAGAGCGCCCGGCAGCCCGCGAGTCTTGCCGGCCGCCATCGTCGGCGGGAAGTTGGGGGCGCAGGAGGACCCGATGAATCGCACCGAGATCGTGGCAGCGTTGGCACTGCGGTCCGGACTCTCGAAGGCCGACGCCCGCAGAGCCGTCGATGGACTGTTCGATCCTGGAGACGGCGTGATCGTGCGCGCGTTGCGGAGGAACCGAAAGGTACGGATCACCGGCTTCGGCACTTTCGAGCCCCGCCGGCGCCCCGCCCGCATCGGCCGGAACCCTCGTACCGGCGAGCAGATACGCGTCGCTTCGAGCACCTCGGTTGGCTTCCGTCCCGGCAGGCCTCTCAGGGAGGGTCTGGCCTGATCAGGCCTCCCGGTCCAGGTGGACGGCCACAGGACGGCCGCGGATCGTCGTCCCGCGGAGCCTGCGGACGACCTCGTCGACCACCTGAGAGTCGATCTCCACCAGAGAGAAGCCGTTACGGATCTCGATCTTGCCAACATGGGCGCCGGCCACACCCGCCTCACCCGTGATCGCGCCTACCAGGTCCGCCGGCCGCACGTCGTCACGCCGTCCGGCTCCGATGAAGACGCGCGACCACGCCGGCCGAGCTCCGCGGTGCTCGCCGGCTCGCCCCGCAACGGCCCGCGTGAGCGACTCGGCCTCGACGTCGGGCCACGGGGTCACGAGCTCCGGCGCCTGCTCGCGGCGCAGCAGAGATGAGACCGCCGCGGCCACCTTGGCGGCGCCGAACTCCCGCAGAAGCGGCTCCAGTACGAGCAGCTCGGCGTCCGTGTCTCCCCGCTGCACGCGCGTCCGCACGCGGCTCCTGTAGTCGGCCACAGGGTCGCGCCCGCCCGGGACCGGGAGACCGGGCATCGGGCGCAGGGTCCACCCGGCCCGCCGGCTCAGCAGTTCCAACTGGACGGCGTGGGCCGTATCGACGATCGCGAACCGGCTCCCGGCGCCCGCCAGCGAGTCTTCCAGCGCCACGAGCGAGAGAGGAAGCCCGAACAGGACGGCTGTCGGGGAACCGGCGTACGGATCCGAACCGCCCGTGGTCGCATCCGCCTCTTCTTCCTGCGGCGTGCCGACTCCCACCGAGCGCCCCCTCAGCGCGACCGCGGGAAGCCCCACCGCGTCCAGGACCGACGCTACCTCCGCCGCGGTGCCCTCGTCCAGGCATTCCACGCGGACGGCGCCCCTGTCCAGAGCACGCCGGACACACGTTTCGAGCAGAGACAGCATTCCATCGGAGCTGGCCGCGGACCCGAAGGTCAACGGCGGAGCCTCGCGTAGCTCCTCCTCTGCGCTCCCGGCGCCGGGACTCTTGAACAGCTCTTCGGGCCACCGGCGGGCGCGGGGCAACTGGCGCTGGAGAAGGCCCTCGAAACGGGCCTCGGCGGCCCTGCTCACCGCGATCTTACGGACGTCGGCCCCCAGCGCGTCCAGAAGCGGCTCGACGGATGGCCACTCGTCGAGGGCGTCGAGGTCGGCGACCCCGTCCAGAATCAGCAGCCGCACGTCGCCCAGGTGAACGCGGCCAGCTCGGATCTCCGGCAGGAGAAGGGAGGGACGCGCGACGATGCACCCGACCGGCGCGACACCTGAGAGGTCCATCTCACCGTCGTCCGTAACCGGAGGCGCGAGCACCCTGAGCCCGCCCGTCTCCAGGGAGCGGCCGACGGCCCCTGCCGTGCGAACGGCCTCTTCCCGGGTCGGCACGAGGACGATCGCCTGAACGGCTTCCGATTCCGGGTCGCAGGCCCCATCCACCGCCAGAGCGAACAGAGCCTCCTTGCCGGACCCTCCCCCTGCGAGCACGGCCAGGTGATGGCCTCTGCGCACCGCGGTCTCCATGGCCGCGACCAGCTCGGGGACCGGCTGGTCCGTCTGACGGAAGTCCATCCGGGTTGTATGCTCTTCGTTAGCCATATACCGCCTTCGCGCGTGGCGTCTCCTGCAAGGCTGGCCAGGGTACTCGACGGATTGACGATGCCCGCCCGCCGGGCCTAACCTGTGCGACGCTCCAGTCCTTCCGCCACGGATCGAGGTAAGATGACCGCGACCTCTCCGAGCCTGGCCGTCCAGGTGGCTGCCGACGGCGAGCTCCTGCAGCGCATCACTGGGGTCCGTGACGCCGTCTGGGGGGTCCCTCTCATCGTCCTGCTGGTCGGGACTGGCGTATATCTAACCCTCCTGCTTCGCGGCCTGCAATTCCGCCGCCTCGGTCACGCGCTCTACCTCGCTCTCGTCAAGCGCCGCGAGGAGGGCGGGGATGGAGACATATCCCACTTCCAGGCGTTGATGACGGCGCTCGCCGCGACCGTGGGGACGGGCAACATCGTCGGCGTGGCGACCGCGATCACCGCCGGTGGCCCGGGGGCGCTCTTCTGGATGTGGGTCACCGGACTAGTGGGAATGGCCACCAAGTACTCCGAGGCCGTCCTGGGCGTACGGTTCAGGGAGACCGACGCCCGCGGAGAGAAGAGCGGCGGTCCGATGTACTATCTGGAGAACGGGATCCGGTGGGGCAGGCTGGGAAAGGTACTGGCTACCTCCTTCGCCCTTTTCGCCGCCGTTGCCGCCTTCGGAATCGGCAACGGCGTACAGTCCCACTCCGTTGCGGAAGCCGTCAGCAACGCGGCCGGTGTCCCCAGGGCGTGGGTGGGCATGACCACGGCCGTGCTCGCCGCCACCGTTATTCTGGGCGGCATCCGGTCCATCGGCCGATTCACGGGTGTCTTCGTGCCGCTGATGATCCTGCTCTACATGGGCGCCGCGGGCCTGATCATTCTCCGCAATCTGAGCGGGGTCCCCGAGGCTTTCCGCCTGGTGTTCGCGGGAGCGTTCAGCGGCCAGGCGGCAGCCGGCGGCGCCGTGGGCTATACGATCGGCCAAGCGATTCGAAATGGAGTCGCCCGAGGTGTGTTCTCCAACGAATCGGGGTTGGGAACGGGAGCCATAGCCGCCGCCGCGGCCCAGACCCGAGAGCCCGTTCGCCAGGCGCTCATCTCGATGACCCAGACGTTCATCGACACGATCGTCGTGTGCACGTTCACCGGAATCGCGATTCTGAGCACGGGGGCCTGGCGGAGCGGACTCGACGGCGCGGAGCTGACGCAAAGAGCCTTCAGCACGGGCCTCCCCGGCGACTGGGGCCAATGGGTCGTCGTCGCCTGCCTCAGCTTTTTCGCCTTCAGCACCATTCTCGGCTGGTCGTACTACGGCGAGCGCAACCTGGAGTACCTGGTGGGAGTAGGGGCCGTCTTTCCGTACCGCCTGGCGTTCGTCACCGTTACCGCCGTCGCCGCCGTCGTGGAGCTGGACGTGGTGTGGAAGGTCTCCGACATCATGAACGGCCTGATGGCCCTCCCGAACCTGGTAGGCCTGCTACTGCTTTCCGGGCTGGTTCTCAGGGAGACGCGGTCGTATTTGGGCCGCTTCGGCCCCGGGCCACCTGCGCGTCACGAGGGAGTCGGTGGGCATTACGGGAAGATCGGGTCGGAATAGCGGGAGCCGATGGCCGGGTTCGCGCCCCAGGGCGGCCTGCCGCCACCACCAATGCTAACCGGAAAAGCGGCGGTAATGTCCCAGGTCGTACGCGCGGATCGCAAGGATCTCGCGCGGGCGGAAACCGAGATCCGCCAGGGTGACGGACTCGTCCGGAACCTGCTTCTCTGCGTATTCCACGTAGTAGTCGTCGGGGTCATCCCCGCTCCGCAGCAGCATCGCCGTCAGGCCGAGGGCCTTGGCCTCCGATACCGGTGTCGCCGCCGGGAGCTCCGCCACGTGCTCCAGCCAGCGGTCGGGCATGACCAGCCGGACCAGTACGGTCTCCGTGGATCCCGCTCCACCCTGCGTATCCTGTTCCATCGAGGTCTCCCTCATACGTGCCCCAGCGTGTACAGGAACCGCTTCGTGATGTCAGTTACGTCCAGCCCGGCGACGCGGTCCGTCTCGGCGCGAACGTTCGTGTGCCCGTGTTCGCGATCCACCCGGATGCTGGCCGTACCGATCTCGCCTGTGAAGCGGATGGCCTCCCGGGATTCCTCGGCGACCTGGAGGTGGGTGTTCGCGGCGAAGAAGGCTCTGGCCCGCTCGAGCACCTCCTCGGGTGGAACGTCTGTCATAACGAGGTAGCGCATTCGGATATGATCTTCGCAACGGTTCCGGGAAAGCGCCCCGGGACGTGCCGGGTCCGGCTGGGCGCCGGAAGTTCCGATACGGCCGACGGAGCGTCAAATTCGGATATGGCGCAGGTGGCGTCAACCGCGCCCTCGGAATCCGGAATCGGAGCGCGCTAATGAGACTCACAGCTCGCCGAGGACTTGTCATCGCCTCTGTCCTCGTCCTCGCCGCGGCGGTGGCGGGAGCGGTCCGAGCCGTCGACTTCTTCACGGGCTGGTTCTATCAGCTAGCCTGGTTTCCGTTGCTGGTAGCGTGCGACTCGGCGCTCAGCCTGCGCACGGGGAAGTCGGCTCTACTCGATCGTCCGGCCTTCGCGATCTCGCTCTTCCTGTGGTCGGCGCCCGCATGGTTCCTTTTCGAGGCGGCCAACCTGCGGCTCGCGAACTGGTACTACGTATTCGTCCCCGTATCGAGAGCGGCCCGTTGGGGGGGGACCGTGGTCGCGTTCAGCACCGTGTTGCCAGCCCTCTGCCTGGCATACCGTTGGGGATCCGCCCTTGGCATAGCATCCGGATTCCGCGGGCGGGGCTTCTCGGTCAGATCAGTTCACCTGCATCTGCTGCGAGGCTTCGGAGCCGCTTTCCTGATCCTGAGCCTGTGGCGACCCGAGACCTTCTTTCCCCTCATCTGGGGATCAGTAACGTTGCTGCTGGAGCCACTCAATTACCGGAGAGATCCCGCACGTTCGCTCTTCGGCGACATCTCACGGGGCCAGTGGATGCGCTTGGTTCGGCTCATGGTGGGAGGCGCGGTCGTGGGGCTGGTGTGGGAACTTCTGAACTCGATGGCCGGCGCGCGGTGGATCTACACTGTTCCGGGGCTGGAGCACTGGAAGGCGTTCGAGATGCCCCTGCCTGGGTTCCTCGGCTTTCCGGTGTTCGCACTGGACGCCTTCGTCATCTATCAAAGTCTGGTACTGGCCGGGGTCGCTGCCCCCGGCTGGCACTCCGACACACGGGTGGCGACGGGCCCGCCTCGGCGGCACCGCGCAGCCCTGGCCGCGCTGCTGGCCGCCGGGTTCAGCATCGCCGTCATGGCCGGAATCGACCATTGGACGGTGGACTCTGTCCGGCCGCGCCTCGAGACGCTGCCGGGTGTGGACGCAGATCTGGCCTCCCGACTCGAGTCGGGTCGAATTCACTCCGTCAGATCACTCGCGGAGTCGGATACTCGTGACCTGAAGGACCGAACCGGGCTGGAGCCCCGAGCGACGGGCGACCTCATCGCCGCGGCCCGAATGACTCTCCTGCGTGGCCTCGGTTCGGAGCACACGGCGGCCCTCTGGCGCGCCGGGATCGTCTCCGCCTGCGACCTCGCGGCTACCGACGCCGGGGTCATCGCCGAGGCCGTTCGGCGGGCAGACCCTAGACCCTACGTTGGAAAGCCGGCCAGGGTACGCGTCTGGCGGCGGGCGGCACTCGCCGAGTGCGGCGAAGCGACCGAGGTGACCTTGCTCGCGGGAAGGGCCGAACGGATCTTGCCGGCGAGCGGCAGCCCGTGTGGGGCCGCTCCTTCGAGCACGAGCTACCTGCACGAAAGGTGACGATGCGCCGATCTTCAACCGCCGGGCCCGGGATGCCCCCCGAGCTGTCGTCTGAGACCGGCAAGACGGGCGCCCCCCACGGGTCCTTCCGCGAAGACGAGCAACCTCCGCCTGCACCCGCCTCGCAGGGTGCTTCGTTCGGACGCTTCTTCCTCCCCGGTCCGACGGAGGTCCGTCCCGAGGTTCTGCGCGCCATGGTGCGGCCCATCATCGGGCACCGGGGCGACGAGGCCAAGAGGCTGCTGGCAGGCCTGCAGCCGATGCTGCGCCAGATCCTCCAGACCTGTCGTCCCGTCTATATATCGACTTCTTCGGCGACGGGATTCATGGAGGCCTCGGTGGTCAACCTGAGCCGCCGGCGGATCCTGTGCCTGGTGAACGGAGCCTTCGGCGAGCGTTTCGTGAAGATCGCCCGGCGGTGCGGCCGTGAGGCCGACGCGCTTCGGGTGCGCTGGGGAGAGCCCAACACCCCGGAGCAGCTTAGGACCGCTCTGAAGCAAAGCCCGGAGACCTACGACCTCGTGACCGTCGTCCATTCTGAGACCTCCACCGGAGTACTGAACCCCGTGCGAGACTTGGCCGCCGTGGCACGGGAGTTCGAGGAGGTTCTCCTGGCCGTCGACGGAGTCACATCCGTCGGCGGGGTTCCCGTCGCCTTCGATGAGTGGGGACTCGACTTCCTGCTGACAGGATCGCAGAAGGCGATTGCCCTGCCGCCGGGCCTGGCCTTCGCCGCGGCGTCGGAAAGGGCGATCGCGAGGGTCGCCGAGGTGCCCGCCCGGAGCTTCTACTTCGATCTTCGGGAGTTCGAGCAGAGGGCGGTGGAGCACCAGACCACGAACACGCCGGCCGTGTCGCTTCTGTATGCCCTCGAGTACCAGCTCGAGGCCATTCGCGCCGAAGGCCTGCAAGCTCGCTGGGACAGACACGTCCGCATGGCGGAACGAACCTGGGAATGGGTGAACGAGACGGCGGCCGCATTGGGAGCTCCGTTCGGCGTCCTGGCGCCGGCGGGCTTCCGGTCACCGACCGTGACGACGGTATCGCTCCCCGATGGGCTTTCGGGCACCGCGATAGCCGCAGCCATGGCTCAGCGAGGCTATACCATCGCACCGGGCTACGGAGAGCTCAAAGAGACGACGATCCGCGTCGGTCACATGGGAGACCACACACTCTCCGAGCTGGATGGGCTCCTGACGGCGCTGACCGACGCGCTGGCCAGTATGGTGGCGAGCCGTCGGGAGGACTGAAGGATGGCTATGGGAACTAAGAGGCTGCTTGTAGCCGATCCGCTGGCCGAGGAAGGGATCCGGATCCTGGAGGAGGCCGGCGATCTACACGTCGAAGACTATTCCTCGCGCTCACGGGAGGAGCTCAAGCGCGGCCTGACAGGCGCCGCCGGGCTGATCGTCCGCAGCGGGACGCGAGCCGACGCGGAGCTGCTCGAAGGGGCCGACTCGCTGGAGGTGATCGGGAGGGCTGGCGTCGGTCTGGACAACATCGATGTCGAGGCGGCCACCCGCCTCGGAATTGCGGTCTTCAACGCTCCCGCCGGCAACACCGTCTCAACCGCCGAACTCGCCTTCGCATTGCTCCTGTCGGTCGCCCGTAGGATTCCGGCCGCCGACAGATCGCTTCGCGATGGCCACTGGAATCGCAAAGGCTTCCGGGGAAGCCAGCTCGGCGGCAAGACCCTAGGAGTGATCGGAGCCGGACGCATCGGGACCGAGATCATCGCCCGCGCCCGGGCGTTCGGGATGAAGGTCCTGGTCAATGACCCCTATCTGATGCCGCAGCGAGCCGAAGATCTCGGGGCGGAGCTCCTGGCTCTCGAGGCCATGCTGCCGAGGTGCGAGTTCGTCACGCTCCACGTGCCGCTTACGGATGACACGCGCGATCTCATCGGCGCGGCGGAGCTCGCGCTTATGAAGCCTTCGGCGATGCTGGTCAACGCTGCCCGCGGAGGGATCGTCGATGAGGAGGCGCTCGCCGAGGCCCTCAATACCGGAGGACTGGCCGGAGCCGCCCTGGATGTCTTCGCGGTGGAGCCGCTTCCCGCGGATCATCCGCTCCGCTCGGCGCCGGGCCTGGTCCTTACGCCGCACCTCGGCGCCCAGACGCCCGAGGCCCAGAGAGAAGTGGCGATCGAGATCGCTGCTTCGGTCCGGGACGCTCTCCTCCGCGGCGATTATCGAGCCGCCGTGAACGTACCGGCATTCGGCGCTACCGACCTCGAGCGCGTCGGACCTGTCCTCGACCTGGCCCGAAGGCTGGGCGTGCTGCTGGCCGTGATCACGGATGGCCGCAGCGGCCGCGTCGACGTCCGACTGGGCGGAGGTCTGGAGCGAGGCCTACCGCTGGTGGCGGCCGCTGCCATGGAGGGATACCTCCGACGCTCCCTGGCCGGCCCGCTGAACCTGATCAACTCGATGGTCCTGGCGGCAGAGCGGGGCATAGAGGTCACCCGTTCCCGTACCGGAAGTGTCACGGGGTACGCCGGTATCATCGAAGTTGGGGCATCGGAAGCCCATGGCGAGCTGGTAGTGGGAGCCCTGGAGGACTATGACCATCCGCGCTTGCTGCGGATCGGCCGTTACCACGTCGACGTTGAGCCGCGGGGCGATATGCTCCTCGTTCGCAACCGCGATGTTCCCGGTGTGATCGGCGACGTGGGAACCTTGATCGGCGATTCGGGCGTCAATATCGCAGAGTTCCATCAGGCTCGTGACACGGACACCGGAGAGGCGCTCGCGGTGCTCGTACTGGACGAGTCGGTGCCTGCCGAGCTGCTGGAGGCTCTACGGGAGCTGCCCGCGGTCACCGACGCGCGTCAGGTTGCGCTAGGACGCTGACCCGGCGCCGGCCCCCGCTCACCGGCCCCGCTTCCGACTCAGTAGGTTGTCATGCCGGGGTCGATCCGCAGGGCCCACTCGTTGATGCCGCCCCTGAGATTCACCGCGCCACCGATTCCTGCGTTCCGCAGCATGCCGACCGCGATGGCACTACGGTGGCCGGTGCGGCAGTACACGACGAGCTCCGCCTCTGGATCCAGCTCGTCCACGTGGGAGAACAGCTGCCCCAGCGGAATCAGTCTCGCGCCGGCGAAGCCCAGGTTGCTGATGGACCACTCGTGCGTCTCCCGAACATCGAGCAGCTCGAGCCGCTGCCCAGTGTCCAGGCGGGCCTTGAGCTCCGCGACGTCGATCTCCGGGACCGGTGGAAGGACTGACTCCGTCCCGGCTGCCTCCCCGCGCACACCGCAGAACTCTTCGTAGTCGATGAGTCGGGTGATCGACGGGTTGTCTCCACAGACCGCGCACTCCGGATCCCGGCTCACGTCCACCGCCCGGAACTCCATGCTCCGCGCATCGACGAGCAGGAGCCGGCCCACCAGAGGCTCGCCGATTCCCAGGATGAGCTTCATGGCCTCTGTGGCCTGAATCGTTCCGACGAGACCCGGCAGGACTCCCAGCACCCCCGCTTCGGCGCAGCTCGGTACCATCTCCGGTGGCGGCGGGTCTCGGAACAGACATCTGTAGCACGGTCCTTCGCGGTGGGCGAAAACGGAGGCCTGTCCCTCGTACCGGAAGACGGCTCCGAAGACGCAGGGGATGCCCAGCAGAACGCATGCGTCATTGATCAGGTACCGGGTCGGGAAGTTATCGCTGCCGTCCAGAACCAGATCCCAGCCTGACAGGATACTCAGGGCATTACCCGAATCGAGCCGAGCCTCCAGCGCGACGATCTCGACGTCCGGGTTCAGGCTCCCGAGCCGCTGGAGCGCGGACTCTGCCTTCGGCACCCCCGTGGAAGGCGTATCGTGAAGTATCTGGCGGTGGAGATTGGAGAGTTCCACCCGGTCTGAATCAACGATGCCTATCCGTCCGACACCGGCCGCGGCCAGGTACAGCGCCGCCGGAGAGCCCAGCCCGCCGGCGCCGGCAACGAGCACTCCCGATTCCCGCAGGCGCTTCTGCCCTTCGACCCCTATTCCCGGCAGGATGAGCTGCCGGTGATAGCGCAGCGCCTCCTCGGGCGTCAGCTCGGTCGGGCGGCCCCCCCCTTCATCCGATCCGCCAGCGATGGATGGGACGATGGTTAGAACGGCCGGATCGTCGATGCGGCGCTCGACCTCGTCGAGGCCGCGCACGTCGCGGCCGTCCAGATAGAGGTTCACGAAGCCGCGGACGTGACCGTCGTCGGCGAACAGCCGGCCACCGAGCAGCGGCTCCTCCTCCGATATCCGCTTCAACGCCTCCTCGACGGAGCTGGCCTCGACCTCCAGCTCCTGCCGGCCGTCCACGAGCTCCCGCAGGGGGGTGGGGACCTGAACCGTTACCCGTGCCATTCGCCTTCCTCGAACCCGCCGCTGCTGTCGGTCTCCCGCGTTCCGGCTCTACCCCGCCGCACTCGCTGTGTGCACGTTCCGAGGCGACCACTCCCCGACGCCGAGCAACCCCTTCCCGTCGATAGCCACAATCAGATAGTGGTAGCCCGGCCAGGCGAGCCTCCGATCCGTTCGAGAGGGAGAGGGACGACCGTCGGGATGTGAGTGGAAGAATCCCAGGAGAGCTGCCTCGCCGGAACGCTCGCGCCGCATCAGCCGGCATACGTCCTCCGGGTCGAGCCGATAAGAGCGGCGCCTGTCGAGCGCGGCGTTGGGCAGCGGCTTGGCATCGGTAACCACAGCCGCCGCGCCGCTCTCGATCCCGAGCAGCGCCCCGCAGGCCTCCTCGGGGTAGGCCCCTTCGCAATGGGCCGTCAGCCGATCCCAGGCGTCCGCAGCGAAGGCCAGGGCCCCGAAGGCCCGCACCTCAGGCTTCGACGGCAAGCGACTTCCTGATCGCCTCGTAGTTCTCGCCGATGGTTCCAGGCCCCCGGAACACCGACGAGCCCGCGACCAGCACATCGGCTCCGGCCCGAGCGGCCGCGCGGACGTTGTCGGGACCGATTCCCCCGTCCACCTCCACGTGGAGCTTCTCGATTCCCATCTCAGCCTGCATTTCCCGCACACGCCGCACCTTCGTCAGGACCTCGGGAATGAAAGCCTGGCCGCCGAAGCCCGGGTTCACGGTCATGCAGAGCACGAGATCGATTGCCGGGAGCATCTCGCGCAACGTCTCGGGCGCAGTAGACGGGTTGAGCGCCACGCCGACCTTGCAGCCCATGCGCCGGATCTCGTGGATGTCCCGATGCAGGTGCCAGGCGACTTCCTGATGGATCGTGATCAGGTCCGCGCCCGCTTCTGCGAAGGGCTCCAGGAACTGCGCCGGGTTGTCGATCATCAGATGGACGTCCAGGAACGAGGCGGACACCGCGCGCAGCGACTTCAGGACAGGTATCCCGATGCTGAGGTTTGGAACGAAGTGGCCGTCCATGACGTCTACGTGGAACCACCTCGCGCCTGCCTCCTCGGCCTCTCCTACCTGCTCGCCGAGGCGGGCGTAGTCCGCCGCCAGGATCGACGGGGCAACCACGTACGGAACCATCAGATCACCCCCAGCCTCTTGCCCACCTTCTCGAGCGCCCCGAGCGTCCTGTCCAGGTGCTCGCGCTCGTGGGCAGCGGAGATCTGGCACCGGATCCGGGCCACACCCTTGGGCACGACCGGGAAGCCGAAGCCGATGACGAAGACGCCTTCCTCCAGCAGCTCGCGGCTCATCCGGATGGCGTCTGACGTCTCGCCGATGATCACGGGGACGATCGGCGTGTCGCCCTCTATAGGGTCGAAACCTAACGCTGTCAGCTGGTTCCGGAAGTAGGCCGTGTTCTCCCGGAGTTTCGTGACCCTCTCCGGATGTGCCTCGAGGTAGTCGATCGCCGCGAGGGCGCCACATGCGGAATGAGGCGGAACGGCGTTGGTGAACAGCTGGGTCCGGGACCGCTGCACCAGATAGTCCACGACTGGCCGCGAGCTGGCAGTGAAGCCTCCGGCCATGCCGCCGAGCGCCTTTCCAAGCGTCGAGGTTATGATGTCCACCTCACCGTGCATGCCGTAGTGCTCCGGCGTTCCGCGGCCTGTGTCGCCCAGCACGCCCGTGGCGTGGGAGTCGTCGACGACCATGATCGCGTCGTAGCGGTTGCATAGCCGGCGGATCTCGGGAAGCGGCGCGATCTCGCCTTCCATGCTGAACACGCCGTCAGTGATGACGAACCGATGACGCGCCCCCTTCGTCGTTCTCAGCACCTCTTCCAGTGAGTCCATGTCCATGTGCCTGTAAATGTGCCGCCCGGCCTTGCACAACCGGATGCCATCGATGATCGAGGCGTGGTTCAGTTCATCGCTGATGAGAGCATCGTCGTCGGTCAGGAGCGGAGCGAACAGGCCCTCGTTGGCGTTCCAGCACGAGGTGTAGGTGATCGACGCCTCGGTCTCCAGGAAGTCCGCGATCCGGTCTTCAAGCTCGCGGTGAACGTCCCACGTGCCGCATATGAAGCGTACCGAGGAGGTCCCGGCTCCGTACTTGGAGGCCCCCTGCCGAACGGCCTCCACTACATCCGGCACATCGCACAGACCGAGGTAGTTGTTGGAGCACAGGTTCACCGTTTCGCCGAACTCCTCCAACTGGACCACGGCGCCCTGCATTCCCTGTATGTGCAGGAGAACCTTGTAGACACCCTGGTCCTGCATCTCCCGAAGCTCCGACGCGAGCCTCCGGTTCAACCCCGCGTTGACGGCGCTGCCGGCGACATCGCTCTCCTGGTAGAGGACCATTCACCTCCTCCGATCGTTGTATGCATCCCCGGTCGATGGGTCCGGGTCCCGAAGAAGATCTCAGTAGTACTCCTCGGCGGACAGGTCCGAGATCGCCATCTCATCCACCTCGATCACGGGTCGCGAGCCATAGGAGCCGCACAGCGTGAAGCCTCTGAGGGTCCCCCGCACGCGCACGAGCCGGTCGGTGCCCTCGACGGAACCGAGGTCCGGAGAAGCCCCCCTCAGCGCGAACGGACGTTGATTGCGCAACCAGCCCGGGCCGAAGAGAACGCAGCCGCCGACCTGGGCTACAGTCCCTTCGCCGAGAGCGCGCATCGGTGAAAATGCGCCCGAATCCACGGCAACGATGCCTCCCAAGGCCCGTCCCTCGGCCGTCCGCACCGGATAGCGTCCCGGACTCTCGACTCGCAGCGGCCTCGCCTCGTAGAAGCTGACCGGACTGCCCGAGCACATGGTCTCGTAGACGCTGCGTCGGGCCGAGAGATGGATGACGGTGTCTCTCAGCTCGATGATCGCGGTGTCCAATCGGCCGCATGCGTCCGGAGCCACAGGCCCGGCGAACTCGAAAGAAAAAAGCTCGCCGACGACTACCGTCTCTGGGTACGCGGCCCACGTGACGAGTGCCGGACCCTCCGTAGGCTCTCCTATCCGCCAGCAGGCGCCGAGCAGAAGGAGCCCCGCCGTCGCAATCGCGGTTCTCGTGCTCACGGCATTATCCTCGGGCCTCACCTCGACGGGGGAGAATCGCTAGTTGGGGCTCCGATACGGCGTCACATCGGCGGACCCAGCCGGCGCCGCGGGCGCAATCTGCTCCGCCTGAGAGATGGGTGCAAGCGGGAACCTCTCCGCCTCTGGAGAGATAACAGGAGGTGTGAGATGCCGGCTCGGCCGGGCGGTCGCGAGGGGATCCTGCGCGCCTGGTTGCCGGCGATCAGGGGCGGACGTGGAGTCAATGGAAGAGAGCGCCGGATACGCGTCATCTGCCGAGCACAACGTGCGTCGGCACCAGACCGCGATGCGCTGGGGGCTACTGGTCTCCGTCGGATTGCATGCGGCCGTGTTCCTGTTGTGGCGCTCCGACCTGCAGCCGCTTCCGGGCACCGTAGCGGCGGGACTGCGATCCGGAGACGCCTTCGCCGCCGCCGCCGGCGTCATGGAGGCCATCGCACTGATGCCACCGAGGGAGATCCTGATCCCGCCTCCGCCGGAGCCCGTGCCGGATCTGGACGCTCCCGAGGTTCGGACGGAGATTCCCCAGGAGCGCGAGCTGACGGCCAGCTTCGCCGACCTCACTGGAGGGGCTACGTTCATCGGCGAGCGCGTCGGCCCGGGGCTTCCGGACGCCAGCGGGAGGGGTGACGGCGGAGTCGAGACGGAAGGGCGATTCAGACTGACGGCTCCCGAGCCCCGCTCGATCATTCCCGAGTGGGACCCCCCCGGCGAAGTGAAGGGCATGCAGGTGATGGTCCGCGTGCTCGTGGATCGGTTCGGAGAACCCACCGGAGAGGTGGAGCTGCGCCCCCGGACGCCGAACGCGAGATTCAATCGGCGTCTCATAGAAAAAGTCCTCCAGATGGACTACAGGCCCGCGCGCGATCGCCTCGGATCTCCGGTCTCGGCGTGGGCGGAGATGACCTTCGTCTTCTGATCCGCCGGGGTGACCGCCCCCCTTCTCACATCATCGGCCGGTCGTCCTCCTCTGCCCACGAGCGGCGCGCCGAGACTCCCCGTCCCTGGCCTCCTCATTCTACTTTTGCCCGTGCCGACGCGTTCTCTATATTGCGACGCCCATGACACCGGCCCACTCCGAATGGTAAGCACTTCGTGCAGGCTTGCCCCGCATGTTGCGCGCACGCGGACCGCGCTCGGCCTCCTGTGGCTGGCGGCGCTCCTGTCCTCTCACGCTGCGCTGCGGGCGCAGGACGTGGATCCGCCGATCGCGCCTGACAGCGCCGCGCCGCCGCCCGACACTGCGGGCGTGACCAGCGCGGCCGATTCGGCGGCCGTTGCCGACACCTTCCTCTCCGTGGTTCGGTCACTGGACCTGGGCATGTCGCGCGTTCCACTACCTTGGGAGACGGAGCTCCGGGTCGCCGAGCGATTCGAAAGGCAGCCCTGGGATCAGCCCGGTCTCAGCGCGGCCGATTGGTCGGTGCGAAAAGAGGAACGGCGGCGCGCGACGCTGGCCGCGAGACGCGACACGCTATGGTGGTCGAGCCTGGCTCTGGAAAAGCTTCCTCCGGGCTTCGACGTGCGCCGGTTCCTGAGGGCGACCGAAGCGCCGGCGGAGCCTGACAGTGTTCTCCAGCGGATGGCGCGGGAGCGGAGGATCGAGATCCTCCCTGATGCACTCGAGCGCTACGCCGACCTCCTCCTCCACGTGGACGGCAACGGGCAGATCACCTCCCGCTGGGAGAACTTCGAGCCATGCACGATCAATATCGGCCAGGCCTGTAACTCGGGAGCCGTCCCCACCATCGCTCCGGAGTTCCAGATTCGGGCAATCGCGCAGGGGACCATCTCTGAGCGGGTCCACGTCAACGTGGATTTCGATCAGACCCGCGAGTTCAACGCCACCAACGACCTCAACGTCTTCTATCGGGGCAAGGCCGACGAGATTCTCGAGTTCGTCGAGCTGGGGCAGGTCACGCTTCCTCTTCCGCGCTCCCGCTTCATCTCGAGGGGTGTTCCCGCGGGCAACTTCGGGATTCGCGGCGATGCCAGGTTCGGCCCGTTCACCATGCGGGGTGTGCTGGCGAACCAGGACGGCAACGTCCTCGACCGGACGGTTACGCTGGACGTCGGCGGGACCGAGCAGGGCGTGCTGCAGGACCTGGAGACGATCCTCGACGATGCCACCTACCAGACAGGACAGTTCTTCTTCATCGTCGATCCTCGCGAGCTGGGGGGGTACCCGGTCATCGACGTCCTCAATCTGCAGGGCGGCGAGGTCGGGGACACGCTGCGACCCACATCCGCCATCAAGCTATACAGGCACGAGGTAACGGTCGGGCAGCAGCCCGTGAACGTCGAGTCCGGCGTCATCCAGGCCCGGGCGGTGGCGCTCAGGCCGGAGAACGCCGACCCGACCCTGCCCGACAGCGCCCAGTTCCAGGGCTTCTTCCGGCCGCTGGTGGAAGGCGAGGACTACATCGTACACCGCAGCGGCCTGTGGGCCGCGATTCGATCGCGGGTCCAGCGCGACGAGGCGCTGGCGGTCACCTACGTTGCCCAGAGCGGTGACACCGTTGGCGACTTCAACGCCGAGGAAATCTTCCGCCAGCTCACCAACACGGGGCAGGGCGAGCTGCCGAGGCTGATCCTGCTCAAGGACGCGGAGACGCACCGCCCCGGCGGCGTGACCTGGGAGCGCGAGATGCACCAGATCTACCGCATCAGCAGCTCGGACGACGTGGAGTCCGGCAGCATCGAGCTGGTGATCTCTCAGGGACCCGTCGAGTCCGGGCCCGTGGTGCGATCGTTCCAGGGCGAGGAGTACACCTTCCTGGAGATCTTCGGCGTCGATGACCAGCCCCGGGACGATCTGGTCGACGTCGCTCGCATCTGGCGTCCAAGCGTTGCCGGCGAGTTCGCCGGAAGCAGCGTGTTGTCGGGAAGCTATCTGGTCTTTCCCGCGCTGGAGCCGTTCAAGGATCCACCGCCCATCAAGAGCGACCGCGTTCCCGCCCTCGAGGGCCAGCCGTTCCCGCTCACCGACGGCGACCGGAACTTCTCGATCTATGACGAGCCCATCGATCAGACTCGGCTGACGAGCTTCCGATACCGCCTCAACTTCAACTACCGGGCGCGCTCGACAGGTCTCCAGAACTCGTTCTCGTTAGGCGCCATCGGAATCCGCCGGGGCAGCGAGAGGGTACTCCTCAACGGCCGCGAGCTCGTATTCGGCGAGGACTACACGGTCGACTACGACATCGGCCAGATCACCCTGCTCAGGACCGCCGACCTGCTGGCAGGAGCCACCGATGCCGACCTGCAGGTCCGCTTCGAGCAAAAGCCGCTCTTCCAAGTGGGCTCGAAGAGCGTGCTCGGGCTGACGGGCGAGTACAGCCTCGGCAGGCTGGGCAGCGTGGACCTCATAGGCCTGTTTCAGAAACAGGGGACGGTTCTGAACCGGCCCGAGCTGGGCCTCGAGCCGAGCGGAATCAGCCTTGGCGGGGCCGTGGCCAACCTGGACTTCGGCTCGTCCGCCCTGGACAACTTCGTCAACAGCCTCCCGGGGGTGAACACCGACGCCGAGTCACGGATCCGGTTCAGCGGCGAACTCACCGGCTCCAACCCGACGACGAACCGCGTAGGCACCACTTGGGTGGACGACTTCGAGGCCTCGGGGGGTCTCAGGCTGAGCCTGGCGACCCGCGCCTGGAGACACGGCTCAGTCGTATCGCGTCCCGACATCGACGGCACGGGCGACTACCTGCCGGAAGTCCCCGACGTGACCAACCAGTTGACGACGGTCTGGCAGTCACAGTGGGACGACGGCACCAACATCCTCGGCTCGCTGCTCATCAGCCAGATCGATCCGCAGCTCAACGTGCTGAACCCGGGCACGAGGGAGAACGTGCTGTGGATCACACTGTCCGACCCGCCGGCGACGGGAGAAAATGGATGGTTCACCCTGACAAACGTTCTTTCTCAGAGCGGCATCGACCTCACGACCACGGAGTTCCTCGAGTTCTACGCCAGCACGTTGGACGACACCGACGAGAGCATAGCTCTGATCATCGACATCGGCACGCTGTCCGAGGACGCATTCGTGGCCGACTCCGTGGGTATCCCGGCCGGGCTGGGAGAACTGGACCAGGAGGCCGACCCTCTCGTCGGGGTGTGGGGGAACCAGGACGACACGGGGCTGTGGGGCACGGGGTGCGTCACTGAGCCGACGGCCACCGCGTGGCCGCTCGGCGATGAGCGCGCTAACTGTACGAACAACAACGGCTTCGAGGACACGGAGGATCTCAACCGGGACAACTTCCTCGGCACGGACGAGCGCTTCTTCCGCTACATCGTCCCGCTGAACGTCCCGTCCAGATACCTGAACCGGCCCACCGGGGGCGAGTTCCGGTTCAACCTGTACCGCGTGCCGCTCCGGCTACCGGACCACCAGGAAAACTCGACCGGACAGGACCAGCAGAACGTGAAGCACGTGCGGATCACCCTCACCTCCGCCAGCGGCACGCGGGTCCTGCTGAGCCGCATGCAGCTCGCCGACAGCAGGTGGCTCAAGCGGGCCGGTACCGGGAGCGTGACAGGGACCATCGGCGAGATTCCAGGGACCGCGGCGCAGGTAGGGGTCGGGCCGATCTCTACCGTGGACGCCGGCTACGTATCACCGCCCGGACTGCGTGATCTGGAAGCGGACAAGACGGACGAACTGCGCCTGGGAACGCAGACGATCAACGAGCAGTCCCTCAGGATCAACTTCAGCGACATACCGGCGGGCGAGAGAATCGAGGTGTTCCGCAAGTTCACGGACCGGCCGCGGGATTTCCTTCCGTACCGGAGAATGCGCGCGTGGACGATGCCGCTCGAGGGCGAGTGGGGCCCCTCCGGCGCGATCAGGTTCTACATAAGGCTCGGATTCGACGCCAACAACTTCTACCTGTACCGGACACCGCTTCCTCCGGCCACCGGGCCGACACCCACGACGGACGACTGGCTGCCGGAGGATTTCGTAGACTTCCAGCGGCTGATAGACCTGCGGACCGAAGCCGAACGGCGGATCATCGAAGCCGGGTCGAACCTGCCGGGGGACACGACGTTCGTGCTATGGGACGTGGACGTCTTGGCCGACGGCGACAGCACTCTCGCCCTCGTGATCAACGACCGCTCGCGCGCTCCGAACCTGGCCGCGATCCGGGAGCTGGTTCTCGGCATCGAGAACGTGGGGGCGACACCGGTAGGTCCCGGGGAGCTGTGGGTTGGAGACCTGCGGCTCGATCAGGCTTCGGATGACTTCGGGGTGGCGGGGGTCGCGGATCTGGCCATCGGTTTCGCGGACGTGCTGACCCTCCAGGGGGCGTATGCATCCCGAAACCCGTTCTTCCGGCAGCTCGGAGGGACGCCCAGCTTCCAGGCCGGCTGGGATCTGACGAGCCGGGCCCGGCTGCAGCTGGGCAAATTCTTTCCCGCCCGGTGGGGACTGCTGGTTCCAATCGACTATCAGCATGACCGGGCCTCGGACAGCCCGTTCTTCCTGCCACAGACGGACGTCATGGCCGAGGGAATTCCCGACCTCAGGACGGCAGGCAACAGGCTGACGCGCTGGAGCGTGGCCATCTCCAAGACTGCCGACTCCGGCAGTCCGATTCTCCGAAGTACGATCGACGGCATGCGCTTCTCCTATTCGCACAGCAGCACGACCACGACCGCGACACAGACGGAAAACGAGGGCTCGGGCTGGCAGAGTACCCTTACTTGGTCACGCCCGGTGGTGGACAAGTCGTTTGCCCTCATCCCGGGTTTCATCGGGAAGGGCATCGACGCGCTGCCCGACTTTCTTTCGCAGAGCGTGCTTCTCACCAACTTCAAGAACCTCCGCTTCCGGTGGACGCCGAGGCAGCTGAGCCTCGGGGGAGGGCTCGATAAGTCCAGGAGCGAGCGCCGCCGGTTCGAGACCAGCGTTCGCCGTACGGAGGACAGCGAGGTGAGTTCGACCGTCGACCTGCAGCATAACCTGGCGCCTGCCGGGGGGATAGAGGTGCAGCCGTTCCCGTCGCTCGTCTACGGGCTGGACTTCAGGTCGGTTCGCGATCTGGTGGCACCGGAGCAACGGGTCACGGGTGAGGCGGCGCAGGATGCGCTCCAGCAGGAGAGCAGCACGTTCCTCGGCGCCGACGTGGGGTGGGAGACGAGCCGCACGGTCACATCTCGGCTCACTTGGCAGCCGGAGCTCTCCAGCTGGTTCGATGGGACGCTGAGCATCTCGACGGCCTACCGGAGCATTCGGAACGCTTCCTACGTCCAGGACCTCGAGGGGGACACGACCCTGGTGCGGGACATGACCCTGAACCGGGACATCGCCATCGGGCTCGACGTCGAGCCCGTCGACCTGCTGACCGCCTTTGGAGCGCCCGACGCGCTCGATGCCACAGGATTCATGGCCGGCCTTCGCCAGGTGTGGGATCGCCTCCGTCCGGTCCGGTTCGACTGGAGCCGCGGGGTCAACTCCACCTACGACCGCAGGCCACTGGATCCCGGGCTGTCGCAGTACCTGGTGCTGGACAATTTCTGGGAGATGCGATTCCAGGGCGGGGAAGCCGCTTCCGCCGCCGGCGACAACGAGGCTTTTTCCGTGGGCGGCGGCTACCGGTTTCCCATGAACCTGACGGCGGGCCTCGACTACAGCCTGCGCGAGACGACTACGTTCACTTCCCTGGCCAAGCGCGGAAGCCGCATCAGGGAGTGGCCCGTTCTCCGAGTCACCTGGCGAAGAATCCCCCTTCCGTCCGCGGTGACCGGCGCTCTTCGCGACATGAGCCTCAACCTGGGGTGGCGGGAGCAGGAACGGACCACCCGGACGCAGACCGGCCAGGACCAGGGGAACGAACAAACCGTTCGGTCGATCGGGGTTGTGCTCGTCTTCACGAACGGCTTCAATCTGAGCTACGACTACGACAACACCAGGACCGAGCGAATCGACGCCACCGGGTTCAGCGAGTCGACCCGCGGCTCCCATACCGTGCGCGGCACGGGAACCGTGCCTGCCCCGTCGGCCCTTTCCTTCCTGACACAGCCGCTGCGCATCTCCGCCGACTACTCGCGCAACGGAAACCTCGACTGCCGCGAGATCGGCGGCTCCGGCTTCGGGAGCGATCCGCTGTCTCCGCTCGGCGCGGACTGCACGGCCCACGTCGACCAGACTACCCAGAACGCCACTCTAACGGTGGACACCGACTTCACTGGCTACAGCCTGGGGATCCAGTTCCTGTGGGTCCGGCGCGAGAGCGGCGTCGGCCGTCGGCAGACGTCGAACCAGTACAACTTCAACCTCATCGGACGGTTCTTCTTTCGCAGCGACGAGGGTCGGCCGAACTAGATCTCCGGCTCCCTGAGTTGAGACTGCCTTGAGATCTTCCGGCACACTCAAGGGGTGATGACGAGGTGCGGGTGCCGGAGTTCAATCGGGCCGAGCTGAGGGCCCTTCTGGTGGCCACGGCGTTGCTGGCCTTGGGAGTCACGGCTCGTCTCGGCTTGGGGCCTGGACCGGCCGCCTTTCACTGGGAGTCCGCGTCTCCGGCCGAGCGACAGACGAATGCCTCAGCGGTCCATTCCGCCGTTGTTCAGGGAATCGAGCTTGAAGAGACGGCCTCGAGGCCGCTGAAGGAAGGAGAGAGGCTGGATCCCAACGTGGCTCCGCCGGAGGAACTGCGGCGCCTTCCCGGGATCGGACCTGCGCGAGCCGCGGCGATTGTCCAGGACCGGCTTCTCAACGGACCCTACCGTACCCTTTCCGACCTTGCGCGTGTGCCAGGAATCGGTCCGGCTAGCACCGAGAGACTGGCTCCGCATCTCTACCTACCGGGTCCGCGCGCGCTTTCCCTTCCAACTGCCCGGCTGACCGTCGACGTGAATCGGGCACAAATCAACGATTTGGAGCAAATCACGGGAATCGGGCCCGCCCTCGCTCGACGGATAGTGGACACGCGAAACAGGATAGGCGGTTTCCGGAGCGTCGACGACTTGCTGGAGGTACCGGGTATAGGACCACGAAACCTGCAAAGAATCCGCAGTCAGGTACGGGTTCGTTAGCCCCTCTGCACCTAGTTTTCCGCCGGGAGCGCAGCCCTTCCACCCATTTTCGGGGGTGTGGCACGCGGCCCACACCGGGCACGCTCTTTGCGCACCCTCGCTCGCCGCGGGCCGGTGTGAAGGCCCCTCGGGGGCGTCAATCGAACCGCGTTCCGGCGGCGCAACGGCCGCTCGGAAAGGGCCGATCACGGCGGACTACAGATATGGCATCCACTTCGCTCGAACAGGAACAGATCGGCGAGCTTCTCCTGCGCGAGAACCTGATCACGCGGGACCAACTGGAGCACGCCCTCAAGGAGCAGCGGCAGACCGGAACCCGGCTGGGATTCGCCCTGGTTTCTGCCGGCGCCGTCAGCGAGAATGAGCTGACGCGGCTGCTGTCGCGTCAGTATCGTGTCCCTGCCGTGGATCTCGCCGAGGTGGAAGTCGATCCAAAGATCCTGAAGCTGGTTCCCGCCGACTTCTCCAGCAAGCACCTGGTTCTTCCTCTGCGACGCGTCGGGCGCACTCTCACGGTAGCCATGGCGAGCCCCACCGACCTCAGCGTCATCGACGACCTGAAGTTCATCACGCGCTTCGACATCGACGCCGTGGTGGCCGGCGAGTACTCGCTCCGGAACGCGATCGACAGATACTACGACGTCAGCAACGACCGTCTTGGCGAGCTTCTCGAGGAGCTGGAGGAGCAGGAAGTCGAGGTCGTGGAGGAGGAGGAAGAGATTTTCTCCACGACCCAGCTGCAGGCACAGGTAGAGGAAGCGCCGGTCGTTCGGCTGATCAACGGCTTTCTGACCGACGCGGTTCGCCGCGGAGCCTCAGACATCCACATCGAGCCCTACGAGCGGGAGATGCGAGTACGCTACCGCATCGATGGCGCCCTTCAGGAGATCATGAAGCCTCCGCTGCGCATGAAGGCGGCGCTCATTTCCCGTGTGAAGATCCTCGCCGACCTCAACATCGCCGAGCGGAGGGTTCCCCAGGACGGCCGTATCAAGCTGAAGATAGGCGAACGGGTCATCGACTTCCGTGTCTCGACCCTACCGGTGTTGTTCGGTGAGAAGATCGTTCTCCGCATCCTCGACAGAGGCAATCTCGCCCTCGACCTCGAAGAGTTCGGGATGGAGCCGAAGGCCGAGGAGGACTTCATCGGCGCGATCTCGAAGCCGTACGGGATGGTCCTCGTCACGGGTCCTACCGGTTCCGGTAAGACGACGACGCTGTACAGCGCCCTGAGCCGCATCAACAAGGGCGAGGTCAACATCATGACGGCCGAGGACCCGGTGGAGTACAACCTGCAAGGGATCAATCAGGTTCAGGTGCGTCCCGAGATCGGGATGAGCTTCGCGGCCGGCCTCAGGGCGTTTCTGAGGCAGGACCCGAACATCATCATGGTCGGTGAGATCAGGGATCTCGAGACGGGGGGGATCGCCGTGAAGGCCTCCCTCACAGGCCATCTCGTGCTGTCGACTCTCCACACCAATGACGCCGCCTCGACGGTCACACGAATGATCGACATGGGGATCGAGACCTTCAACGTGGCCTCCGCGGTCAATCTGATCACCGCCCAGCGGCTGGTCCGACGGATCTGCAACAACTGCAAGACAGAGGCGACATACGTGCCGGAAGTGCTTCGGGCCGCAGGCCTCGAGGAGGCCCAGATGGGGAGTATGACCTTTTACAAGGGAGAGGGCTGCGAGTCGTGCGCCGGCTCGGGCTACGCAGGGCGCCAGGGACTCTACGAGGTGATGCCCATGACTCCGACCCTGCGCCGCATGGTACTCCAGGGAGCATCGGGCGCCGAGCTCCAGCAGCAGGCCGTGGCCGAGGGAATGATCACCCTCCGGCAGGACGGCCTGCTGAAGGTACAGCGAGGGGTGACGACGCTCGACGAGGTTCTAAAGGAGACGGCGCTCTGAGTCGGCCGAATGGGCGACCACGGCGCAGCCACGGACAACAGACGAGAGCGATAGCGCCATGAACGACGCGGCACCGATGAACCTGCGCAACCTGCTCGAGGAGATGATCGAGAGGGGCGCGTCGGACCTGCACCTCTCGGCTGGTGAGGTCCCGAAGCTACGCATCGACGGGCGGTTGACGGGCGGTAGCCATGTCACCGCTCTGACGCCGAGGGACACGCAGTCACTGGCCTACTCGGTGCTGACCGAGCAGCAGAAGAAGCGCTTCGAGCAGGAGGACGAGCTCGACCTCTCGTTCGCCGTCCAGAACCTCGCCCGGTTCCGGGGCAACGTGTTCAGGCAGCGAGGGACCGTCGCGATGGCGATCCGGCAGATCCCCTTCGACATCCTCACGTTTCAGGAGTTGGGCCTGCCTCCCGTGATCGCGACGATGGCGGAGCGGCCTCGGGGGCTTTTACTCGTCACGGGCCCCACCGGCTGCGGCAAGTCGACGACGCTGGCGGCCATGATCGACAAGATCAACACAGAGCGTGACGGTCACATCGTCACGGTGGAGGACCCCATCGAGTTCGTGCACCGCCACAAGAACTGCCTCGTCAACCAGCGCGAGGTGGGAAGCGACACCGATTCCTTCGGAGCGGCGCTGAAGTACGTGCTGCGTCAGGACCCGGACGTGATCCTGATCGGCGAGATGCGCGACCTGGAGACGGTCCAGGCCGCGATTACCATCGCGGAGACCGGCCACCTCGCTCTGGCCACACTGCACACGAACTCCGCGGCCGAGTCCATCAACCGGATCATCGACGTCTTTCCAGCTCACCAGCAGGATCAGGTTCGGGCACAGCTCTCGTTCGTCCTCGAGGGAGTGTTGACCCAGACCCTGATTCCGCGGAGGCTCGGAGGGCGCATCGTCGCCTGCGAGATAATGATCGCCACGCCCGCCATTCGCGCCATGATCCGCGACGACAAGGTGCACCAGATCTACTCCGCCCTCCAGGCCGGGAAGAAATACGGAATGCAGACCCTCAACGACGCCCTGTACTCGCTCTACATGCGCGACGAGGTCGCCATGGAAGAGATCATGAGGCTAAGCCCGGATCCGACGGAGCTCAAACGCATGCTCGGCGAGCCCGAGCACGCGGCGGCCGTCGGGTGAGCCAGGAGTCGAGCCGGTCCTGAACAGGCGACGAGGGGAGAGTGACAGACTATGCCAGTGTTCACATACAGCGCGCGAACCGTATCCGGTGAACTCCAGCGCGATGTAATCGACGTCCCCACGCAGGCGGATGTCGTCGCGTACCTGCGCAGCCAGAAGCTGATCCCGGTCTCCGTCCGAGAGAAACCCAAATCGGTAACGCTCTCGTTCGGGAATCGGGTGAAGACCCGGGACATTGTGATCATGACGCGACAGTTCGCCACCATGATCAATGCGGGGCTTCCCCTCGTGCAGGCGCTGGACATCCTGACGAAGCAGGCTGACAACAAGGTGCTGAAGGCCGCGATCCAGGATGTCCTGAGCGACGTCGAGTCGGGGAACACCCTCGCCGACGCCCTGCGAGAGCATCCAAAAGTCTTCACGCCCCTGTACGTGAACATGGTCGCGGCAGGTGAAACCGGTGGAATCCTGGACACGATTCTGCTCAGGCTGGCAACCTTCCTCGAGAAGAACGAGGCCCTGGCTCGGAAAGTCAAGGGGGCCATGATCTACCCTGCCGTAATCAGCGTGGTTGCGGCAATCGCCATCGTCGTACTGCTCCTGTTCGTCATTCCGACCTTCGAGTCGATGTTCGCAAGCTTCAACCAGACGCTGCCGCTTCCCACCCGGATCGTCATCGGCATGTCGGCGTTCCTCCAGGGATACTGGTGGGCGCTGCTGGCCGGCTCATTCTTCGCGGTGTTCGGCTTCCGCCGTTGGACCGCGACGCCGAAAGGACGTCTGGCGTTCGACCGATTCCTGCTGCGCCTGCCCATTCTGGGCAACCTGGCACGCAAGTCAGCGGTTGCGCGCTTCACCCGTACCCTGGGGACCCTACTCAGCTCGGGAGTGACGATCCTGGACGGTCTGGAGATCACGGCCCGCACGTCGGGGAACCGGGTGATCCACGATGCGGTCATGGCGAGCCGACACTCCATCGCCGGCGGTGAGTCCATTGCCGAGCCGCTCCGGAAGTCCGGTGTGTTTCCACCAATGGTTACGCAGATGATCAACGTCGGAGAGGAGACCGGGGACCTGGATGGCATGCTGTCGAAGGTCGCCGACTTCTACGACGACGAAGTCGACGTGGCCGTTGAGGCGCTCCTCAAGGCGATGGAGCCCGCCATGATCGTGGTACTCGGGACCGTGGTCGGCGGCATGATCGTGGCCATGTACCTGCCGATCTTCGGGGTGATCAACACGATTCAATAGGCCGGTCAGCAGTTTGTGAGGACGGGGCGGCCTGGGAGCAGCTGGAGGGGCCCGCTTCGGCGGCCCTCGTCATTCGGACCTCGGGATCTTCTGTGACCACGCTCCGGGCCGGCAGCGCACCTTTGCCCTTACCCTTAAATTGACAATATCATGTGATTTTGTGGTCGGAGTCCGCCGACCTTCCACAACGGCGACGAGAGTGATCTCTAAGACAGAGGAATACGCGCTGCGGGCGGTGGTCTGTCTCGCCCGTCACCACCGGGCTGGCCCCGTGCGGACGGGAGATCTCGCCAGGGAGACCGGCATTCCCTCGAATTACCTGTCGAAGATCCTGCACCAGCTTGGGCGGCACGAGGTAGTCGCCTCCGCGCGGGGGAGAAAGGGCGGCTTCAGGCTCGCTCGGGATCCCTCAGAGATCGCCCTCGCCGCGGTCATAGAGCCGTTCGGCTCCGTCACGGACCGTGAGAGGTGCGTTCTGGGACGTCCCGAGTGCTCCGACGTCAAACCCTGCGGGGCTCACGGCAGGTGGAAGCACGTGAAAGAGCAGATGCGTGAGTTCTTCGCCCACACCAGTGTGGGCGACGTGATGGAGCGTGGAGAGCGAGGCGACTGAACCGGCCACCTGTGCTTGTCTGATAGACCTCACCGAAGCGGAGCTGTCGGACAGGCTCGGTTCGCCGGGCAACCGGAGCCGTGTCGGAGACGATATCTGGCTCATGTTCGCCGCCCGGGGGGTCGAAATGCGGGTTCGGTGTGGGGCCGCCGACTCGCCACGCGTGGCCTCATGGACCGCTACCTTCGCCACCCCCCGCCGGACTCTGAGGGACGCGGCCAGCGCTGTAGGGCTGTGGCCGGATGCGGCTCCCGACGCGGACCCGGTCGCCGCCGAGGCACCGCTCCTGAGGCGCGCGCTGCGGTGTCCCCGGACGGGTGCCACCCACACACTCACGGCGACGGTACGGGGCAGCCGCATCACCCAGATCTCGGTCTTCGACGAGGCACCTGAATGGCTCTGATCCCAGGCGCCCACCTCTTGCATCCTGCAATTCCTTCCCTATCATTGGCTTCGACGAGCAGGCGAAATGCAGGCCGACGGAGGCATACGGGGCCGGCGCCGGCCCCGGCGACAGCCATTACCGAATCAGGGGAACGGACCAAGAGTGCTTCGTCCGAGCAGGACTGACCGGCGGGCTGCCGCGGCTCTCGAGCCGATGGGCGTGCTCTACTGGATCTACGCCGGCCGCCTCGTCATCTCTCTGGTTATCTACGGTCTGGCGGTCCTCGTCGGCGACTTCCTGGCCTCTCTGGCACCGGGGCCGATCGCGACTCAGGTGCGCGCGATTGGCATCATCGGGATAACTGCTGCGGCCCTCATCACCCCACTGGCCTATTGGTACAGCCACAGACGGGTCCGGCAGATTTCTCGGAGCTTCCTCTACTCCCAGGCCCTTCTCGACGTCGTCCTGGCCAACGGCATCGTCCATGTCACCGGCGGGAGCCAGAGTCCATTCGTCTCGCTGTTCATAGGCCTCGCTGCCGCATACGCCCTGGTACTCCCGCTTCCGTCGGCGGTTCTGGTAGCGCTGGCCACGGGTGCCCTCTACCTGCTGGACAACCTCGTGGCCTTCCCGGACCAGGTGAGCACTCTGGCCTTGCTGTTGCAGGTGGCCGTGTTCACGCTCGTGGCTCTGGTCACCAGCCTGGTCGGTGCGCGGCTCCGGGACGTGCGGAAGGAGCTCCGCACCGTGGAGGGAGAGCTGCGCAGACTGCGGCTCGACACGGCCGACATCCTGAGGATCATCCCTTCCGGCGTCCTGACTCTGGACTCCGAAGGACGCCTTGCCTACATGAACCTCGCCGCGGCCGAGCTGCTGGACCTGGAGGTGACGGAGCTGCTGGGTCGTGGGATCGTGTCCCGCCTGGAGACCAGGGCTCCCGGGGTCGCGGCCGCGATCCAGGAGACGCTCGGCACCGGACGGCGGATCCGGGACCGGGAGGCCGAGCTCCTGCCACCGGAGCTCGCCGACCCGATCGACGGAGACTCACTCTACGAGCTGAGGCCGGGTGTCCCCGTCGCCGTGAGCACGACCGTGGTCCAGGAGGCTGGAGCGGGGCCGTCGCACGTGGTGCTGCTTCAGGACCTGCGGGCGAGCCGGCAGCTCGAAGATCTCCGGCTTCGGACCGGCCGGCTCGAGGCGGTGGCGGAGCTATCGGCCTCGCTCGCCCACGAGCTCAAGAATCCCATGGCGTCGGTCAGAAGCGCCGTCGAGCAGCTGTGCGAGCGTGCCCGTGAGGACGAGGACGACGCGGTGTTGGGAAGACTGATCCTTCGAGAGAGCGACCGCATGGGGAAGATCCTGGGCGAATTCAGCGACTTCGCCCGCGTGGATGTGGCCCAAAGGAAGCCGGTCAACGTGGAGAAGCTGCTGCGGAACGTCACGGAAACGGCGCAGCGACATCCCGCGGCGGAGGCACGGGCCACGATCGACGTTGACGTTGCCGACGAGCTCACCGGGCTGTGGGGTGACCCGGAGCTGTTGCACCGGGTAGTGCTCAACCTCGTGCTTAACGCACTTCAGGTCGGAGATCCGGAACGACCGGTGACGGTGAGGATCGTGGCCGACTCGCTCCGCCCGGATCTGGTCCCGAGCGGGATGGCACTTCGCAACCCGGTTCGCATCCGGGTCATCGACGACGGTCCCGGCATAGACCCGCAGGATCTACCGAGAATCTTCGATCCCTTCTACACGCGCCGCGAAGGAGGAAGCGGCCTCGGGTTGTCCATCGCTCATCGGGCGGTCCAGGCACATGGAGGCACTCTGATCGCGACTTCGACGCCCGGCCGCGGTGCCACCTTCATCATGGTCCTGCCGCGGCGGTCGGTTCTAAGTCCGCCTCCACGGTTCGAGGACCGGAGAGGCGAGCTCGCGGAAGCCGCGGAGGAAGCCGTGCGGGCCGGCGCCGCGGGTGCTCCTGTGGGGTCCGTCGGCGCGAACGATACGGAGGACGAGAGCGCGTGACGCCGTCACGCGCCGCAACCGAGGAGCCAAGATGCGCGACAAGCCCGTTCTGCTGCTGATCGACGACGAGCAGAGTCTGGTCGAGACACTCGAGGTGCTCCTGAAGCGCGAGGGATTTGACGTGCTAGCGGAGCTGTCTGGCGCCACCGGCCTGAAGCGGTACAAAGAAGACAGGCCGGACATCGTGCTGTCCGACGTTCGGATGCCGAAGATGAGCGGAATCGAGGTGCTGGAGGAGATTCGCAAAGCCAACCCGGACACCCCCGTGGTGCTCATGACCGCGCAGGCCTCGCTTACATCGGCCATCCAGGCCGTGAACCTGGGCGCGACCCACTACATCCAGAAACCGTTCAAGAACGAAGAGCTGATCGCGATCTTGAACCGCTCGTTGGACTGGGGGCGGCTGAAGAAGGAGAACACGGGCCTCAAGCGCGAGCTGAAGCGCCAGCAGACCCTCAAGAGCGGACGGCCCATCGGCGTCAGCCCCACGTTCGAGAGCTCGCTGAAGCTGGCCGACAGCGTCGCCGACAGCGAGAGTACGATCCTGATAGCCGGCGAGAGTGGCACGGGAAAAGAGGTCTTCGCCCGTTACATTCACGACCTCTCGCCCCGGGCCAACCGGCGCTTTCTGTCGTTGAACTGCGGCGCTCTGCCCGAGGGGCTGCTCGAGTCAGAGCTGTTCGGCCATGTGAAGGGCAGCTTCACCGGCGCCGTGAAGGACAAGGAAGGACTGTTCGTGGCGGCTTCCGGAGGGACCTTCTTCCTGGATGAGGTCGGGGAGATGGCCCCGTCGACTCAGGTGAAGCTCCTGCGGGTTCTGCAGCAGAGAGAGGTAATCCCGGTGGGCGCCACCGAGTCTATTCCGGTTGACGTGAGGCTGATCGCCGCCACCAACCGGGAGCTGGAGCGGGACATCGAAGAAGGACGCTTCCGCCGGGATCTCTTCTACCGGCTCAACGTCATCACGATCGATCTCGCGCCGCTCCGGGACCGGCCCGAAGACGTCCAGCTTCTCACGGAGCACTTCCTGGGGCGTCACGCCGGCCCGGACGGTAAGGCTAAGAAGGTGTCGCCCAAAGCGATGGCCGTGCTCCAGGGATACCACTGGCCGGGCAACGTGCGAGAATTGGAGAACGTCGTCGAGAGAGCCGTGGTGCTGACTCCGGGCGCCAACATCAAGCCGGACGCGCTGCCGGCACGCCTGACGGAAGCGCCGCCGGAGCCCCTGATTCAGGACAGGCCGGCACCGAATCCGCCCCTGGAGATCATCGAGCGGGCCTACATCGAGCACGTGCTCCGGGCGGAGGGGGGCAACAAGACGCGCGCGGCCGAGGTTCTCGGAATCGATCCGAGCACTCTTTACCGCAAGATCAAGCGGTACGACCTTGAGGGTTGAGCGCGGCCTTTGCATACCGGAGGCCGGCCTTGCAACCTGCAACGACCGGCCTTTCCCTTCCGGTCCCGTGTTCCGCCTCTCTGCTTCGTAAGTGTATATGATGTTTAGTTTTATGTTCGGACCGCCAGAACGGCACGGGGGTTGCCTACATGCACAGCAGGAGGTCTTGGCCTCCACCGGTGATATCAGCTCGAACCGGATAATTTAACGTAGCGACTCCTAACTGATGGAGGACCAATGCTCCGCGACACGAAGGGCTTCACGCTGATCGAGCTGCTGATCGTCGTCGTGATCATCGGCATTCTGGCCGCGATCGCGATTCCGCAGTTCGCCAGCACGAAGGAGAAGGGCGTACTTTGCAGACAATCAGTCGTACGGCAATGCCGCCACGGTCATGACGGCGGGCAACTTCACGACGAGCACGGGCATGGCGATAGGGGCCGGCGGCACGGCCGGCGGTTATGCCGTGACCGCTTCGCACACCAGCTCGGGCAACACCTACTACGTGGTAGTTGGCTCGGGAAGCTCGACCGAGGGCAAGATCCTGAAGCAGTAAGCTGACGAGCTTGCCACCGGATACTTGTCAGCGTAAGAAAAGGGCGCGGCGGGTGATGAGCCCGCTGCGCCCTTCGAGCATCCGGGCGGCACCTGACCGGCGGGGTCCATGAGTCCAGCAGCGGACAAAGAGTCGCCTCGCTCCGGCGCCGCGGCCGCCACCACGGTGCTGTGCGGCCTTGCCGCACTGCTGTTCGCGCCTGTGCTGGTTGGCGGCGAGACCTTCTTCAGCCGCGACATCGCTCCGTTCTTCTACCCGATGAAGCATTACCTCGCGGAGTCGGTGCGCAGCGGAGGGCTTCCCCTTTGGAACCCCTGGATCGTCAACGGCGAGCCGTTCTTCGCCTCGTTGCAGCCGGGGCTCCTCTACCCCCCCAACCTGCTCCTGTACGGACTTCCCCTGCCGCTGGCATTCAACCTTCTCCTGGTCCTGCATTATCCCCTGGCGGGAGTCGGCATGTACGTGCTCCTCCGGCGCTGGGGCCACGGCTGGGCGGGCGCCGTCCTGGGGGCCGTAGCCTTCATGGTGGGCGGCTTCTACGTGTCGCTGGGGAACTTCCTCAACAACCTCCAGGCGGTGGCCTGGACACCGTGGCTTCTGGTGGCCTGGGACAGGGTGATGATGGGGCGCCGGCCGCGCGACGTAACGCTGTTCGCTGTCGTCTGCGGCGCGGCCTTCTTGGGGGGAGAGCCCCAGATGTTGGGCATCGCGCTACTCCTGCTGCTGGTCCACGGTCTCCTGAGGGTCGAGCGGCGCCCGGCCGGCCGGGGCGGCCAGCTGTTCGCCTTCGCCTTGGGAGGAGTGCTCGCGATCTGCCTGGTGGCCGTCCAGTTCGTGCCCTTCGTCGAGTACATCGGCCAATCGGTTCGCACGCTTCCCATCGAGCTGGAGTACTCGGCCTCGCGTTCGCTTACGCCGCTGGGAACCCTGGGCGTGTTCGTTCCACCTGTCCTGGCCGGCGGCGCGCACGGTTTCACCACGCGTTACCTTCCGGCCAGCGAGGTGCCCTGGCTGCTTAGCGTCTACGTGGGCGTAGTCGTTCTCCTGTACGCCGCCCTCGGGGTGTTCCTCCGCCGCGGGCGGCGGTGGGCGCTGTTCTGGACCGTGACGGCGGCCCTCGGCATTCTGCTCGCGCTGGGCAGCTACAGTCCGCTGTTCAAGGCGCTGTTCGGCTGGATTCCGCCGCTCCGGGCCTTCCGCTACCCGGAGAAGTTCTTCCTGCTGACCGCCGTAGCCGTGCCAGTGATGGCTGCTCAGGGGTTCGATAGCTGGCTAGGCCGGTTTCGCGATGCGGGTACCGAGTCACGGCGTCTGGACCGCGCGACGTGGTCCCTGCTGGTTGCGGCGCTGCTCGCCTATGGCGCGACGGCGCTCATAATGGTGGCAGATGAGGGCGTCCTGGCTACGGCCTGCGGGGGCTGGCTCGAAGGAGCGCTGCTGTGCTCCGATTCGGCCGAGGCACAGCGACTGTACGCCCTGCAGTCGCTCGTGCCCATCGCCTTGATCGCGGTTCTGGCGGCCGTGCAGGCCCTGCTCAGGGCAGGCCGGCTGCGACCGGCGGCCGCCGCCTGGCTCGTGCTGGCGTGCTGCGCCGGCGACCTGATGATCGCTCACCGGGTCGTCAATCCATCGGTTCCCTCCGACATCTACACCACGCCCCCGTGGACAGCAAAGGTGCTGGACCGTGCCGACGCCGGCCCCGAGGAGTACAGGTTCCGAGGCTCCCCTCACATCGCCGCCATGGGGAGCATCGTCACGGTCCAGGGGGCCTGGGAGCTCACCAACATGTACCTGGACTACCAGACCATGGGGCCGAACGTAGGGCAGATGTTCGGTCACCCGATGCAGGACGGTCTCCAGGGCGTCGAGCTCCAGTCGGTGGCGCTCACCAACGAGGCGGCGATGAGGGCCTGGGCCGTTGATCCGCTGAGATTCCTGCAGGCGATGAACGTACGGTATTACGCCGACGCGACGGTCGAAGCGGACGCGATGACAAGTCTGCGCCTGATCGAATCCAACCCGGAGCTCCCGATCAGGGTGTTCGAGGTGCCGGATCCCCTTCCGCGAGTCTACTTGGTGCCCCGATACGAGCTCGCCGCTGGACCGGAAGAGGCGCTGCGCCGGACGCTGGACGAGACCTTCGTCCTGGGGGCCGCGGTCGTGCTGGAGCAGGAACCGGCGCTGAAGCCGGCGCCGAAGGCCCGCGGAGAGGTCTTGGAAAGGGCGTTCGAGACCAACCGTGTGAGGCTGCGTATCCGGACGTCGGGACCGATGCTGCTGGTCCTCAACGACCGTTTCTATCCAGGCTGGACAGCGACGCTGCTCGGGCACCGGCTGCCTATCCTGAGGGCAAACGGAGTGTTCCGGGCCGTCGCCGTTCCCGGCGGCGAGCGCGAGGTCGTATTCGAGTACGCTCCGGCCAGCATCCGGATCGGCGCCTGGATCAGCCTCGCCACGCTGCTCCTCCTGCTGGGCGTCTACCGCCTGTCCCGGAGAAGGGCAGGATGACTCCCACCCAGAGCGAGCTCCGGACCTTGGGATTCAGCCTCTTCGGAGCGGCGTTCCTCGCCGTTCTTCTTACGGCGGGCGACTACGGCATCGCCAGCGATGTAGGCAACTACTTCTACTCCTCGTTGCGGCAACTGGCCTGGGCGAAGGAGCTGGGCGCGTCGATCCTGGCTGGCGATCCCGGTGCCGCCTTGGACCGCTCGGTAGTCTTCGACCACTGGCGATGGTACCCGGAGCGCATACCCCATCCCCCGCTGTCACGGGAGCTGAGCGGGCTCTCATATGCTCTTCTCGGCGGGCCACTGGATCCGCTGACCGCGTATCGAGTGGCGGTGATGGTAGCCTTCGCACTCCTCGTCGCGGGGTGTGGCGTCTTCACGGCCTGGGCGGCGCGGTCGATAGTGGCGGGGACCGCCGCGGGCCTGGCCCTCCTTACCGTGCCGGCGCTGTTCGCCCACGGACACCTGGCGCACACGGACGTCTTCCTGACCGTCTTCTGGTTCGGATGTGCTGCCAGCCTGTTCGTCTCGACCCGCGAGAGGAAGGCGAGTTGGCTGGCCGCTGCGGGAATCCTGTTCGGCTGCGCGGCGGCAACGAAGTTCTCCGGGCTCCTGCTGGTTCCGGTGGCGGCGGTGTGGCTCCTGGCCCGGCGTCGCCCGGACATCTACGCCTTTCTCGCATTCGGCCTCATCGGGCTCGTGACCTTCTTTCTGGTGAACCCCGTGCTCTGGGTAGATCCCGCCCTGGGGCTGCGGGACTACTTCGAGGCCGGCCTGTTCCGCTCTGACGCCAGGGTTACCCGCATCTCCACCGAGTATCTCGGCAGCATCTACGACTTCCGGCCGCCGTGGCACTACCCGTTCGTGTGGACGGCCATCGTCATGCCGCTCCCGATTCTCGCGGCGACCGTCGCGGGTCTCACCAGCAGGCGGGACCGTCCGCTGCTGCGCCTCACGGGCCTGAACGTAGCCGTACTGTACGGCGCCCTCATGCTGCCGGCGGCTCCGATGCACGACGGTATCCGACTGTTCCTACCGGCCTTCGCTTTCTGGGCCGTGCTCGCCGGGGTGGGCACCGGACGCCTGAGCGAGCTAGCCACCGCCAGAGCGCCGGAGCGGATGACCTCGTGGATCCCTGCGGCCGTCACCCTGCTCGTGTTCGCCCTGCCGGCGCTTCGCACGGTACAGTACCACCCATTCCAGCTCTCCTACTTCAACGCCCTGGTTGGTGGCGTGAGAGGTGCCCAGGAGCGTGGCCTCGAGGTAACGAATCTCAAGGAGGTTCTCAGCCGCGAAGTGCTGGCGGACCTGGCGGTAGCGATCGAGCCCGGCACGGTTGTCGATCCCGGCTTCTTTCTCGAGGAAATCTGCTTCTACCAGGCCGTGGGGTGGGCTCCGCGCGAGTGGACGGCCGAGACGACACTGGAGCGCGAGGATCTAGAGGAAGGACTGGCCCTGGCGTGCGAGGGGCCCAACAGCTTCGTTTACATTCCACTGGACCGACCCGCGCGCGAGCCCGCGTTCGTCTTCGTTCTCAACCGCCGGGCTCAATGGCGGTCCATCGAGTGGGCCCTGTACGATTTCAGCGATCGACCGTTCTACGAAGTTGCGGTGCGGGGAGTGCCCCTGATGAGGGTATACCGGGTCCGATGAGCGGCCTCTCTTGGCATGCGGGCGGAGTGCACCCGAGGCCTGCGGAGGCACGGTCCCGCCGCATCGCCGCGTGGGTGGCGCTGCTCCTGGGGGCTTCTTCCTTCCTGTGGTTCTTCCCGGAGCTGGACGACGTAGGCCTAACGTGGGACGAACCCCACTACTTCGCCTCGGCGGATCGGATTCAGGACTGGACCCGACAGGTGGTGGCGGGCCCCGATCGCTCAACGCCCCTCAGCGCCGAAGGAATTCGAGAGGCCTGGGATGCCTACCGCTACTGGAACCCCCATCCGCCAGTCTACAAGGAGGCAATGGCCGTTACCGAGGCGGTGGTAGGCCCCCGGTTCGGCTCCCTCGTCGGATACCGGACCGCGCCGCTACTCTTCTTCTCGCTGCTCCTGATCGCCGTCGCCTGGCTCGCGGGCAGAGTCTGGGGCATCACGGCGGGTGTGGGAGCGGGGCTCGCGCTCCTCGGGATGCCACGCCTTCTGGGGCATGCCCACATCGCCGCCACCGACATTCCGTTGACGCTCTTCTGGTTCGTGGCGACGGCGGGCTTCGTGTCATACGCGCGGAACGGACCGACCCGCCATCTGTGGTTGGGTGGGATCGCGCTCGGGCTGGCCATGGGAACCAAATTCACGGGTTGGCTCGTTCCAGCGCCGCTCGTGGCCTGGCTGCTCCTCTACGGGCGCAGGGGCCGCGCCTGGGGGGGCCTGATCGGCTGGGCCCTGGTCGGCCTCGCGGTGGCTTTCACCCTCAACCCCCAGGCGTGGCACGATCCCCTCGGACACGTACGGCAGCTGGTCCAGGAAAGCCTGGACAGAGAGACGACTGTTCCCATCTTCACCTACTACCTGGGTCGGGTATGGGAGTACACGCTTCCCTGGCACCACGCAATCGTGATGACCGCCGTCACCCTTCCCGTCGGTATCCTGGCGCTCTTCTTCGTGGGAGGCGGCCGTGCGGCCCGGGAGGGCCGCCGGGAATCGTTCGGTGTCCTGTGCTTGCTGCAGGTCGCCTTCTTCTGGTCCCTGCTCGCCCTGCCGGGATCGCCGAACCACGACGGGGTGCGTCTCTTTCTGCCCATGTTCCCGTTCGTGGCCGTGCTCGCGGGGATAGGATTCTCGAGCCTGGCGGACTCGGCCGGGCGGCTCATCGAGAAGAGAACGGCCGTGGGACCAGCGAGGGCTCGTGCCGCAGGAGTGCTGTCCAGCCTGCTTCTGGGAATGCTCTTCTTCTTCCCTCCCTATCTGCAAGCGACGCGGATCGCGCCTTATTATCTGGCCTACTACGGTGAGGCAATCGGGGGGACGGCCGGCGCCGCCAGGGCCGGGATGGAGGCGACCTACTGGCTGGACGCCGTAACGCCCGCGTTCCTGGCCCGACTCAACGACGTAGTACCGAATGGGGCTCGCGTGGGCGCCCATCCGAACCTGAGCCACTACGAGCACCTCCAGCTCTACGGCATGATCCGGGATGACATCGAGCTGACGCTGGAGGTGCCCCAGGCGTACTTCATCCTGCTGGCTCGGAAGGCCTCTTTCCAGCCGGTGCACTGGGGCATATACGAGAAGGTGAGGCCCGAGTTGGCGGTCGAGGTCGACGGCGTCGAGCTGGTAGGCCTGTACCGATGGTCGGAAGAACAAATGGAAGGCGCGGCGGAGGCACCGTGAAGACTGTGGACGCGGTAGTGCCGGTATTCAATGAACAGGCCATCCTGGCCGAGCTGCACCGACGGCTGGTGGAGGCTCTCGAAGGGCTGTCCTACCCGTGGCGGGTCATCTACGTGGACGATGGCAGCCGTGACCGGACTCCCGAGCTCATCGAGGGTTACGCGGCCGAGGACGGGCGAGTCGGCGTGGTTCAGTTGTCGCGAAACTTCGGACAGCAACTCGCCATAGCCGCCGGACTTGCCGTCACCTCGGGTGACGCCGTCGTGCTCCTGGACGGCGACTTGCAGGATCCGCCGGAGGTGATTCCGCGGCTGGTGGAAGGGTGGGAGGAAGGGTACGACGTGGTCTACGCGGTGAAGAGGAAGCGGAAGGAGAGGTGGCTCAAGCGAGCGCTATTCCGTGTGTTCTACTCGATTCTGAGGCGCCTGAGCTCGGTCGACATTCCGGCCAACGCCGGCAACTTCTCGCTAATGGACCGCTCCGTGGTCGACCTCATCAACCGGATGCCCGAGCGGGATCGCTACGTGAGCGGCCTCAGGGCCTACGTCGGCGGCAGGCAGACAGGAGTCGAGTTCGAAAGGGCCGCCCGCTATGCAGGCGCTCCCCGCCAGAGCCCCCGCAAGCTGCTGCGGATGGCCACCGACGCCTTCTTCTCTCTCTCCGAGCTGCCGCTCCGGCTGGCGACGATAATGGGCTTCATCGTATCAGGGATCGCCTTCCTCGTACTACTGAACGTGCTGTACAAGAAGCTCATCTCGGGCGAGGCGATCCTTGGTTGGGCCTCGACCATGACCTCGATTCTCTTCCTCGGCGGGATCCAGCTTCTGGCAGTGGGCGTGATCGGGGAGTACATCGGCCGCATCTACAACGAAGTGAAGCATCGGCCGGCGTGGATCGTGGCCCGGTACAGAAACCTGGAAGCGCCGCCCCGCAGCACCCTCCCGCCCCCTCTAGACGAAGGTGAGTCGACCGGTTGAGCGGCTTGCCTGCAGGAACGGTAGCAGATCGGACTTTCCAGGCTCTCGGCCTGTTCCTGCTGGCCGTACCGTTGCTCCCGCTGCAGGCCCTCTTCGGCGAACTGAATGGGGCCCGCGACCTGGTGCCCCCCCCGGAGTGGCTCGTCGCGATCTTCGTCTTCGGGTCGCTCGCCTGGCTGGTCGCACGTTTCCTTACCGGTGCGGTCCGCGGAGTCGGGTCGGGGCTCAGCCTCGGCGGAGAGCGACTGTCAAACGGCTCATTCAGCGCCCTGGGCCTGCTGCTCCTGGTTGGACTCCTCGTGATCACCGCGACATTCGCGTTCTCCGGCCGGCCACTGCTCGTCGACAGCGTCGTACAGCTCTTTCAAGCCAGGATCTTCTCCACGGGCCGGCTGTCGGCACCCGCGCCGCCGGAGGAGGCATTCTTCGCCAGCCAGCACATGCTGGTGGACGGCGACAAGTGGTACTCACAGTACCCGCCTGGTCACTCAGCTCTGCTGACCCTGGGAGTCCTGGCTGGCCGTCCGTGGCTGGTGCCCGTCGTCCTGTCGACTGGAACGGCGGCGCTACTCTCGTCTTTCGCCCACAGGGCATACGACCGTGCAACGGGGCGGCTGACTCTGGTGTTGCTTGTTCTGGCGCCATTCTTCTGGTTCATGGGCGCCAGCTTCATGAACCACGTGTCGTGTCTCTTCTTTGTCGCGGCTTTTCTGCGCTCCTTTGTCGAGTGGGATAAGTCGGGTCGCGACCGCTGGCTGGGGCTGGCCGGCATCTCGCTGGGCGCGGCGTTTCTCGTAAGGCCGCTGACCGCTGTCGCGGTGGGCTTGGTGTTCGGGGTGGTAGCCCTGATCACCGTGGTTCGTCGACGAAGCCCGCGCGGCCTTCTGGCCGGCGCGGCCGGTGGTGCCGGTCCGGTGGGTCTCTACCTGGCGTACAACGCCCGCACGACCGGCGACCCGCTCATGTTAGGCTACCTCAAGCTCTGGGGATCCAGCCATGGCCTGGGCTTTCACGCGACGCCGTGGGGGGAGCTGCACACCGTAGCCGCCGGTCTACGGAACGAGCTCCTGGACCTCGCTCTGCTTAACGGATTCCTGTTCGAGTGGCCGATCCCGGCCCTGATACCTGTTGGTCTGTTCTGTGCGGCCGGCTGGGCGACCCGGAGGTGGGATCGGAGCCTTGTTCTCGCCCTCGTGGCGATCCCGGCGGCGTATTCGTTCTACTGGCACCGCGACGCCTTCCTGGGCCCGCGATTCCTCTACTCCAGCGTGGCGTTCGCCGTGCCGCTGACGGCGCGCGCCATTCTCGAGGTCTATCGGCGGATCGGCCATAGGCTCGTGTCGGAGCGACGTTCCCTCATACGGGTACGTGTCGCCGATCTCGCCACCGCACTTCTCGTGCTCTGCTTCTGCTACTCGGCTTTGTACGCTGCGCCGAGGCGATTCGACGTGTACCGGACCGGACTGGCGAGCATCAAGATCGATTTGCCCGCTCAGGCATTCGCGGCCGGTATCGGGCAGGGACTGGTCTTCACGCCGGTGAGCTGGGGAAACCGACTTCTGGCCCGGGCGCGAGGGCTCGGCGTACCGGCCACCGATGTCGAGAAGACATACCGGAGGACTGACCATTGCGCGTTGGAGTTGCTCCTGAGACGGGCGGAGCTGGAGAGCTGGGAGCCGGCGGCAGTGACGGCTGCTCTGCTGGCCCTGCCGTCGGAAGGATCGCAACTCGGTCCCCGCAACCATCCCAATGGCGACCCGACCCTGCGGCTGGCCGCACGAGCCGAGCTGCCGCAAGCCTGTCTCGACGAGATCCTGTACGATCGGGACGGCTACGGGAACTTTCTTCCTCACCTCGTCGATAACGATCCCTTACTCCGGGGCCCCCTCGTGATAGCCAGAGATCTTCGCGCCAGGAACGGCGAGTTGAGGGCAGCGTACCCCGGCTGGAAGGCCTATACGTACCGTGCCGGACGGTTCGTTCCCATCGAGTGATGGCGTGTTCCACCTCCACCGCTTGAGAGACCCTTGAGGACGGCCCACATACTCGGATCGTCCGGGCCGCCGCGGAGGGGGGGGCGAATGAAAGGGGAAATGGAGTCGAGCCGAGGAAAGACTCGGTGGCGGTTCCCGCGCCGAGGTGTCACGCTGCCGGAGCTGCTCATGGCCTTGACCCTAGCCGGAGTGATCTTGGCTGTTTCCGCATCGGGCTTCCGACGGTTCCGCGAGGCCGCGGGTCTGCACGCGGCGGGCAGGACGGTGCGCGTCCAACTGGATCTCGCCAGGCGGCTTGCCGTTACGCGTAGAGAGACTGTCCGAATGCAGGCGACTCCAACCGGAGACCTCGTGCTCCTGACCCCTTCCGACAGCCCGCTGGCCATCGTGCACGTAGGCCGATCCGGGGATCTACACGTCGATTCCGTGCGTCTCCGGCCGCGCGCGCTTCGCTTCAACGCTCGAGGCCAGGCAGCCCCGGGGAGCGTCTACCTGTTCCGTGGGCGGCGAGGAATCCGGCTCGTGTCCAACTTCTTGGGCCGGGTTCGACAGGAGCCTCTGCGCCAGAGTCGTTGAAGGAGTCCGAAAGCGTTCAGCCGAGGGTCTCCGTTTCCGATGCAGGATTCCGACAGACTTGCCGCGTTCTGCACGGCCACCAACCGCGTGAACGACCTCGATTCCCTCCTTTTCGCGCCATTCGAATGGTAGCGTTCTTGCACGCAGAGAGAGCGGATCGGAGCATACGGGAGCCGCCTACTGGCGCGGGGCGACGCGGTCAGAGCGGCATTGGCATCGTCGAAGCTCTAGTCGCTCTCACGGTGCTGTTGATCGGCCTCGTCGCCGTGATCTCGGTCGGCGTCGCCGTCCGGGACCAGACGAATCGCGCGGCAGCGCGAACCGCACAGGTGGTCGCGGCCCAACAGGTCCTGGAGCGGCTCCACAACGACGCCGGCCCGCCGGCCGCGGCGGCCCTGCACACAGTGGCAGTGGGGCCGGCCAGACTCGAGGTCGTGTCCACCGCCGTCGAGCTTGCACCTGGACTGTACGAGGCGCGAGTGGCGGTAGGATCGCATGGCCTCGCGGGAGCGATGGAGATCGTGACCCGCCTGGCGCGGCCGGCCGAGTGAGCGTGCGTCCGGAGAGCCGTTGCGCAATCGCAACACGAGAGTTTCTATTAGCGGCGAGGCGGGGGAAAAGAAGTGGTAAACACAGGCCAGACAGGAGCCGGGGGCGCGTCTTTCCTTCGCCGCTTCTGTGCGACACCACCTCTTTGATCGGCTTATCGATATGGCACGATTCGGCTTCGGGCGGAAGCGACGCACTGTCGGACTTGACATCGGGAGCGGCTTTCTCAAGGTAGCCGTGATCGACCATTCCGGTGGCGGGCCGGCGGTCGAGAAGCTGGTGGTTCACCAGCTGGGCGGCGACGCGATCGTCGAGGGCGACGTGATGGATCCCGGCCTGGTCGCCGAGACCATAGACGCGCTCTTCGTGGAGGAGGGCATCCACGACCGTGACGTGGTGGCCAGCGTCGGCGGCCGTGACGTCATCATCAAGCCGATCCAGATGGACCGGATGAAGAAGGATGACGCTCGGGAGGTGATTCGCTGGGAAGCCGAGCAGCATGTCCCGTTCGACATGGACGACGTGCAGCTCGACTTCGAGATCACGGATCCGGGGGATGAAGGCCTCCAGATGAGCGTGCTGCTGGTGGCGGCCAAGCGGGAGCTGGTGGAGACCAAGATCGCCCTCCTCGAGGAGGCCAACCTCAACCCGCGGATCATAGACGTGGACGCCTTCGCGCTGCACAACGCTCTCGAGATGAACTATCCGGAGGCGATGAAAGGCATTGCCGGGATGGTGAGCATCGGGCACGAGACCACCAACGTGAACATCCTCGAGGACGGCGTGCCGGTGCTGACCCGGGACCTCAGCTTCGGAACCCGACGCCTGTCGCTGGACTTGCAGCGCGAGCGGGGGATGCTGGCCGAGGAGGCCGAGTCCGTGTTGAGGGGCGAGAAGGTCGATGAGCGGCTTCGCAACTTCCTCTACGAGCGCGCGCAGGAGGTAGGCCGCGGCATCGAGCGGGCCACAGCGTTCCTCGAGACACAGGAGCTCGGAGCGAGCCTGGGCAAGCTGTACCTCTGCGGCGGGGGAGTCCGGGTCCCGGGACTGGTCGAGGCACTTGCCGAGAGGCTCGGCGTCGAGTCGCGGATCGCCAGTCCTATCGAGGTGCTGGGGATCAACCCCGCCACCATGGATCCTGAGCGCGCACGAGAAATCGCTCCGATGATGATGCTGTCGGTGGGGCTGGCGCTGAGGGAGGCGGCATGATCTTGCGGCTACGGGCGCCTGCCATATCGATGACGCGACTCCGCGGGAGCGGCGGATGATAGAGGTCAACCTTCATCCGACTGGAGCCAGGGCCCGGCGGCGAAGGCGCCGGGGCTTAGCCTTACCTTCCTGGCCTCGAGGGGCCGGTGACCGTCGTGATCCGTGGCTCATAGCGGTAATCGCCGTGCCGGCACTCGCTCTCCTGTTCGTCGGATGGCTTTGGTTCTCTCAGCGCTCGGAACGGACCGGATTGGAGACGCGGGTCGTGGAAGCGGAGGAGGACTCGCTGCGCTTGGCGGACCTGCGAGCACTCAGCGACAGCCTGCTGGCCAGAGAGGAGCTGATTCTCGAACGGCTCGAGCTCGTGCGGGGGATCGACGCAAACCGCTTCGTGTGGCCTCACCTGTTTGACGAGATCAGCCGGACGCTTCCGGCCTACACCTGGCTGACCGCCATTCGTGAGGCCAGCGCGCTGCCCGACCTTCAGATTCAGGTCGAGGGGCTCGCCGCGAACCCGCTTGCCATCACGGCCTTCGTGCGCAACCTCCAGGCCTCGGCCTATGTGGGCGAAGTGAGGATCGTCAGCAGCCAGCGGCAGCTCCTGGGCGACATCGAGGCGCAGTCGTTCACCCTGACCGTCCGGTATGCGGCGCCGCCCGACTCACTCGTCCGACGGGCGCCGGTCGTCGTGGGGAGGTCGTAGGATGGCTCTGCTGCCGCAGGACCAGCGCCGGCAGTCGATGCTCCTGGTGATCGTCTTCGCGATCGCCGCCGCTGCCCTATACTACCTCTACGTGTACAGACCGGGCACCGAGGATCTCCTGGAGCTGAGCGACCGGATCGAGGATCTCGAGACGCAGAACCAGATCGCCGAGACCCGGATCGGCAACCTGCAGGAACTGCGCGACCGCCTGGCGTCGGCCGAAGGCCAGTTCCAGGTCCTCGAGCGGCTCGTCCCCTCTGGCGCGGAGATTCCCGAGATCTACGAGGCCATGGCCACCGAGAGCCAGGCGTTGGGCCTGCACCTGATCAGCGTCGAGCCCAGCGCCGGGGCGGTTGCTGACAGCGGCTCGTATTTCTTGCGCCAACGGTGGGAGATGAGGGTCGAGGGAGAATACCATGCCCTGGGCGAGTTTCTCACCCGCGTGGCAGCCTTCCCACGCATCGTCCGACCCCAGATCACGGAGCTCGTGCCCACCGCCGTGACCCCCGCTGGACGCCAGCTGGTGACGGCCACGTTCGGGCTCGAGACCTTCATCCTCGCTCCCGACCGGGCAGAAGACGCGGAGGCAAGCGAATGAGCAGCGCGCGCTGGTTCATGCCGACGGTCTTATGTGTGGTGTGCGGCGCCTCCGCCGGGATGGCGCAGGAGCCGGCCGAAGACGAGTCCGCGGAGTCGCAGGGTTCTCCGGTGGTGGAGCGGGAGGTCTTCACCTATCCCGGGGCGGCACGCCGGGATCCGTTCGAGCCGCTCGACGCCGCCGGTGAGTTCGGACCGCGCTTCGAGGACCTGGAGCTGACCGGAATCATTTACAGCCCGCAGGCGGGCAGCATCGTAGTGCTTGTCGATCGGGCCACCCACAGGCGCTACCGCGTTTGGGAGGGTGACACGATCGGGGGGGCCAAGCTCGTCGGCGTTCGACCGGACGAAGCCGTCTTCGTGGTGACGGTGTTCGGCGTGAGCCGGCAGGAGACTCTACCCCTGAAGAGCCAGCGGAAGGAGCAGGGCGGATGATCGGCAAACAGATCCTCGCGACGATCCTGGTAGCCTCGTCGGCGCTGCTGCCGGCAGGCAGCGTTCAGGAGGTGCGGATCTCGCCGGCCGGGGGCCAGACGGAAATCGCGGTCATCACGTCGGGAGACGTAGAGGTCCGCGACTTCGTCCTCGCCCAGCCGGCACGCCTCATCGTCGACGTGTATGGAGCTGAGAACGGCCTCACGCGGGCGGCGTACGAAGCGATCGGTCGGGGTGGCGTGATCCGACTCCGGAGCAGCCAGTTCCGGGACGAGGTCGTGCGCCTCGTCTTCGACCTGACGAGTCCGGCACGGTACGAGGTGATACGAGAGCCGGGGCGCTTCGTAGTCCGGTTTTCTAACCCGGGCGAAGCCTTCGAGGCGTGGAGCTCAGTGGCTCCAGTTGGCGGAAGGGCGGCCATGCGAGATGCCTCTCCGGTCCCGAGCACGATGGGACAGGCCTCGGCGCCGCCAACCGTCGGCACCGCTCCTCCCCTGCAGGCAGTGCCCGAACGGATCACGGTTGCCTACGACAGCGCCAGCATGCTGGACGTGCTGGCCGGCTTCTCGGAGTTCGCCGGAGTGTCCATTGTTCCCAGCGCCGAGGCCGCGGCGGTCACGGTGCGCGGGATCGACATTCGAGATCGAAGATGGGACACTGCCCTCGATGCGATCCTGGCGGCGCAGGGTCTCGGCTGGCGGATGGTGTCCGATGGCATCCTGATCGTCGACCGGCTCGAGGGCCTTCGTACCCGGGACACGCTGCAAACCGAAACGCGGGTGTTCCGGATCAACTACGCCAGCGCGGACTCGGTGGCCAGCACTCTCCAGGGGCTCGTCACGCCGAACCGAGGGCAGGTCGTGTCGTATCTGGGCGCCAACTCGGTCATCGTGACCGACGTGCCTTCGGTGGTGGCCCGCATGGACACTTTGATCACCAGCCTCGATACGCAGACGCCTCAGGTCTCGATCGACGCCAAGATCATCTTCGTGAACCGGACGGACGTTCGGGAACTCGGTATCGTCTATGATTTGAAGGATACGCAGGGGAACTCGATCAACGACGTGATCGCCGTTCCCGATCCGCTCAATCCGGGAGAGCTCACCAACGCCGCCCTGGTGGACCTTTCCGGGAATTCGGTGGCGCTGCTGGCCAACGCCAACGATCGCGTACTGGCTCCCTCGCTGGAGATTCTCGCCTCGGTGGCGTTCGGGGACTTCTCTCTCTCCGCCTGGCTCGAGGCTCTGGAAAAACATCAGCTCTCCGACGTGCAGGCCGCGCCGACGATCCAGGTGGTGGACAACCACCACGCCCGCATTCAGGTGGGCGAGAAGACGCCACTGCGGGTTCTGGAGTCAGGAGCTCAGCTGGAGCAGGCGACGATCAACGTCCAGTTCGAGGACACCGGGATCATCCTGGACGTGACGCCGCACATCACGAACAACAACCAGATCCTGCTGGACGTCTCCGCCGAGCGGTCGGCGATCCAGACGGAGGTTCCGGATCTCGGCTTCACCTTCCTCAAGCAGATTGGCGAGACCAGGCTGTTGCTTGAGGACGGGGAGACGATGGTGATCGGGGGCCTGACCCTGAGCGAGGTCGAGCGCTCGGAGACAGGCATCCCGCTGCTCATGGACATCCCGGTGCTGGGTGCGCTCTTCCGGACCACGAAGAATCAGGAGAAGAAGACCGACCTGATCATCCTGGTCACGCCGCACATCGTCGACTAGAGAAAGCAGCGGCCGGTACCGGCAGCCGGCCGGCTGCCGGCGTGCCCTTCGAACGCCCGGGAGGAACCGCGGTCCGGGGGCCCTGTATGATTGGGCCCCCGAGCTTTTTTTCATCCACGAGCGAGTAAGCGGAGCCGAGATGCTGCACTTCGTTCGCTTCACGACCGCCGGCGAGTCGCACGGAAAGGGGATGCTAGTCGTCCTGGAGGGTCTCCCGGCTGGTCTGCCGCTGGCGCCCGAGGACGTGGCGACTCAGTTGGCCCGTCGACAGCTGGGACACGGTCGCGGCGGCCGCATGGCCATCGAGCGAGACGCCGGTGAGATCGTGAGTGGCGTCCGCCTGGGCGAGACCATCGGCTCACCCGTCGCCGTCTGGATCCCCAACCGGGACCACGAGAACTGGCGGGTGGCCATGTCCGTCGAGCCACAGCCGCATGCCGATCCGGACGAGCTCCGCCGGGTCTTCCTGCCTCGGCCCGGCCACGCGGACCTGACCGGCCTGTTGAAGTACGGCCGCCGCGACGCCCGAGACGTACTGGAGCGGTCCAGCGCCCGCGAGACCTCGGCCCGAGTAGCAGCGGGAGCTCTGGCACGCCGGCTCCTGGAGGAGTTTGGCGTGTCCATAGGAAGCCACGTGACCCGGATCGGCGCGGTGGCCGCACGAGCGGGCGCTTGCCCCCCGGCCGCAGAGCTCGCTGCAGCGGCGGACGGCTCGCCGCTCCGCTGCCTCGATCCCGATGCGGCGACGCGAATGGTCGAGGAGATAGACGCTGCTCGCGAGGCCGGCGACACCCTGGGCGGGGAGTACGAGGTCGTGGCGGAGGGGCTTCCCGTGGGCCTGGGAAGCCATGTGTCCTGGGATCGGCGCCTCGACGGTCGCCTCGCCGGAGCTCTGATGTCGATTCAGGCAATGAAGGGCGTCGAGATCGGGATGGGCTTCGCGGCCTGCCGGCTCCGCGGTTCGGAGGTCCATGACGAGATCGAGCGCGACGAGGAGAGCGCGCGCACAGGCGGCTACCGGAGGCGCCGCAACAA
>JBDGYE010000056.1:0-23129 GCA_039584255.1 Gemmatimonadota bacterium
TTGCGCGGTGCAGTCGTACCCCCGCCAGGAGGTTCTCATGGCACGACGCAGCATCCCTTGGATCCTAGCCTTCGGCTTCGTGCTCGCCGGCTGTCAGCCCGCCGAGGTGGAAGAAGCCGTGGAGGAGATCGCACCGGCTCAAATGGAGGCCGTAGCCCCCGCGATGGACGAGCTCGAGGCCGCGTTCGTCGCGGCGTACGATGCCCAGGACGCCGCCGGACTTGCCGCCCTGTTCACCGATGACGGCACCCAGTCGCCGCCGCTCTCGCCGATGCTGGACAAAGCCGGAATCGAGGCCGCGTACGTGGAGCAGTTCGCTGCCGGGCCGGCCATTGCGCTCGCAGTCGAGCGGCAAGGCATGGTCACATCGGGCGGTACGACGGTTGCCTGGGGCTACTTCACTCTCACCGCGGAGGGTGACGAAGAGCCGACAGCCACGGGTCGATACGGGGTCAGGTGCGCTCAGCAGGACGACGGCAGTTGGAAGATCGCCGGGCACATGTGGAACTACGAGCTGCCGCCGCCGGGTTTCGGTCAGATGGAGGCGATGGAGTAGAGGGCCCGAGACGCTCCGGCCTCAGACCGTGAGGGCGTAGGAGCCGTAGCCCACTACCCGCGAGCGGTCGCCGGCCGTGTCGCCGGAGTTTCGCTCGTCAAGCACCGTAACGTTGAGGCCGCGCCTCGCGGCTATCCACAGGAGCCCGTTCAGGGCCCGGTGGCCGCAGGCGTGGCTGCCGTCGATCGCGGTGTCGAGCTGCCGGATCGCGCGGCTCGTTTCTGCGTCCCTTAGCTTCGCCACGTCGTAGGAGTGGAAATGGCTGAGGTCGGTGCTGACGACGATCAGCGTCTCGTCGCCTCCCCATACACGCTCCAGCGCCTCGCCAACTTCCGGCGGGGTCGCGTCGCCCACCGCCATCGGGACGAGCCGGAACTCGTCGAGCGCCGTCTGGAGGAAGGGAAGATGGACTTCCAGGCTGTGCTCTCCGGCGTGCGCGTCGTCCCGCTCCCACACCCAGGGGAGCTCACGGAGAGTCAGGATCGCCCCGGCGTCCAGCTCGACCGGGCCCAGTGGCGTCAGGAAGTGCTCGGCCGTGCTGACGGCCAGACCTCGAAACGCCACGAAGTGGCTGGGCCCGAGTAGCACGACCCGGCTAATCTCCGACCGAAACGGCTCCAGGAGCCGGTAGGCGCTCGCGGCCACCGGCCCGGAGAAGACGTAACCGGCGTGTGGCGCGACGAGCGCCTTCGGACGTGCCGCGGCGCCGGTGGACGACGCCTGCTCGAAGCACTCTTCGACCGCTCTCTCCAGGGCGGCCTGTGCGCCGGGATAGAAGAGGCCGGCGACCGCCGGACGGCGGACTCTCCCACTCTCCATCGCCCGCGTGTCGATGACCATGGTGGTGCATAATACAGCCGGCGCCGGGCGCCGCGCCAACCTGGCTTGCACGCGCCAACGGGTGCTCCAGATGGCAAAGCGGGCACGGACGGGTCCGCGAGCCCGTAGCGCCAATCGCGACGCAGGTGTTACTCGTTAAGTAGCCGCGACGTCCGTCGCCGCGCGGCTTCAATCCACAGAACGAGAGAGGCTACGATGCGTTCTTCATGGATCGGCGAGGCCGCAGCACGCGCCGTGCGCCTCTTCACGACCGTGTGGCTGCTCGCGGGATGCGCCGGGTTGGGGTCATCGCCGATCTACGAATTCCGACCGACCAGCCCCTCCGCTATTCGCTGGCATCATCCGGAACGCAGACGATCGAAACGCCGGCCGGCGTGCAGGAGACGGAGTACAGTTCGGAGGCCGGTATTCTCCTTGGCTTGGCGCCCAGATCGAGGCTGGGCGCGAATTCGAGGTAACCATCGAGAGCTTCTCCGGAAAGGCGGAGGGAAGCTTCGGCGCCAAAGAGATCGGTGGCGACGAGGTGAGTGGGAGTGTATTCCAGGCGGTGCTCGCCGGGAACGGAGAGGTCGAGGTGACATCGGCCCCGGAGATCACGGCACAGGGAGTCACGACCGATGATATGATCGAGCTGGTTACCGGCGTGGCTTTCCCGCTTCCGCCGGGTGGGGACTCGTCGGCGCAGAGCTGGCCACACCATCTGACGACGCCCGTCGCCTCGGGTATGGAGGGTAAGGTCGTCTACGACGGCACCGCGAGCTTCGCGGGAGACACTACCTGGAACGGAATCCCCGCGCGGGTGATCGTATCCGAAGGCTCGTGGAAGCTCACGGGAACGGGCATGCCGGAGGGGGCCCCGGCGGAGGTCGAACTGGTTCTGGAGGGTACCTCCACGACCAGCTACTTGTGGGATCCCGCCCGCGGAGTCCTGCTGGCCATGGACGCCACGAGCGAAGGCGACGGTGATGTGTCGACGATGGGCTTTACGATGCCCATGGTGACGACATCGGTAGGCACGGCGGAGCTGGTGGAGTAGGGGTCGTCGAGAAGTGGGGGGCGCCTGTCTGGAAGAAGAAGGTGCCCTACCAGCCTACGCGCAGCCCTAGGCCCCCTGCGACGACTGTGAACGCACTGCTTCCCGGCGGTCGCTGATGTCTGGCAAACAGCAGCACTCGACCCTCCCCGGCCACGGGAATCCCCGCCTCCACGAGAAGGTCCACCAGGGTGCCGGTGAATTCCTCTCGGTCGCTGTCCACTTGCCCGAGGCCCACCTGCGGCTTCACGGTCAGCCCGCGGTCGCTCCCGTACTCGAGACCAATGTACAGGCGGCTGTCGGTGTCGGCGTGGCGTCCCGTCTCCACCCAGTTCGTGCCTATCGTCTCACCGACGCTAACCGAGCTCACAAGATCCCACTGGCGCCCGACCGGCGCCTCCACGCCCGCGGAAATGATCCAGTCGTCCCGGTCGAACCAGCGACCCAGATAGCCGCCCACTGAGAGGAGAAGACCCCTCTCCTCCCCGGACAGACGAACGGACTGATGCAGTCGATAGACGTTCTGCTTCAGGCTCTCCGCCTGGTCGCCTCCGTCGAACGCCTGCTTGCGCTGCCCGGCTTCCACCGCCGTAGTGAGCCGCCGGCCGGTGCCCCACTCGACCGACAGTCCGCCGAATAGAGCATCCCATTCATCCGGTCCCCGGATGAGCTCGGGACTGCGGTTCCCCAGCGACTTGTCCCAAACACCCCAAACCTCGACCGCCGAACCGGCCCTGACCAGCAACTCGGCTCGCCGGAGACCGCCCGAGGCGCCGTTGTCGAAGGTGTTGCCGCCCCACGCGACGCCCTCGACAAAACCTGGAGTGCGTCCGAGGTCCGCGATCTCTGACTCGAGCTGCTCTCGCGAGGGGTCCAGCTCCTGGGCGCGGGCCAATGCCGCCCTGGCGTCACGGTTTCGACCAGTCTCCGAGTAAGCTCGGCCCAGGCTCTCCCAGGTGTCGGGGTCGTCAGGATCCTGGCGCACCGCGACCTCGTACCAGACGATTGCCTCGTCCAGCCGGCTCTGTGCCAGAAGGGCCTCGGCGAGGCCCTTCTGGCCGTCAGCACGCCGGGGCGACGACCCAAGCGCGGTGCGGAAAGCTTCCTCGGCTGCCACCGGTTCCCCGTCGGCCAGGCTGGCGTACCCCCCGGATATGAGAACATCCGCCGGGTCCGGTGCCGGAGGCGTCGGCACGCGTGGGACGGGGTTCGCGGCGCCTTCCTCCACTCCCGCAACGGCCACGACGCCGGCCACGGCTGCGGGCTCGGGCGGCGGTGCGGCCACCTCGAACGGCACAGAAGCCAGGATCTCGTTATCTGCCCTCAGCTCCCACGTGCCCGCGCCGACTTCCTCGAAGGCGACGACGGAAACCTCGAACAGGGCTTTGCCGCTGGCGTCGGTTGTGGCAGGGCTCGCGACGCCGGCGCCGGTCTCGTCGACGAGCTCGATCTCGACACCGGACACTCGGTTGCCGTAGCTATCGGTGATCTCCACCTGCAGCCTGGCCGGGTCTGAAGTCCCGGCCAAGACCTCGATGCGATCGGGCTCGGGAGCGGCCGCCGCCGCAGCGCCGGGAATCGTCACGACGTCCACTCGCGTCGTCCCCCGGAGATCTCGGCCGGCTGCTCTCAGGTCGTACGTCCTCCGCCCGGCCGTCGAGCCGGCCTGGACCCGGAACGAGGCGCGCCCGTCGGCGTCGGTCGTCGCCGTAAGCCGAACGTTCGACGCCGCCCCTGAGCCCCGCAGCTCGAGGGGAATGCTCGGCTCAGGCTGCCCGCGGCGCCGGACCGTCGCCACGACCGTGGCAGAACCGCCGGCTCGAACCGTAAGACGGGTGGCGTTGAGTGAGACCTCGGCGACCGCTCCCAACTCGGCGCAGCGCTCGACCGCGTCGACAAGATCCGCGTCCGCTTCCAGGGCTCTCAGATCCGCCCAGTCTCCGGCCGTGGGCGCGAAGCTGAGACAGACTCCGCTGACGATGGCAATCTTCTCGTCCGTGGAGTACGCGCCCGACACCACGAGACGGACCAGCTCGCTCTTGCTGAGGGCCCCCGAAGCAGCTTCCTGCGCCAGAAGATCGCGAGCCTGAAACGCGACGGGAGGCTGGGGAGCGAGCCCGATCAAGGCCGTCACTCCAGTAGCGATCAGGGACCGGCGGAACCAGTTCCTCACTGATCCACCACCCGGAGTCCGGTGGGCGCCGAAGGCGGTATCTGGTCGGAGGGCGGGAAAGTCGTTGCCGTGGCGGTCTCGCTGCGCGGTCCCTCCAGTCCCTCACCGTTGACCGCCGCCACGGCATACATGTACGTGCTTCCGGGCTCGAGGCCGGTGTCGAAGAACGAAGTGCCGGCGGCACTGCCGATCAGCTGATTGCCCCTGTATACGTTGTAGCTGGCGACCCCGCTCTCCGGATCGTCGGCCGCCGTCCAGGCCAGATTGATCTGCGTCTGGCTGGCCGCCTGGGCGGTCAGGCCGGTAGGCGTCGTGGGCGGCGTGCTGTCCGGTGCAGCAAGCGTCGTCGCGGAGGCCTCGTTGCTCTTCTCGCTCTCGAAGCCGTCACCGTTCACCGCCGAGATCTGGTACGAGTACGTTGTGATCGGCTGGAGCTCCGTGTCGGAGAACGACGTGCTGGACGTCGATCCCACCACTTCCTCGTCCCGGAAGATCCTGTATGTGCTGACGCCGCTTTCCGGGTCCTGAACGGCCGTCCACGACAGATTGATCTGCGAGGGGCTCACGGCCTGGGCACCGAGGTCGTCCGGCGCCGGCGGAGGGGTCGGATCTACGTCATCGAGTGTCCGGGCGCTGGCCGGCGCGCTTCGATCGCTCTCGAGCCCGTCTCCGTTCACCGCCGACACCCGGTACGTGTATACCGTGCCAGGTTCGAGGCCCTGGTCCTGGAAAGCCGTGTCCTCGGCCGAGCCGACCAGACCGGCGCCATCCCTGTAGACCAGGTACCCGGCGATGCCGGATTCCGGGTCCGACGATGGATTCCACACCAGGTTGACCTGCTGCGTGCTGACAGCCTCCGCGACCAGGCCCTGCGGTATCGTCGGCGGCGTAGCATCAAGCGTCTGGGCGCTGGCCGGCGCGCTCCGAGCGCTCTCGAGCCCGTCGCCGTTCACCGCCGACACGCGGTACTCGTACGGAGTTCCCGGAGTGAGCCCAGTGTCCCGGAACGAACTGTTTCCAGAGGTTCCGACCAGATCTCCTCCCCGATACACCCATCCCCGACTCCGGGTCGCTGGAAGCCGACCAGGAGAGATCGATCCGGCTCGTGCTGACTGGAGCGGCCTCCAGATTCTGCGGGATCGTCGGCGGGGTCGCATCCGGAATCCGAGCGCTCGCCGGATCGCTGAACACGCTCTCCACACCGTTCCCGTCCACCGCCGTCACCCTGTACTCGTACGTGACGGCGGGCGTGAGGCCGGTGTCCTGATACTCCGGGTCGTCGGTCTCCGCGATAAACTGGGGCGGTGATCCCCGATACACCCAATACTTGTTGACGTTGCCCGGGTCGGGATGCGACCAGGTGAGGTCGATCCGCGTCGAGCTCACCACCTGGGCGACCAAGTCCGTCGGCGGTGGCGGCCGGTCCTCGGCTTCTTCGAGCGTGCGAACCGCCTCGCGGCTACTCCTTCCACCCTCGATTCCGGCTCCGTTCACGGCCGAAACGCGGTAGGCGTAGCGCGTATCCGGCTGGAGCCCCGTATCGGCGAAGCTCGTCTGATTCGGCGAGCCCACCACGCTGCCGTCGCGGTAGACGCGGTAGAACGACACGCCGCTCTCCGGATCCGAGGCGGCGCTCCACGTCAGGTTGATTTGCGTCGAGGTCGCCGGTATGCCGGTCAGGTCCTGTGGCGTGGATGGTGGCGTGTTGTCCACCTGGGCATGTGCCGCGATCGGTGTAAGGAACACCAGAAGGCCCAACAGGACCGCCGGCGCGCGGCCGCTTCGCTCCCACGCGATTTGCGACCTGCTCACTCGCCGCCCACCTCCACCTGCAGCTCGCCCGAAGGCAAGCTCTCGTTGCCTCCAACGTCGAGGGCCGTGACCGCGAAGTAGTGCATACCCGCGGCAAGGTTGTCCACGGTGTACTGGGTCACGTCGCCCACCTCGATCATCGTTGCCCGGGGACCGACCACCGGCGACTGGCTCGAGTAGTAGATACGGTAACCGGCAAGGTCGTCGAGAGGCCGTCCAACGGCGTCCGTTGTCGGAGCGTCCCACGCCAGGGTCACTCTGAACCGGTCGCTCGGATGGGTGGGAACGCCTCCCTCGGGAGCGTCAGGAGTGCAGGCCCAAACGAGCGTGAGCATCGCCACGGCCAGCCACGCCGACATCCTCATGACACGTCCCCATCTGCCTACCGCGAACATCTCTGTGTTGCGACTCCGCCACATACGATCTCACCCGTGTGCGCTCCGGCGCCACACGTCTCGGAAGCGAGAGCGGCCGAAAAGGTCGGAGATTCCGCCAAATCTTCGGAAACCCGTGCCGCCCGACTGAAGTGGATGAAGCAACATTCCTGCCATTCTCCGACGGATCCCGAATATAGCATCAAGCGCGGTCTTCTGCCGCTCAACCGGCTCGCCGAGCGCCCCGGAGCAAAGGCTTGACAATAGAAACATATATATATATGTATGTTTGAGTACACCAGCGGTGGGCGGAGCCCGAGCAGAGAAGAAGCGAAGGCCCCTCCAAGGGAAGGCGAGACAAAGGAAATGAAGAGATCGCGCAGGATCAGCATCGAGATGGTTCAGGATGCCGCCCGTGTTCTACGCTGCATCGGGCACCCGATCCGCCTGCGGATCATCGAGCTGCTGGATGAGGCGGGGGAGCTGAACGTCACGGCGGTTCGCGAAGCCCTCGATCTCGAGCAGGCCACCGCCTCGCAGCATCTGAACCTGATGAGAGACAAGCGGATTCTCACCAGTCGGCGGGAAGGCGTGAACGTGTACTATGCGCTAGGCGACGAGAAAGTCGTGCAGGTGATCGAGTGTCTTCGCGGGTGCGACGTAAGCCCACGCTGACCCGAAGCATTCACCCCAGGCGGTTACACGAGATTGAGAACGAGCGAAACATGCTGACGACTGCTAAGACACCCGCGGCGCCGACGGCCTTGCGCCTATCAATTGCCACCGCGTTGGCGGATCGTGATCCTGTTCGAACCGATCTTCGAGGGGCTGGCAGTGGCGTTGATCACCGGTTCGCTGGCGTCTACTCTGCTCACGCTGGATTGAGGCTGATCGTGCTGATGCATCTCGAGGACGATGATGCGTGTGTGGACTGGATTCTGCGCGATCCAGAGGTCCCGGCCTTCAGCCGGCTACCCGAGGAAGGACACGGCGCCGCGCCGAGCGCCGGGTGGTACGGGGAAGCCGCGCCCTTCCGATCACGGATGGTCCTGGCGTTTGCGGATGACGCATTGGCCGATTGCGTGCCGGGCGCGGTGCGCGCCTGCACATCCATCGAGGACCCGCGGCATCCGATTCGTGCCTCTAAGCTGAACGTCAAAGACGCGGCCTACTGCGGCTGTGAAGGCGGGACGGAGTGAATAACGAGGTCGCGCGCCGGACCGGTGGCCGGTCGTCGCGCCCGCACGCCACCGAGCCAAAGGAAGAACATCCATGACGATGGAACGAAAGATCAGGGTCATTGCCGGAATCTTCGTGCTGGCCAGTCTCGCTCTGGGCTGGTTCGTGAGCCCGTGGTGGTTCCTGTTCACGGCCTTCGTGGGCGCTAACCTCCTGCAATCCGGGATCACCAAGTGGTGCTTGATGGAGGACATCCTCCGGTGGACCGGACTGCATAAGACCGCCGCCTGAGCCGGCCACGGGCGGCGGGCGCCCGAGAGGGCGGCTCCTGGCCAAACACCGCTCCGCCTCCTTTCGCGGGCGGTCCTTCCGGAGTACCTTGCGCCGCTTATTGGCGAAACCGGCCGCGGCCGGTCGAAGCAATCGCCACACCGTGAGAGGGCGAATCCGAGTCCGATATGCGTAGCAACCGTAACCGGCTGCTGGTGATAGCGGCCCTGATACTGGCTTGCGTATGGGCACTTCTCCCGAAGGAGGGCCCTACCGGCGAGCGCATACCGGCCATCAACCTGGGTCTCGACCTTCAGGGCGGAATGCACCTTGCCGTAGAGATCGACGACCCAGACGGAACGCTCACGGACGAGGCGAAGGCAGATGCCATCGACCGCACTCTCACTACAATCCGGAACAGAATCGATGAATTCGGCGTGCGTGAGCCGACGATTCAGAAGGTCGGCAACGAGCGGATCATCGTCGAGCTGGCGGGGATCGACGATCCCGAGCGAGCGAAGTCCATCGTGGAGCGCACCGCCTTTCTCGAGTTCCAGCTGGTGCGAGAGGACGACGCTTTCCGGAACCAGCTGCCGAGGATCGATAGAGCGATCGTACAGGCTGTTGGGGCTGAGAACCTGGAGCCGGTAGAGGTGGAGCAGCCGACGCCGGGGATCACCGAGCTGCTCGGCGGGGCGGATGCCGACAGCGCGGCGGCCGACTCCGCTGCCGTGCAGGCCGCGGACACGGCCGCCGCCGCGGCTCCGGACACGGGTGAGGTGGCGGACAGCGCGGCGACGCTCCCGACCCAACAGGACCCGGGCGCCACGCTTCGGCCGTTGACCTCGCTGCTGGCGGAATCCGGACATCCCAACATCTTTCTGGTGACGGAGGAGGACGTTCCCACGGTCGAGCGTTACCTGGCTCTGGAGGGGGTGCGCGGCGCCTATCCCCGGAGCACTGAAGTGCTGTGGGGGGTCGAGCCACGGACCGCCGGTGGCGCTTCCTACAAGGAGCTCATCGTTCTCGAGGACGACCCGATTCTCACGGGCGAACTGCTGGCCGACGCCGGACCGGCGGCCCGCGATCCGCAGTTCAACCAACCGTACGTGCCGTTCGAGACGACCCGTCGTGGAGCGCGTGTCTTCGAGCGGCGCACTGCCCCCAACGTGGGCCGGTACATGGCGATAGTCCTGGACGGACGCGTCCAGAGCTATCCGGTGATTCGCCAGACACTCAGTCGCCGGGCCCAGATCGAGATGGGTGCGGGCGCCAGCTTCCAGGAGGCGCAGGACCTGGCTCTGGTGCTCCGGGCGGGAGCGCTGCCGCAGCCTATACAGATCGTGGAGGAGCGGTCAGTGAGCGCGTCCCTCGGGGCTGATTCGATTCGGCAGGGCCGGAACGCGTTCGTCATAGGGATCATCGGCGTGATCCTCCTGATGATGTGGTACTACAGGATCGCAGGAGTGATGGCGATCGTGGCGCTAGGGATCTACGTACTCCTGGTGCTGGGCGGCCTGGCGGGCCTCGGAGCCACGCTCACCCTTCCCGGAATCGCCGGGCTCATCCTATCTGTGGGCATGGCCGTGGACGCCAACGTTCTGATCTTCGAACGCATCCGTGAGGAGGAGGAGGCAGGCAAGACGCCCCGCACGGCAGTCGACGCCGGGTTTTCTCAGGCGTTGTCGGCCATCGTCGACGCTAACCTGACGACTCTCATCACGGCGGCGATCCTGTATCAGTTCGGCACGGGACCGATCCGTGGGTTCGCGGTCACACTCGGCATCGGGATCATCGCCTCGTTCTTCACGGCGCTGTTCGTGACCCGGACCTTCTTCGAGATCTATCTGGAGAGGCATTCGCCGACCAAGGCACTGAGCATCTAAGCCACCGAGACGAGACCGAGACAAGACCGACTCGATATATGAGACTCTTCCGCAACGCGAACTTCGACTTTCTGGGTATGCGCAAGCGTGCGTACCTCGTCTCCGCCGCGATGCTGTCGGTCGGCCTCGTGTCCCTAGTCCTGCACGGCGGGCCGCGCTACGGGGTGGACTTCACGGGCGGGACGCTCGTACAGGTGAAGTTCGCTGACGCTACCACGGTTGCCGATCTCCGCGATGCTATGTCCGCCGGCGGCATGGAAAACGCCCAGATCCAGCAGTTCGGAGGCTCGAACGACTTTCTGATCCGCACGGCCGGGTTCGAGGGCATGGTCCAGGCCGTGCAGGCCCTCCTGACCGACGCGTACGGAGCGGACCGTTTCGAAATCAGCGTGGACGCTGTCGGTCCGAAGGTCGGCACGGAGCTCCAGCGCAAGGCGCTGGTGGCCATCCTGATGTCGTTCGCGCTTACTCTGATCTACCTGGCGTTCCGGTTCGAGTGGCGTTTCGGCATCGCGGCGGTGATCGCCACCGCACACGACATCCTGATCACGTTCGGCTTTATCTCGATCATGAACATCGAGATCAGCCTGGCGACGGTGGCGGCGATTCTCACGATTCTGGGCTACTCATTGAACGACACGATCGTCGTTTTCGATCGCGTGCGCGAGAATTTCAAGAAGCGTCGGAAGGACGACTACCAGACCATCCTCGACGCCAGCATCAACGAGACGCTCCCGCGCACGGTGTTGACCTCGGGTACCACGCTCATGACCCTGTTGGCCCTTTTCGTGCTGGGCGGCGCGGTGGTTCAACCCTTCGCGATGGTGCTCATCCTGGGCGTGCTGATCGGGACCTACTCCTCGATCTTCGTGGCTTCCCCCGCGCTGCTTGAGATCGAGAACCGCAGCCGCAAGCGGGAGCGCAAGCGGAGATAGTGGCGGCGGCGCCAGCCGGATTGACAGCGACCCGCCGGGTCCGACGATGAGTCCTTGAAGCTCTTCGACTCCCACCTGCACCTTACCGACACGTCCTTCGCGGAAGACCTCCCGGACGTGCTGAAGCGTGCCAGCCAGGTTGGCGTGAAGGGCCTGGTCACCATCGCCTCGAATCCCGATGACGCCGAACGGGCTATCGACCTCTCACGCGTCGAGACCCGGGTCTGGTGCAGCGCCGGCCTTCACCCGCATGAGGCGGAGGCGTTCGACGAGGGCGTTCTGGCCCGGATAGAGCAACTCGCAGCGGCTCCGGAGGTGGTAGCGGTCGGCGAGACGGGCCTCGACTTCTTCTACGACAACTCGCCGCGAGAGCCTCAGCTCCGAAGCTTCGAGGCGCAGCTCGATCTCGCCGCCAGGCTTGACCTGCCGGCAGTAGTCCACTCGCGAGAGGCGGATGCGGAGACCGCCGCCCTCATAAAGCGTTTCAGAGACACAGCTGGCGGGGTGCTCCACTGCTTCACCGGAGGTGACGGGCTGCTCGAGGTCGCCCTAGACTCCGGGTGGCACGTGTCGTTCTCGGGGCTGGTCACGTTCAAGAAGTTCGACGCTCCGGACCGTGTCCGGCGTGTGCCCGACGACAGGCTCCTAATCGAGACCGACAGCCCGTATCTTGCTCCCGTGCCAAAGCGTGGCCGGCGCAATGAGCCGGCCTATGTCGCCCATACCTGCGCGGCAGTGGCGGCGATCCGTGGCGTCACGCCGGAGGCGATCGCCGAGCTCACAACCGCCAACGCCGCCGCCTTCTACGGGCTCGTACTCTGATCCCATCATGTGGGACGTCCGACGCGGACCGCCCTTGATGGGTCACCTGACAGGAATGAACGAGACGAGTACACGCCGGATCCACATTCTGCCCGACCACGTCGCCAACCAGATCGCGGCCGGCGAGGTCGTGGAACGCCCGGCGTCCGTGGTCAAGGAGCTGGTAGAAAACGCGCTCGACGCGGGTGCCACGCGGGTAAGGATCGAGCTCGGGAACGGGGGGAAGAGCCTCATCCGGGTAGCGGACGATGGTGTGGGAATGAGCCGGCCCGATGCTCTCCTGGCCCTGGACCGCCACGCGACCAGCAAGATCTCCGACGTCGAGGACCTGATGACCGTGACCTCGTTCGGGTTCCGCGGCGAGGCCCTCCCGTCCATCGCGGCCGTGAGCCGATTCGAGCTTGAGACGGCGCCCGCAGGTGGCGGCCCAGGCACGTCGATACGGGCCGCGGCAGGCCGGATCCTGTCGACCGGCGAGATCGCGCGGCAGTCGGGGACGACGGTCACCGTCAGGGCGCTGTTCCAGAACGTTCCGGCCCGTGCCAAATTCTTGCGCTCCGCGGCGGCCGAGACACGAGCCGCCAGCGAGGCCGTCGTGCTCCTGGCCCTGGTAAACCTCCTCGCCGGTATCCGGCTCGAGTCGAATGGTCGCGAGCTCCTGGACCTCCCGCCGGCGGATAGCCTGGCCGAGCGAGTGGCGGCGATCTGGAGCGACGAGCTCGCAGGGCAGTTCGTGGCGGTCGACGAGGAGGCAGGAGGAATCCGGGTCGCGGGCCTCATCCAGCGCCCGGACTGGGCGCGCCCAAGAGGAAGCCGGAGGTACCTGTTCGTCAACGGACGGCCCTTCCGGGACGCTGCCCTTCTTCGCGCCGCGGATGACGCCTACCGAACCACGGTGGCACCCGGGCTGCGGCCCGCAGTCTTCCTGTACGTAAGCCTTCCGCGGCGCAACGTGGACGTCAACGTGCACCCTGCGAAGGCCGAGGTCCGCTTCCGGGACCCGGCGGCCGTACGGTCAGCCGTGGCGACGGCAGTAAGGCACGGTCTGGGCGAGTTGATCAGCGCCCCCGGACTCGGGCCCGACGCCGCTCCGAGCAGCGCGAAGTCATCGCTCGGAGAGCCCGGGGCCGGCTCCTCGGCCGACCGTGTAGCGGCGGCCGGGCTCCGCCCGTCGGTAGCCGAGCGACAAGCGCCGGGCGAGCGTCAGTTGGCCTTCTTCGTGTCCCGGGGGGCCGGGCCGGTCGCGGCTGTGCCGGACCTGTCCGTGGCGGACGACGAGGCCTTCGCCGGAGGCGGAGCCGGGATCGGCCCCAGTGCCCAGGCGCATCTCTGGCAGCTTCACGACTCCTACATCCTGGCGACGACCCGAGATGGACTCCTCATTATCGACCAGCACTCGGCCCACGAGCGGGTACTGTTCGAGGACGTAATGCGACTCTTTCAGGGCGAGGCGGGCGCATCCCAGCGCCTGCTGTTCCCGCTCACGTTGAGACTCTCACCCGCGGAATACGGCGCTGTTGGGGCGCTGGGGAGCCTGCTGCGGGCCATCGGATTCGAGGTCGAAGAGTTCGGCGACCGAACGGTCATCGTTCATGCCACCCCGCATCCCCATCCTCACTTCGATGCCGAAAGCTGCTTCCGCGGGATGATCCACGAGCTGGCCCACGGCTCCGAGCTAGTCGACTCCGCGCGCAACCAGCACGAGCGGATCGCTAAGAGCATGGCGTGCAAAGGGGCCATCAAGGCGGGCCAGTCTCTGTCCCAGCCGGAGATGGAGGAGCTCGTCGATCGTCTGTTCGCCACCGAGCTTCCGGGCCACGACGTGCACGGGCGGCCCACGATCCTGCGGCTCACCATGGAAGAGCTGGCGCGCCGCTTCGGCCGATCGTGAGCCCTACATGACTGCGGCTGGCATTTTGGCCGTTCTGGGCCCCACCGCGACCGGCAAGACGGCCCTCTCGCTGGAGGTGGCGACCCGGCTCGACGGAGAGATCATCTCTGCCGACAGCCGCCAGGCATACAGAGGCTTGGAGATCGGGACGGCCGCTCCCACACCGGAGCAGATGGGAACGATCCCACACCATGGGGTGGGGTTTCTAAGACCTGGCGATCGGTACAGCGCTGGGGCGTTCGGCCGCCTGGCCAGGAGCTGGATTGCCGAGATCCTGGAACGCGGACGCGTTCCCGTCGTGTGCGGCGGGACAGGTTTCTTCTTCGGCTCCTTGACGGAGCCCATCTTCCGTGAGCCTCCGTTGGATTCCGACCGGCGAGCCCGCCTCGACGAGTGGATGAGGGCGCAGGCGACTGAGGATCTAGCACGGTGGTCGGGCCGGCTTGACTCAGGGCTGGCTCTAGCCGGGCGCCGGCAGTCCCCCGATCGACAGCGGGCAGCGCGTACCCTCGAGCTGGCACTGCTCACGGGCTGGCCGCTCAGTTGGTGGCACGCGAATGCCCCGCCGGAAGCGGCGCCAGTCGCCGCCACCGTGTTTGTACTGGAGCTGGAGCCGGAGGAGCATCGCCGGCGGATTCGCGAGAGGACGGGGCGCCTCCTTGAACGGGGCTGGCCGATGGAGGTGGAGCGGCTTCTGGCCGCGGGATACGATAATCGGTCGCCGGCCCTCAGCTCGATCGGCTACTCGACCGTGGCGGCTCTGGTGAGGGGAGAGATCTCGCGCGACGCGGCTCTTCAGGACATCGTACGGGACACTTGGCAGTACGCGCGACGCCAGCGGACTTGGTTCCGGCACCAGCTTCCGGTCGACACCCGGTCCCTCGACGCGACGCTGCCGACGGACGAGCTGGCCGGTCTGGTCGTGGGGGGATGGAAAGCGGTCAGCGAGAGAGAGTGGCGATGAAGATCGGAATCACCTGCTATCCCACGTACGGTGGCTCGGGAGCCGTCGCCACCGAACTCGGGATAGAGCTGGCAGCTAGGGGCCACGAGGTCCATTTCATCTCGTACGCCCAGCCCTTCCGTTTAACGGCGTTCCACGAGGGAGTTTTCTTCCACGAGGTCGTGGTTCCTCACTACCCCTTGTTCGAGTACCCACCCTACTCGCTGGCTCTCGCGGTCCGCGTACACGAGGTCGCCGAGCATCACGGGTTGGACATTCTGCACGCTCACTACGCCATCCCGCATGCGGAGGCGGCGTGGGTCGCCAAGCAGATGCTCGAACGGGACGGACGCGAGCTGAAGGTGGTCACGACCCTGCACGGAACGGACATCACGCTGGTGGGGCAGGATCCGTCTTTCTGGGCGATCACCAAGTTCTCCGTGGAGCGCTCCGACGGCCTTACCGCCGTCTCCGACTACCTGCGCAGGGAGACCTTCGAGGCCTTCGAGTGCGAGGTCTGTGACATCAAGGTCATCCCGAACTTCGTCGACCCCGAGATCTACCGCCCCGGTCGCGACGACTGTGAAGCCAAGCCTCTGGCGCCGCGCGGCGAAAAACTGGTCCTGCACATCTCCAACTTCCGCAAGGTGAAGCGAGTGGGGGATGTGGTCCGGATCTTCGACCGCATCGCGCGGGAGGTGGAAGCCCGGCTCGTCTTCGTCGGCGACGGTCCCGAGCGCGCGCACGCCAACGAGCTTGCGGAATCGCTGGGGCTCGCTGAGCGCGTGGTCTTCCTGGGGAAGCTCGAGTCCGTGGCGGAGCTCCTGTCGTGCGCGGACCTCTTCCTGCTCCCCTCGGAGCAGGAATCGTTTGGACTGGTAGCTCTGGAGGCGCTGGCCAGCGGTGTCCCCGTCATCGGCACCGGCGGAAGCGGCCTGGCAGAGGTGGTCGATGACGGCCAAACTGGCTTCCTCCATCCGGTGGGAGCCACCGCTGAGATGGCGGCCAGCGGCATTCGCCTACTGGCCGAGCCCGATCTGTGGCAGCGGTTCAGCGCGGCTGCCCGCTCGGCGGCAGTCGAGAGGTTCGCCGCCGACCTCGTGGTGCCGAAATACGAGCGATTCTATCGGGAGGTTCTGGGGTGAGCGTTCTCGGGGCGCTGGTTCTGGGCATCGTGCAGGGCCTCACCGAGTTTCTCCCGGTTTCGAGCAGCGGTCATCTGGTGCTTGGTCAGGCCCTGCTCGGCTTGCGGCTTCCGGGCGTGACTTTCGAGATCGTCGTCCACGTCGCGACCCTGTGCTCGGTAGTGTGGGTCTACCGAGCGAGGATCGTCGGCCTGGCGACCGGGATGCTCCGGGGGGACCGGGAGGACTGGACCTATGTGGGCATGCTACTTCTGGCGTCCGTTCCCGCGGGAATGGCCGGCAGCATCGGTGCGGAGTTCTTCGAGGCGGCATTCGGAAAGCCGATCGTGGCCGCGGCCTTGCTGGCGGTGACCGGATTCCTGGTCTGGTCGGTGAAGCGCACCGGGCCCGGGGCCCGCGACGAAAGCCCTGGACCTGGCCAGGCGCTGTGGATCGGCTTCGGTCAGGCGCTCGCCATCCTGCCGGGTATCTCTCGCTCGGGAACCACAGTGGCGGTGGGAGCCTGGCGCGGCGTCGAGGTGGTCCACGTGGCCGAATTCTCGTTTCTGCTCTCGATCCCGGCGATCGCGGGCGCCGCTTTGTTGAAAGCGGGTGACATCGGAGCGGCCGCACTCGCGAGCCCGGCGGTCTTGGGCGCCGGATTCATAGCGGCCCTCGTGTCGGGCGTGCTCGCGATACGGCTGTTCATCCGGACGCTTGAGCATCGAACCTACCACCGGTTCGCCTACTACTGCTGGGCCGTGAGCGCCGCCTACCTGCTGGCGGCGCTTGCCGTTCCGGAGCTTCGATGATCGGTGAGGCCGACGCCCTCACGGTGGGGCAGCTGATAGGGGCTTCGCTGGCGGAGGACCTGGGCGACGGAGACCGCACGAGCGAGTGGACGATATCGCCCGATGCCCGCGGTGAAGCGCGCGTGATTGCACGCGAACCGGGAATCGTATACGGCCTCGAGCTGGCGGGCCGGGTGTTCGAGGCTGTCGACCCCGAGCTGAGCGTCACGGCGATGATCGAGGACGGAACCGAGGTGACCGTTGGAGAGGCCGTGTTGGAAGTAAGAGGAACGCTCCGCGCCATCCTGGCCGGCGAGCGTACGGCGCTCAATTTCGTGGGTTGGTTATCGGGGATTGCGACTCTGACGGCTCGATACGTGGCCGCTGTGGAGAACACCGGTTGCCGGATCGCCGACACCCGTAAGACCACGCCCTGCTGGAGAGCGCTCGAGAAGCGGGCGACCGCAGCTGGGGGTGCCTTGAACCACAGGGCCGGCCTGTACGACATGGTCTTGATCAAGGAGAACCACGTTCGAGCGGCTGGTGGGCTACGCCTTGCCCTGGACGCCGCACGTGACCCGGCCCGGTCGGCCGGGATGGAGGTCGAGGTGGAAGTCACGTCGCTCGCGGAGCTGGAGGAAGCTCTCGCCGGCAAACCGGAGCGCATATTGCTGGACAACATGACCATCGATGAACTCACGGAAGCGGTTCTCCTCGCCCGCTCGGCCTCCGGACCGACACCGCTGCTGGAAGCCTCGGGCGGTGTCACGCTGGAGAGCGTCCGCAGCGTCGCACAGACGGGAGTAGACTACATTTCCGTCGGAGCGATCACTCACTCGGCGCCGGCTCTGGACCTGTCCCTTCTGGTAACGGACGCATGACTGCGCAGAGGACCTCTCAGTGGGATGGCCGTTCTGTGGCCAATCTGAAGAAACGGTGGGGCAGGGAGGACGTCCACTCGTACGGACGGATCGATTCCACGAACGAGGCGGCGAAGGCCCTGGCCGAGAAGGGCGCGTCAACGGGCACCATCGTTGTTGCGCGCGAGCAGTCAGCTGGCAGGGGAAGAATCGGTAGAGGTTGGTACTCACCTCGTGATGCGGGTGTCTACCTCAGCATGATCTTCCACCCGTGGGACCTGTCCCACCCGGCGCCCATCTCGATCCTGGCCGGCCTGGGCATTGTGCAGCAGTTGGATCGTGGGTTCCCTGGCCTCATGCCCCGACTCAAGTGGCCGAATGATGTGATAGCCGCCGATCGTAAGCTGGGCGGAATCCTGGCGGAAGCCTCTTGGGGGGAGGCGGCGGCCCGCTACCTCGTCGTGGGCGTCGGGATCAACGTACGCCAGATATCCGCCACGGCACCCGCCAAGGTGCGAGATGAGGCAGTTGCGATGGACGAGGTTCTGAAAGGCAAGATGCCCCTGGCAGACGTGGCGGATGCCGTGATCGAGGGGCTCGAGGCCCACCTGGGCGATGCACCGGCCGTGCTCGCCGAGGCGTTGCTCGCTGAAGTGGACCGATACGACTGGCTGCGGGACCGCCGAGCCGTGCTCACGCTACCCGGCGACGAGGGGGAGAGTGTCGAAGGGATGTGCGTCGGTATCGCCCCCGACGGGGCGCTTCTTTTTCGACCAGACCGCGGAGCACTCAGGCGGGTGCGGGATGGAACCGTGGAGGCCCGATGATCCTGGCGGTAGACGTAGGCAACACCGAGACGATGCTCGGCTTGTTTGAAGGCAGAAAGTCGCTCCGATGCTGGCGGATCAGCACGGAGCGGCATCCAACCGGCGACGAAATGGCTCTCAAGATCCGGGGCCTGCTGGCGACGTTTCCAGACGGAAGCGGAGACGTCCCTGAGCGAGCGGTGATCGCTTCCGTGGTCCCGCAGATCGACCGCTCGTGGGAGGAGGCGTTTCAGGTGCTGGGCATCCCCTTCACACGGATCAACGGTAGCTCACCTCTTCCGGTGAGCCTGGATGTGGACGAGCCGTCGTCGGTGGGGGCGGATCGGATCGTCAACACTCTCGCCACCAAGTGTCTGTTCGGCCGCAACACCGTCGTGGTCGACCTTGGGACGGCCACCACCTACGACTGCATCACCTCCGACGGAGTGTTTCTCGGAGGTGTCATCGCGCCCGGGCCCAGGGCCGGGGTCGACCGGCTCCACCAGCTGGCCTCCAAACTTCCAACGGTGGACATCAGGCCGCCGCCGTCCGTCGTAGGCCGCAACACGGTCGCCTGTCTCGAGTCCGGCGTGTTCTTCTCCATAGTCGACGGCATAGACGGCATCGTAAGGCGCATCCTGGAAGAATGGGGGCCGGACGATCCGCTCGTGATCGCCACGGGCGGGTTGGCCGAGGTAGTCGCGCCGTACTGTCTTACGGTGGACCGCATAGACCCCTTCCTGACCCTTATGGGCCTGGTGTGCGCGGACGAGCACCTCCGCTCCCGCACCGGAGACGAAGAGGCCGGGTGATGCAACGCGAACGGGCGGCCCGTGAACTGCGCGCCGCCTTCATGGCGGCCTCGCTTCTCTTGGCCGGCCCGGCTGGCGCGCAGCAGACTGAGCCATCCTCTCCGGCATCCGCTCCGCGCGGTTTCGCAATCGAGGTGGGCTCCAGTCAAGCCGAGTTCGAGCGTGTGCTGGTGGAGAGCATATGGGCGGACTCGGCGGCCCGGTGGGCGCGGGGCCTGGCGGCTCGCCCACATGTGGCCGGAACGCCAGGGCAGATTGCCACCCGCGACTCGGTGGTCGAGTGGCTCGGGGCAGCCGGGCTGGAAGTCGGGTACGACAGCCTCGTCCTGTATATGCCTCACCCGGAGCGGGTAGCGGTCGAGAGGCTAAGCCCCGAACCGATGACGCTGGAGCTCTTGGAGCCGGCGCTCGCTTCCGATCCCGCAACGCAGGGCGAAGCGGTGCCCGTCTTCAGCGCCTACAGCGGCACGGGCTCCGCCGAGGGCGAGGTCGTGTTCGTCAACTACGGCCTACCGGCCGATTACCAACTCCTCGACTCACTGGGGGTGTCGGTCGCCGGGAAGGTCCTCGTGGCCCGCTACGGTCGCTCCTTCCGCGGAATCAAGGCCAGAGAGGCGGAGAAGCGCGGAGCCGCGGCGCTGCTCCTGTACTCCGATCCAGCGAGTGATGGCTTCGAGCGCGGGGAGGTCTATCCCGGCGGCCCGATGCGGCCTCCACGCGGTGTGCAGCGAGGCAGCGTCCTCAACGCGACCGGAGATCCGTCCACTCCCACGGAACCATCGGTGCCGGGGGCGGCGCGGGTGCCCGAAGAGCGCATGCGAGGGGTGCCCGGGATTCCGGTCGTGCCGGTCGGATACGGAGCCATCGCCGAGCTCATTGGGCCGTTGGGCGGGCCCGAGGTTCCGGAATCCTGGCAGGGAGGCCTGGGTTTCACGTATCGGGTTGGACCGGGTCCCACCGTTGCGAGGGTGGAGGTGCAGACGGAACGGGGCGACGCGGCGTACCATCCTGCCTTCAACACCATCGCCGCCATTCCCGGCACGACATGGCCGGACGAGTGGGTCATCATCGGTGCGCATCGGGATGCATGGAGCCCCGGCTCCATAGATAATGTCAGCGGCACGACGAGCGTTGTGGCCGTGGCCCGGGCCTTCGCCGCCGCGGCAGCCCGTGGATTTCGTCCCAGGAGGACCGTCGTCTTCGCCACTTGGGACGCCGAGGAGTGGGGTGTCATCGGGTCGATCGAATGGGTCGAGGCCAACGCGGAGCGGCTCCGTGCGTCGGGCGTGGCCTACATCAACCAGGACGCTGTCGTCTCCGGCTCCCGCTTCGGGGGTGGAGCCTCTCCGGAGATGAAGAGCCTGCTGCTGGAGGTGGTTCGCGAGGTGGCGGATCCGGAGACCGGACGCTCCGTTTACGAGGAGTGGCGGGAGCGCAGCGTGGCTGCCGGCTCCGACGGCACCGGCGAGGTTGCGCCCTCCGTGGGCGATCTAGGCGGAGGCTCCGATCACAAGGGGTTTTACCAGCATATAGGGATTCCGGCCCTTGGGTTCGGATTCGGAGGCAGAGGAGGCGTCTACCACTCCATGTACGACACGCCGACATGGATGGAGCGGTTCGGCGACCCCGGCTACCGCTACCACGCAACGGTGGCCAGGATCGCGGCGGTGGCCATGGCTCGCCTGGCGAACGCCGATGTTATCCCGTTGGATCACGTCTCCATGGCTCGCATCATCCGGGAGCGGCTGGATAAGCTGGAGGCGGATGCCATGGAGGTGGCCGGGGCTTTGCAGACCGGCGAGCCCGGCATTGGAGACGCCGCCGCCGAGGGCGGACCGAACGGTTCGGCGGCCGAGCTCCGGGCCGATCTACTGGCGCTCCGCGAGCGGCTCGCCCTCTTCGGGGCGGAGGCCGAGGCGGTCGCCGCGGCGAGGAACGAATGGCTTGCCGGCGCTCCTCCAGATCCACGGACGGCGGGTCTGGTGAACTCTCGGCTTCGCGAGGTCGGCTTCGCTCTCACCTCCGACAAGGGGCTGCCGGGAGACTCCTGGAGTCGTCAGGTCCTGTTTGCCTCGGATCCCGACAACGGATATGCCGCTTTGCCCCTTCCGGCAGCGCGGCTGGCGCTGAGGGCTGGGAATCTGAGGGAGATGGGACACCGGTTGCGCGCTTTGGGTGGGTCACTGGAACGCGCCGCCGGATTCCTGGCAGAAGCAAGGGGGGTCCTGGAGAAGAGATGACGGCGAGCGCCGCCGGCACTGCCCTTGCGGCCGGCCGGCGCCCGTAGGGCTACGCGTTACTTAACTCGCCGAATCTTCTCGCGCATCTTTTCAGCCTTGTCCGGTGCCACCACGCGCATGATCACATACACGATCAGCGCGATGAACGCGATCTTCAGCGCGGCCATGAACAGCCACGTGACGATCGGGATCACCACGCCGAACACGACGCTGAGCGCGGCGATCCCGACGAATCCCAGGACCAGAAGGTTCAGGATCGAGCGAAACATTGTCTCCTCCGGTTCTCTATGCGTCTCCGGCGCCGGCGCGGACCTCACGATCGTCCCGAGTCCACCAGCTACACAGCAGCCCGGCCGATGCCGGATCAGTCGCGTTTCTCGCCCCTTCGTACGTTACGGGGGCGGCTCCGGTTTCAACAGGCTGGCCGTACGGCCTAAGCCGCCTTCCTGACAGGACGTTGCCATAACGACAGGAGAGGGAGCCCACAACGGCAGGCAGGAGTCTCCGATCGGCCCCGATTCGCCTCCTGCTGGGCCATTCCCGGTGGCACGGCACGTGCTCCTGTCGAGCGCGGCCCCGGCGCCTTGACCGCCGCCGCGGGCCGTTTATCTTTGAGGCGTTGTTAGCACTCGAAAGGAAGGAGTGCTAACAACGAGGCGCTGCTACAGATCGTCTGCTTCCGAGTCTCGAGGAGGCTCGCGGATGCAGCGAGACGAGAACATTCAGGAGGCATCTGACATGGAGACGAAAGTGAAGCTGAACATCAAGCCCCTCGCCGACCGGGTGGTGATCGAGCCAGCCGAGGAGACCGAGGAGATGCGGGGCGGCCTGTACATCCCCGACACGGCGAAGGAGAAGCCCCAGCAGGGCACCGTGCTCGCCGTCGGCCCGGGACGCAGGACCGAGCAGGGCGAGTTGATCGCCGTCGAGCTGAAGGAAGGGGACAAGGTGCTGTACGGGAAGTACTCCGGCACCGAGGTCAACATCGACGGCGGCGACTACTTGATCATCAAGGAGACGGACGTCCTGGCGGTCCTCGGCTGATCGATCGCCGGCCGCGGATCCGACTCGGGTCGGGCCTCCTCCGTCGGCATGCAAATCGGCCATGACGTCAGAGTCCAGACGAATTCACTGAGCAAATAAGGAGTCCAGCGAACAATGGCAAAGGATCTCGAATTCAGTACCGAAGCTCGGTCCCGCCTCAAGAAAGGCGTGGACAAGCTCGCCGAGGCCGTCAAGGTCACGCTCGGCCCCAAGGGCAGGAACGTGGTTATCGAGAAGAAGTTCGGCAGCCCCACGGTGACCAAGGACGGAGTCACGGTCGCCAAGGAAGTCGAGCTCGAGGATCCGATCGAGGATCTCGGAGCCAAGATGGTGAAGGAGGTCGCCACCAAGACCTCCGACAACGCGGGTGACGGCACGACCACCGCCACGGTGCTCGCGCAGTCGATCTACCAGGAAGGTCTGAAGAGCGTAACAGCGGGCATCAATCCGATGGCTCTCAAACGTGGCATCGAGGCTGGCGTCGAGACCGTCGTGCAGCAGCTCGCGGATCTGTCGGTGGAGACCAGCGGTAAGACGGAGATCGCCCAGGTCGCCACGATCTCGGCCAACGCCGACTCGGTAATTGGCGACCTGATCGCCGACGCCATGGAGAAGGTAGGTAAGGACGGGGTGATCACGGTGGAGGAGGCCAAGGGCCTGGAGACCACCCTCGAGACGGTGGACGGGATGCAGTTCGATCGCGGCTACCTCTCGCCTTACTTCGTCACCGATCCGGAC
>JBDGYE010000057.1:0-25952 GCA_039584255.1 Gemmatimonadota bacterium
GTCCGGGCGCGGCGCCCTGCGTGGCGCCGACAGCGGCTCCGCTCGCGCGGAGCCGTTTCTCTTGCTCACCGCCCCCGCTTTCCGACACCTTGGCCGGACCGTACGGACCCGCTCTGAGGATCCCCGAACCGAACTCATGACACAGGAGCGCGAGCGATGACTCGGCTCTCCACACCCCTAGCGTTCGTGGCGGCTACCGCTCTCGCCTTCCCGGCGTTCGTACACGCTCAGTCCGCGCCGCTGCTGGACGACGATCGCCGGGATCTACTGCACGAAGCGCTCAGCGGGGAGATCGCCAAGGACCACGTGATCCAGATCACCCGTCATCACCGGATCCAGGGATCCCGCGGATACCGCGACGCCGCCAACTACGTCCTGGCGCAGCTCCGCGGCTACGGATTCTCGGAAGAAGAGGCGTGGATCGAGTCGTTCCCCTCGGACGGGAAGATAGAGTACCAGACATGGCAATCCCCCTCGGGCTGGGACATAGAGCGCGCCGAGCTTCGAATGATGGAGCCGCTAGAGGAGCGGATCGTAGGCTATCCCGAGATCGCCATGAGTCTCATCACGTACTCCAACCCCGGAGACGTCACCGCCGAGCTGGTATGGGTGGGCACCGGCATCCGCGACGCGGACTACGAGGGCAAAGAAGTGGCAGGGAAGTTCGTTCTGGCCACTGGCTACGGCGGGGCCGTGCATCGGCTCGCAGTGCTGAAGTACGGCGCGGCGGCCGTGGTCGCCTACCTCGACGACGACCGAGCCAGGGAGTTCCCCGACATGCTTCGGTACACGGGGATGTGGCCACGGGCGGAGGAGCTCGACGGCGTCACCTTCGGCTTCAATCTCACCAGTCGGCAGGGCGAGAGACTCCGCGCCATGCTCGAGGCCGGTCAGCGTGTGGTCCTGCGGGGAACGGTCGAGGGGATAGGCCTCGAGCCCTACTTCATGGATGTGGTCGTCGCTCGGATCTCGGGGACGGGCCGTGCCGCCGAGGAGCTCGTGTTCAGCGCACATCTGGACCACCCCAAGGAGTCGGCAAACGACAATGCCAGCGGGTCGGCGGCGTTGCTGGACATCGCACGTGCCTTGACGGATCTCATTCAGACCGAACGCCTGTCGCCGCCGAGCCGCTCGATTCGGTTCCTGTGGGTACCCGAGTGGCACGGCACGCAGGCTTACCTCGACGCGCACCCCGAGATGGCGGGTCCGGAGCTTGGCGGTACGTGGCTCGCCAACATGAACATGGACATGGTGGGCGAGCACCCGGAGCTCCTGCACAGCAGGCTCGTCATGACGCGCACCCCCGCCTCTCTGCCCTCGGCGGTCAACGACGTCGTAGGAAACATGGCCGAGATGGTGGATCGGATGACCGTGCGCACTCCGCGCGGGAGCCTCTCCGCCTTCAACTACCGGATGAGGCCCTACAGCGGCGGTTCCGACCACATGCAGTTCATTGACAGGAAGATCCCCGCCGTGATGTTCGGGCACAGCCCGGACTACACCCACCACACGTCGGAGGACACGCCGGACAAGGTCGATCCTGTGGAGCTGGAGCGGACGGAGATCATAGCCACCTCCGCGGTCATCTACCTTTCGGATCTCACCGAGGAAGAGGCAGTGGACCTGGTCCACCTGGCCGGAGCCAAGTCCCTCGGACGCCTGGCCGAAGCAGGCAGGTCGGCCCGCCGTCGCATGCTCGCCGCAGCCGGAACCGACGCCGCGGACGCCGCGTGGTCCGAGGCGGGGAACGCGGTGGGACACGCCGCGGATCAGGAGCGCGGGGCCCTGAGCTCGGTGCTCCTGTTCAATGACGGCGCCGCTGTTGGCGAGGCCGTTCAGGCCTTCCACGTGCGGATCGCGGACCTCGAGACCTCCACCGCCATCACGCTGGCCCTGGACGCCCGGGCTGCCGGAATAGTCCTGGTCGCGCCCGATGAGATCGAGGACGTGCGAGTGCCGATTCGCCTCACCCGGGGGCCGCCCGACTTCGACCTGCCAGCCAGCCGGCTGCCGGCCGAAGACGCCGCGTGGTATGCCTCACCGGAGTTCACGCTCAGCGGCAACACCCGCTTCGAGCTCGTGAACTTCATCGACGGCAGGCGGACGGTCTCGGAGATACGCCGCGCCCTGAGCGCCGAGTTCGGACCCGTAAGCCGGGAGGTCGTCGCCCGTTACCTGGAAGACCTGGTCCGGGCCGGCGTAGTGCGCTGGAAAGGTGGGGTGAACTGAAGACTAGGTCATCGGCCTGCCGCTTCCCGCTCTCTCCCGGAGCGCCGCGAGCAGGCGTATGGCGATCGAACCCGGCCGTCCGTTGCCCACCGTTCGACCGTCCAGGGTGAGAATCGGGGTAACCTCGGCGGTCGTACCCACCATGAAGAGCTCGTCCGCCTCACCCAGTTCCTCGGCGAGGACCGCTCGCTCCTCGACCTCGACGCCGATCTCTTCGCAGAGTTCCAGCACGACACGCCGCGTAACCCCCGCGAGGATGTAATTGGTGAGCGGCGCCGTCCGTGCCACGCCCAGGAAAACCCCGAAGAAGTTCGTATGGGTCCCCTCCAGGACGACCCCGTCCCGGACGAACAGCGCCTCCTCCGCTGCCGCCTCGCGGGCCCTCTGGTTGGCCATGCAGTTGGGAATCAGGGCGACGGTCTTTATGTCGCAACGCGCCCATCGCTGATCCGGAACGGTCACCGCCGCAGCGCCGTCTTCCGGCCGGTGCGGAGGATCGAAGGCCCAGGCGCAGCCATAGACCGTCGGAGCCACGGGCGGCTCCGGAAACTGGTGGGTCCTCGGCGCGGCGCCTCGCGTCACCTGCAGATAGACCAGAGCGTCGCCGTGGGCGAGACCGTTCCGCTCGAGAAGGCCCTCGCACACGGTGGACAATGCTGCAACGTCCACGCCGGCGATCATCATGGCCGACAGGCTGTCCGCGAGCCGCTCGAGGTGAGCCTCCGTCTCGAACAACGCACCGCCGTAGCTGCGGACGACCTCGTACACTCCGTCCGAGAACAGGAAGCCGCGATCGTCCGGCGAAAGGTGAACCTCGGCCTTTGGCAGAAAGCTACCGTTGAAGTAGGTGATCTCGCTCATGGTGCCACCTTTTCGATCTTCCGGCACGATTGTAACATGCTCCACCGACTTTGAGCCCTGAGGTCCGTCGCGGCAACCGCAGCCAAGAAAGAGCCAGGTAGACCGATGTCCTATCAGTCCGGATGCCACGGTCGTGTGGTGCTGGGTGAGCTTCCGGAAGAGGTACGGCGATGCCTAGCCGAGCTCCCCGGAGAGTGGCTGGAGTTCGATCCCGAGACCGGAGCCGTGGATATCAGCCACGTCCAGCCTTCCACCGGGCCCATCCTGCCCACGGTCACCGTAGAGCTCGTCCGCATCCTTTCGGAGATCCCTCACGAGCACCAGACCACGATCGACGGCGGAGACTTCTTCGTTCACACCGAGGAGCCGGCCACGCAGCTGGTCCGGCTACGGGTCGAGAAGGGTGGAGCCCTCACCATCCAGTGGGCGCATCCCGAGTACGCGGGCGCCGCGCGGCGGCCATACCGGGGAAGCGAGATCCTCATCCCGGAGTGGGAGCACCGACTGAACGGTTCGGTGAGCTTCGAGAGCGAGAATGCGGCGGTCGCCGCCCAGGCGCTACAGGACCTGGCCGACACCTACGAGGGACTCTATCCCGAAGGAGACTTTCTCGCCGTGGCCGACGAGGCGGCTTCCCGAGTCACGATCGAGATGCGGGAGGTGAACCTGGACGCGAGGGTGCTGGTGGCGAGGCTTCAGGAGCTCGCACTGCCGGGCACCGTCCAGGGCCGGTTCGACGTCGGCTCCTTCGCGGACTTCGTGCCCGATCAGCTCGTCCGCCTCGTATTCGAGGAGGGCGACGTTCTGATGCAACAGCCGCTGCTGTGGTCATGACAGGGCCAGGGCAAGGGCGTCATTCGAGATGACAGAGGATGCCGCCGATGAGGTCGGGGTGCCGTCGCTCCGGTCCGGTGGCGTGAGGAGACACCCCCCGTGCTCGATTACCACCTGACCGAAGAAGAGCAGATGATCCGCGAGATGTCGCGGACCATAGCAGACAACGAGATCCGGCCCGTGGCCGCCGAGTATGATCGAACCGGCGAGTTTCCGTGGCCGATCGTCGACAAGCTGGCCGAAGCCGGCCTGTTCGGGGTCTTCATCGATGAGGAGTATGGCGGCATCGCCGGCGACTCTCGGACCATGAACATGGTGCTCGTAACGGAGGAGCTGTCGAGGGCGTGCGGCGGTATCTCTCTGGCCTTTTCGAGCACGGCCCTCGGCGCGATCCCTATCCTGCTGGCCGGCAGCGAAGAGCAGAAGAAGCGGTGGCTGCCGGCAGTGGCGGAGGGGAAGAGTCTGGCCGCCTTCGCGCTCACCGAGCCCCAGGCCGGCTCTGACGCCGCGGGGATCCGGACGACCGCCGTGAAGGACGGAGACCACTACGTTCTCAACGGCCTCAAGCAGTGGATCACCAACGGCGGCGACGCCGAGATCTACTCGGTTATCGTGATGACCAACCCGGACAAGGGGCCGCGGGGGGCCAGCGCGCTGGTCGTGGAGAAGGGAACGCCCGGCTTCGGCTTCGGAAGAACGGAAGACAAGATGGGCATCCGCGCCTCCAGCACCCGGGAGCTGGTGTTCGAGGATTGCCGGGTGCCCGCCGACAACCTGCTGGGCCGCGAGGGAACCGGCTTCGTCACGGCGATGAAGACGTTCGATGCTTCGCGGCCAGGCGTCGGGGCGCAGGCGCTGGGCATCGCGCAGGGCGCCCTGGATCTGGCGGTGGACTGGGCGATCGAGCGCCGGCAGTTCGGCTCACCGGTCTCGTCGTTCCAGGGACTGCGGTTCCTGCTGGCCGACATGGCGACGAAGGTCGAGGCGGCCCGCGCCCTGATCTACGCGACCGCCCGCTTCATCGACGGGAATCCCAAGACGAGACCCACGATCTATTCCGCCATGTCTAAGCTCTTCGCCTCGGACGTGGCGATGCAGGTGACCACCGACGCCGTGCAGGTGTTCGGGGGCTCCGGCTACATGCGCGACTACCCGATCGAGAAGTACATGCGGGACGCGAAGATCACGCAGATCTACGAAGGCACGAACCAGATTCAGCGCGACGAGATCGGCAAGATCCTCATCGGCGAGCACATCTCAGGGCACGCGAGGTAGGCGACGGTGGGCATCACAATGTGGTTCTCGGGCAGGTTCCCGTGTCTGGCGGCGCTGACAGTGACGGCCGCGCTCACCGTACCCGGCTCCGCCCGCTCCCAGATCATTCGGGTTCCGGACGTCCAGCAGGAGCCCGACACCCTGGTGGCGGAGACGGAGCTCGCCCCAATATCGGCTGCCGGCATCCCCCTCCGGGCCCGACAGACGCTGGCCCGCCTCCGCTACTTCGGCGCCCAGCTGGATGCCGATCCCGACATCGCTGCAATCGAGGCCCAGCTTCCCGATGAGCTCCAGGACCTGTCGCGAGCGCATGAAAGGGTGAGCGGGATCATCCTCGAGCACCTCTCTCTGCGTGAGCTCCAGGATCTTCGCCAGGTCTGGCTGAGGTTCCAGGAGCGCCTGGAGGGCTGGCGCGAAAGTTTCGAGGACGAGTCGGAGGAGCTCAAGGTCGAGTATCAAGCGATTCTGGACATCGGGAGGACGTGGGAGCTCACCAGAGAGGCGCTGGAAGCTGACCCAGAGCGCTCCGAGGCACTGCTGAGCCGGGTTGAGACGGTCCTCGCCAGCGTGGACACTGTCGACGCCCGGATCCGCGCCGAGCAGGAGAGATATCTGGAGCTGGGGAGCCAGCTGGACGTCGCCGCGTCTGGTGTCTACCAGGTCGTCGCCGAGGTTACGGACGCCCTGCACAGTGTCCGGGGCCGGACGATGGTCCGGAACAGCCCGCCGTTGTGGAGCCTCATCGCCGGGAGTCCCGATCCCCGGACGCCGGCGCGGCTCGAGGGGGCGTGGCAGAAAGAACGCGAGGCCCTGCGTGCTTTCGTGGATCAGAACTTGGACCGGATGCTGTTCCATCTCCTGCTATTCCTGGTGTTTGCCGCTCTGATCGTCCGGTTGCACCGAAGGATCGCCGCCGAGCCGGAAAAGGACGACGAAGTCATCAGGGACGCGGCCGAGACGCTGTCTCGCCCGGTTTCGGCGGCGCTGCTCATCGCACTTCTGTTCACGCCTTGGATCTACCCGCGGGCGCCCCTGACTGTCTGGGAGGCCGCCTCTCTGCTGGCCGTGCTTCCGGTAGCCCGCCTGCTGCCACGGTCCAGATCGCAGGCCGTCAACCAGGCCATTTGGGGCCTTCTCATCCTGTTCGCGATAGCCGGCATCACCGAGGTCATCCTCCCCCCATCGTTCTTTCCGCGGCTCCTCGGCCTCGCGATCCAGGTCGCCATTGTGGGCGGGGCAGCGTGGCTCCTGCACACGGCCGAAGAGCAGGATCTGGTGCAGAGCGCATGGGGCCGGACGGTGCGACGTGCGCTCCAGCTCGGGCTGGTCCTCGGCGCCATTGCCCTGATCGCCAATGTCCTGGGTTGGACGTTTCTTTCCGAGCTGCTCACGATGGGCATTCTCGGGAGCGCCTACACGGGTCTCGTGCTCGTCATCGCGGTCCGGGTCCTGGCCGGCGTGATCCGCATCACACCGATGACCCGGGTGGGCAGCGCCTCCAGGGCGCTGAGGTTGCACGGTGACCTCATCACGTCGAGGCTCATTCGGGCAATCCGCGTCGTGGCCTTCGCGACGTGGGTTTGGTACACGCTCTCCTGGTTCGAGCTTGCCGAGCAGGCGATCCAGTGGATCGATCCAATCCTGAACGGTTCGATCGAGGTCGGAATACTCAACATCTCCCTGGGGAAGATCCTGTCCTTCGCCCTCGTGCTCGTGTTGGCTATCTGGGCGGCCCGGTTCGTGAGCTTCGTACTGTCCGAGGAGGTTCTGCCCCGGCTGGAGCTGAAGCGAGGAGTCGCGAACGCGGTCTCGACGGTCGTCCGCTGGACGATCCTGGGCCTCGGGATCCTTCTCGCCGCCGGCGCGGCCGGCCTCGGGATGAATCAGCTGGCGCTGGTGGCCGGCGCACTCGGTGTGGGAATCGGGTTCGGACTCCAAAACATCGTCAACAACTTCGTCTCTGGACTGATCCTGATCTTCGAGCAGCCGATCAAGGTGGGCGACAAGGTCGAGATCTTCGCCCTTTCGCTCACCGGCGAGGTGCGGCGCATCGGGATCCGGGCCAGCGTCGTGCGCAGCTTCGACGGGGCCGAGGTGATCGTGCCCAACGCGAACCTGATCTCGTCCGAAGTCGTGAACTGGACCCTCTCGGATCAACGGCGGCGGATCCGCGTCGAGGTAGGGGTGGCGTACGGAACCGATCCGAAACGGGTGATCGAGATCCTGAAGAAGGTGGCCTCGGATCACCCAGAGATCCTGCGCTATCCGGAGCCGCAGGTGCTATTCCTAGGCTTCGGCGACAGCTCGCTGAACTTCCGCCTCCTGGCCTGGACGCCGAACTTCGACGACTTCCTGCGCCTCAGGAGCGAGCTGTCCGTCCGGACCAACGACGCCATCAAGGAGGCCGGGATCGAGATCCCCTTCCCGCAGCGCGATCTGCACGTGAAGTCGGTAACCGAGGGGGCGGAACTCCCGCCGGTGTCGGAAGCGGGGGACGACGGCGGAACGGCCACTCGGACCGGCGATAGCGCGGACAGGGACGGGGCGACGCCCGGGTAGACGACCCCGGCCCGGTTGGCTGCCGCGGTGCCTCTGGCACCGTGCTTGACACCGGTGATACGTTGCTTGTGAACGGTCTCCTTTCCCCCCTGGCAGCAGGGCAGCCCACGGTTCGATTCTGTTGTCCGGCTGCAACAGTTGATGAAGTGATGCGACGGGATACCGCCAGTTTAGGCCCTCCTCCATACTGCCGCAATGCACTTACCAACAACGAGATAGCGGGTTTCGCGCTCCGCTGGCGCGGCGGCACGGGTCTCGCTGCATGCTCTATAACTCACAGGTGACTCCTTATGGCGCCCCTGACAACAGGCGGATGAGAATGAGACCGGTAAGCCTATCCTTTATCGTCGCCATCACACTGCTGGCCGTGGCCTCGGCGGCGTTCGCCTTCGTGGTCCCGAACCCGGCGTTCAACCTCGCCGCCATACTGCTGGGGTTCTATGCGCTGCACGCCATCGCGCTGCGCATGGTCGTTGTGAAGACGGGGAAACCGGCTCCCGTCGATCTGCAACTCAGAGCCCTGCGCGAGGACCTCGAGCACGAGAAGGCGGGGCTCGAGATGCAGCGGGCCGAGCTCGCCCGAAAGCAGGAGGCGGCGGAGCAGCAGTGGCAGCTCCTTCGGGAGATGGTCCAGCAGCGGGTCCAGGGAGGCCAAGTCGAGGCCGTGGTTTCGGAGGCGACGCCGACGCGCTCCGCACCGATCAAAGGCCCCCTGAATACGGAGAATGTGCCTGCCAACGCCGAGGCGTCGGGTCGCGTTTCCGGCAGGTGGTAGAGATGCCCAGGTTCGCAAGAGAGCACTAGCGGCGCAGAACCCGTGAGCTACGAGGGGAGCATGCGCGATTGCGAGTAGAAGTCAGAGGGGAGCAGACTGAATGAGACGCATCGTCAGCCGGATCCGGGAACAGAGAGGGGCGGCGCTCGTGCTGGTAGCGGCGTCTATGTTCGCCATCGTTGCCGCAGTGGCCATTGCGGTCGACGTGTCCATGCTGCTCACGGCCCGAGCCGAGGCGCAGCGGGCAGCCGATTCCGGAGCACTCGCCGGCGCGGGGTGGCTCATCGTCGTTCCCGACGACGAGGCCGGGGCTCGAGCCAAGGCGGAGGAGTTCGCGGAGAGCAACAGGGTTCGCGGCAAGAACCCCGATGTGCTCCCGGATACGGACGTGGACGTGATCCTGGACTCGGCCAAGGTTCGCGTTCGCGTGCACATGGAGGAAGCACGCAACCTGGCCATCCCCACCTTCTTTGCCCGCGTGATCGGCGTCGACGAGGTGGATGTCTCCGCCGTCGCGGCAGCGTGGGCCGCGCCGCAGAATGAGGTGCCGCCGGACGACAACGACTGCCTGCTGCCCGTCGCCCTGCTCGATGACTGGGATGACGCGAACGACAACGGCATGTGGGACCCGGGCGAGGCATACGACCCGCTGAGCAGCTACGGGGACCGACACATCGGCGACATCGTGGTCGCCAAGACCTCCGGGTCGCAGACGTCGGGCCCGCCGCAGTGCCAGACGGAGAGCCCGTACGTGGACATCGACGCCTGCCGCGACGAGCCCGACAGCGACAACTGGCGCTGCTGGTACCGCGAGTCGGAGAACGCCGATGGGGGGGTGGACGAGCTGGGGCCGATGATCTACCCCGGAGAGAACTGTCTGTCCCTCGCAGTGGACGACACGATCTGGACCGCTTCGGCGAGCGGAGGCAAGCAGAGCCTGACCCACACCGACTACGACGCCGGTGGCCCCGGCTCGTTCGCGGACCTGATCAACGCGGATCCGAACGTGTTCTGGTGCGATCCTGACGGTGAAGGTGGCAACGACGGCTTCGTCTGCCGCGACCACGATCCCAACCAGATTGTCGAAAGCAGCCCGCGGATCAAGAAGGTCCCGATCGTCAGCCCGCCCAATGTGAATGGGACCGGGTCCGGCGTGAACACGACGATCGTAGACTTCACGGGCGTGTTCATCGAGCTAGTCTCGTGCAACTGGGATCTGGGCCAGTTCGGTGGCCCCCCCGGGAACTGGAACGTCTACTTCCGGATCATGCGCGCCCAGACGACGGGCACGGGCGGCGGCGGTGGAGAAGAGCCGCCAGAGACGACCCTGAAGACGCTCCAGCTGATCGAGTAGCGGCGAGCGGCTCTCGTGACCCGGCTCAGAGGGGCGGCCCGCGCGGCCGCCCCTCGTCCATCTAGCCGGCGGCGACCACTCGGGCGACAACGCGTCCCGTCCGCGGACCGTCGAACTCGCAGAGGAAAACTCCCTGCCAGCGGCCCAGGACCGGCCTGCCCTTTGACACGAGCATCGTGAGCCCCGGCCTCCCACCAGCCTCGGAGGAAGGCCCGCCTCGGCGGGCCTTCTGTTTGATGTCCCGCCACCGCCAGACGGACGCGTAGGCACTTATTGCGACAAAGTGTCATGCCCCGGACGACAGCGAGACGTTCCGGCAGCCGGTCAGCTTGTTCGTGGCTCCGGGAGCGACGATCTTGGCGACGAGGAAACCCGGAAAGGGCGCCACCGTGGCCGGATACTTGCCGTTTCCGGCCGCAGGCAGCTTCTGCGGACAGACCTCGGACCGTCAGCCCGCGAGAGCGAACGCGGGTCCTATCGAAGATCGGACTGGCCAGATGAAACGAATCCTGGTAACGGGTGCGGCCGGACAAGTCGGCACCGAGATGGTCTGTGAGCTGCGGAGCCGGTACGGACCGGCGAACGTCCTCGCGACGGACGTCAAGGAGGCCCCAGACGTCATCGCCGCGTCCGGACCGTTCGAGCCGCTTGACGTAACAGACAGGGAGTCCGTCGCCAAGACGGTGGAGCGATTCGGGGCCGACTGCGTCTTCAATCTGGCGGCGATCCTGTCGGCCAAGGGTGAGCAGATGCCGCTGCGGGCCTACGAGGTGAACCTCGGCGGCCTGGAGAACGTGCTGGAAGTGGCGCGAGATAGAGGCTGCGCCGTCTTCACGCCGAGCTCGATCGCCGCCTTCGGCCCTTCCACGCCGCCCGACCCGACCCCCCAGGACACGATCCAGCGACCCAACACGATATACGGAGTGACGAAGGTCGCCGGTGAGCTCCTGTGCGACTACTACCATGCCCGGCTCGGAGTCGACACCCGAGGGCTCCGCTACCCGGGGCTCATATCCCATGTGACGCCCCCGGGAGGGGGCACCACCGATTACGCCGTTGAGATCTACCACGAGGCCCTCACGCGGGGCTGCTATACCTGTTTCCTGCGAGCCGACACGCAGCTGGACATGATGTACATGCCGGACGCGATACGGGCGTCCATCGAGCTCATGGAAGCCGATCCCGCGGGCCTCCGGCACCGCAACGCGTTCAACATCACGGCCATGCAGCTGACGCCGGAGCGGCTGGCCGACGCCGTCAGGGCCCACATTCCGGACTTCAGCATCGCCTACGAGGTCGATCCCGTGCGGCAGGCGATCGCGGACTCGTGGCCACGGCGCATCGACGACTCGGCGGCCCGTCAGGAGTGGGGCTGGGAGCCGGCCTTCGACCTCGACTCGATGACCGCCGACATGTTCGTGCATCTCAAAGAGAAACTCGGGCGACCGGTCTAAGACAGGCGCCATAGCTATAGAGAGACAGTCGAAATGAAGAGAAGCACCGCCACCGAGGCGGTATCCGTCATACAATCTGGAAACCGAGTCTTCCTCCACAGCGTCGCGGCGACGCCCCACCGGCTGGTCGAGGCGATGACCGCGCGAGCTCCCGACCTGCGCCAGGTCGAGATCGTCTCCCTGCACACCGAGGGACCGGCTCCGTACGCGGCCCCGGGCATGCGTGACAGCTTCCGGATGAACGCCCTCTTCGTGGGTGCCAACGTGCGTGACGCCATCCACCGCGGAGACGCCAGCTACGTCCCCGTCTTTCTCGGCGAGACCTCGGCGCTGTTCCGGCGCGGAGTACTCCCCATCGATGTTGCCATGGTCCAGGTTTCGCCGCCCGACCAGCACGGCTTCTGCTCGCTCGGCGTGTCCGTCGACTGCAGCGCCGCGGCCGTCCAGACCGCCGGGCACGTGATCGCACAGGTGAATCCGAACATGCCCCGCTCCCACGGTGACGGGCTGATTCACTCGGACGAGATCGACACCTTCATCGATGTCGACGATCCGCTACCGGAGCACCACCCGCCCCAGCTCGACGACGTCGAGCTGGCCATCGGTGGACACTGCGCCGAGCTGATCGAGGACGGCGCGACATTGCAGATGGGCATCGGTGCGATCCCGGACGCCGTAATGGCAGCCCTCGGCGACCATAAGGACCTGGGCATACACACCGAGATGTTCTCCGAGGGCGCGATCGACCTCATCCGGTCCGGGGTGATCAACGGGAGCCGCAAGCGTTCCCACCCGGGCAAGGTGGTGGCCACCTTCGTGATGGGGACCCGGCGCCTGTACGACTTCATCGACGACAACCCGCAGATCGTCATGCTGGACGTCGGTTACACCAACGACACGGCGGTCATCCGCAGGAACCCGCGCGTGACGGCGATCAACAGCGCGATCGAGGTAGACCTGACCGGGCAGGTGTGCGCCGACTCCATTGGAACCCGGCAGTACTCCGGCGTGGGTGGACAGATGGATTTCATCCGCGGGGCGGCACTCTCGGAGGGGGGCAAGCCGATCATAGCCCTGCCTTCAGTCACGCGCCGGGGCGAGTCGCGGATCGTGACCTACCTGAAGAAGGGGGCAGGCGTCGTCAGCACGCGCGCGCACGTTCACTACGTGGTCACCGAGTTCGGGGTGGCGAACCTGTACGGGAGGAACCTGCGGCAGCGGGCGCGGGCGCTCATCGAGATCGCGCACCCGGACCACCGGGAGCAGCTGAACCGCGAGGCGCACGAGCGATTCCAGCTGTTCGCCAACAGCGGCCGCTGACCGGGCTTTTTTCAAGCTCCGGGGGTAGCGAAGAGCATGAAAGCTCGCGCACCCCTCATCATTCTGCCGCTCCTGCTCGCCTGCGGGGGAAATCCCCAGCCGGAAGCGCTCGGGTGGGATGTGGGCGAGTGCCCGCCCTTCACGGGTGAGCGGATGCCGTCCGTCCTCGAGGTCGCTCTTCTGGATCCACTCGAACCTCGCTCTGCCCCCCGGCCGCGGAACGACTCGGAGCGGCTCGTCTTCCGCAACCTGTACGGGACCCTCGTCCGGGTCGACTGTGCCGGTGAAGCCGAGCCCGGACTGGCGGCCGCGTGGCGGTCGGAAGACGGAGGTCGCCGGTGGTTCCTCACGCTGGATCGGGGAGCCGTCTTCTGGACCGGAACGCCGGTCCGCGCTGCCGACGTCCTGGCAAGCTGGTCCCGAAGGGCGGACTCGCGGCCTGTGACCGGCTCCTCGATCTCCGTTTTTGAGGCGGTTACCGGGCTTCCACTAGACTCGGTGACCGCGATCGGAGAGGGCATCCTGAGGATCGGTCTGGCCAGGTCCTCGGAGGCGCCGTCGCTGCTGGCGGACCCGGAGCTGTCGGTGGTGTCGGGCGCCGTCCACCTGGGCTGGCCCGTGGGTGCCGGGAGCTATCGACCGGAAGCGCTCCCGGGCGGCGGTGAGCGGATGATGGGCCGGTCGCGCCGGACCATCGACCTGCCCGGCTTCCTGAAGCTCGTAACGGACATCGAGGACGGCCGCGACGCCCTCGATGCAGGAGTGGACCTCCTCTTCACCCGGGACCGGCGGGTCGTCGAGTACGCCCGGGCGCTTCCGGAGTATCGCGACCACCCCCTGCCGTGGGATCGCTCGTACGCTCTCTTGCTCCCGGGCCGGGCCGGCGGCGCCGGGCAGCTCTCCATTGGAGTAACGGAGGCACTGGCCCGCGACGCCGTGCCCTCCGAGGCGCGGCCGTCGGTGGTGCCGTCGTGGATGCGGCCGGCTGCGGACTGTGGGGCTGCGGAGCCGCCTCGGCAGCCAAGCGCGGCGCTCGACCGGGCCGGAGCACACCACGCGGACAGGTCGTTCCGAGTCGTCTATCCCATCGGCGATCCGGACGCCGCCGCTCTCGCCGCGCGGCTGGTAGCTCTTTTGGCCCGGCATCAGGCCCGCGACGCGCAGGCCCCCGACAAGGAGGCCGCCGAGGTAGCGGGCACCCTGTTGTCGGACCCCGCGGCGCGCACGCGCGTGAGGACGGCCGCTCTGAGACCCGAGTCGTACTCCCGGGTACTGCGCTCCGGAACAGAGCTCGCCTATGTGCACCGTCTGCCCGCACGCCCGCTCGATCCCTGCGGGGCGTTCAGGAGGCTCCACGCCGCGGCCCCCTGGCTCGAGGTCTCCGAAGGCGGAGGGGGGGCCGCGGTGGACCTGGTGGAGACCCGTCCGTACCTGGTTCTCCGTGAGGGGATCGGAGGCCTGGTCCTCGACTGGGACGGCACCCCGAGGATCGGGACGGCGCCTGCGACCCCGGTAAACGAGCCATGAGCTTCCGGGCGCGGCTCGTGCTGGCGTTCGGCGTGCTGGCGGTCGGGCCCCTGGCCGTGTTCGCGATCGGGACCCGCGAGGCGGCGGTAGGTCGTCTGGAGGACGAGTACATCCGACGCGTCGATGTGCTGATCCGGGTGATCGAAACCGATCTCGAGGAGGAGAGCGAGTCCATCGCGGTACGACTCCGATCGCTGGCGCAGGCGATTCTCGACGACAACCGGATCCGGATGGCGCTCCTTCAGGCCTCGGGCTACGAGCGAGACTACCTGCTGGACTACGCCGGCGGCGCGATGAAGCTGGCAGGCCTGTCGATGCTCCAGATTCAGGACGGGGACGGCCGAATCCTCAGCTCCGGACACTTCCGGAACGAGTATGACCGTCTCGACCCTGGTCTACCCGAGTGGCTGGCGAGTGCGCCCGGCGGCGCGGCCCTCACGGTGGTGAGGGCGCCCGACGTTTCGTTCCTGGCACTCGTCCGCGCCGACTCGCTGCAGCTGGGCGATCGACGGTTCACCATCATCGGCGGAGTGGACGTGGATCGCCCGTTCCTTATCCGGATGGCTCGCGAGGGAGACCTGGCCGTGTCGCTGGAGTATCCCGGGGGACTGATGTCGTCGAACGGCGAGCTCCAGAGGCGGCTGATCGAGGATCCGGAGCGGACTCTAGCCGGGGTCGTGATGCGTCAGCTTCCGGTGACGTTCCTCGCAGCCGGCGGCTCGGCTTCCGCGAGGTTCATGGTCACCCATTCCCGCGCCCCGATGGTCGCCCTTCGGCGCACGTCGAGCCGGTGGTTCCTGATCGGCGGGAGCGCGGCCGCGGTCGTGGCCCTGCTGCTGGCGGCCTGGCTCTCGGCGCGAATCAGCAGACCGATCGCGGCCCTGGGAAGGAAGGCGACCCTTCTGGATCTGGACCGCCTGGATGTGGATTTCGGCACGGATCGCACCGACGAGATCGGCGCTCTCTCGCGGCGCCTGGGCGAGATGACCGACCGCATGCGTGACGGCGCCGGAGCGTTGAGGGAAGCCGAGCGTAGAGCCGCGATCGGCGACCTGTCCCGACAGGTCACTCACGACATCAGGAACGGCCTCGTGCCACTTCGCAACGTTCTGCAGCACCTCGGCCAGCTGTCCCGCGAGGAACCGTCCGCCCTTCCCTCGGTGTTCGACGAGCGGCGTGAGACCCTCGACTCCAGCCTCTCATACCTGGAATCCCTGGCCGCGGGCTACGGTCGGCTTCGGCGGGAAACGACTCCAGAGCGCTGCGACGTCAACGAGATCGTTCGTCAGCTGGTCGATGAGGCGCCACGCGGCGATGTCATCCGCTACGACCTGGCGCTCGACCCCAACCTGCCCCCTGTGTCGGCGGACAAGCTCTCCATACGCCGCGTGCTCAAGAACCTCGTGGCCAACGCGGCCGAGAGCCTGGAGGGCGCCGGGGGCACGGTGACGATTTCCACCGGCTTCTCGGGCGACGGCCACGGTGAGCGGATACGGGTATCGGTAGGGGACACGGGAGTCGGAATGTCGTCGGAGCAATGCGAGCGGGCCTTCGAGCCCTTCTATACGACCAGGGAGTCGGGAACGGGTCTGGGTCTCAGCATCGTCCGGAGGCTGGTCACGGACCTGGGCGGGTCGGTGAGCGTCGAGAGCCGCCCGGGCGAAGGCAGTATCTTCATGGTTGATATGCCGGTCGATGAGCGTACGGCCGTGGCACCGGATCGATAGGAGCGCTCCGTGAGCCTGATTCTCGTGGTCGACGATGTCGAGGCACTGGCGGAACAGTACGCCTACGATCTCAGGCGCCTCGGAGGATTCCGAACGCGTGTGGCGACCACGGGCCGCCAAGCGCTGGACGAGCTCGTCGAGGCGACCATCGACTGCATGATTCTGGATCTCGAGATGCCCGACATGGATGGCTTCGAGGTGCTGCGGGCGATGGCGGAGCGCGAGATCGTGGTGCCCGTAATCGTCTACACGGGCACGGGTGACTTCGACCGCTGTGCCCAGGCGATCCGACTCGGAGCCTACGGCTTTATCGACAAGGCAGAGTCGATGAACCGCGTCGTGCACGAGGTACGGAAGGCCCTGGAGCAAGGCGAGCTGAGGTCAGAGATTCGAAGCCTGCGCCGCGAGCTCGGCGGCGAGACTGCTCTGGTCGGCTCCAGTCCACCGATGCAGAGGCTGCGGAGCGTCATCGAGCGGCTGGCTCCCATCCCCAGCCCGGTGCTCATCCAGGGAGAGAGCGGCAGCGGCAAGGAGTTGGTGGCCAGGGAACTCCACCGAATGAGCCCGGCCGCCTCCGCCCCCTTCGTGCCCATCAACTGCGCCGCACTAGCGGAGACCCTGCTGGAGAGCGAGCTGTTCGGCCATGAACGAGGGGCCTTTACGGGAGCGGACCGGACCCGAAAGGGCGCCTTCGAGCGCGCGGGAAGAGGGATCCTGTTCCTGGACGAGGTCGGAGAGCTGTCTCCACAGGCCCAGGCCAAGCTGCTGAGGGTTGTTGAGGAGCGACGTATCTCGCGCCTCGGTGGCGAGGAGGAGCTCGAGGTGGAGGCGAGAGTGGCCGCCGCCACCAATCGTGATCTGGAGACGGAGGCGGCGGAAGGTCGCTTCCGCGAGGACCTGCTGTATCGCCTCAATGTCCACGTGATCACAGTACCGCCGCTTCGGGAACGGCTGTCCGACGTCCCGGAGCTCGTGGATCATCTCCTTGCCGTGATCTGCCAGCGGTTCGGGATGCGACGCAAGGGCGTGACTCCGGAGGCCCTGGATGCGCTGACCGCCAACGAATGGCGCCGCAACAACGTTCGCGAGCTTCGAAACATCGTCGAGCGGCTCGTCATAGCCGCGGACGGCGATACGATAGAGGCGCGGCACATCCCGCCCGAAGTCCGGGGCGACGCGGGAGCCAGGAAGAGGGAGGAAAGCGGTACCTTTCGCGACCGTAAGGCAGAGGCCGAGAAACGAATCGTTCTCGATGCGCTCTCCCGAAACCGCTGGCACGTCACGCGGGCCGCCGAGGAGCTGGGCCTGGCCGACCACGCCAGCCTCCTGAAGATCATGCGCCGGCACGGCATCCGAAGAGGCGAGCGCGGGGGGACCATCACCCTATCGGGTCTCGGACGCGGGTGTCCGTTCGGCCACATTCCCGAGGGCGAAGCTGTGTCCGTTCGGACACAAACGGCGCCTCGGAGAGGGCCCGATCCTTCCCCTATAGTGCATCTAAGTTCATGCGGTAGATACTGATACCGCGCACGCCCCCACCCGGCCGCATCCCTGGCTGCACCCTTGCCTTCCCCGTAATCCGACCAAGCCAACGTTCACGGGCGTCCCCGGCGGGCGTCCAGCGGAAGGAGGAGTGTCATGCGCAGCGACTACGGATGGAAGAAGGGGACGAAGTGGATCGGGTCCACCGCCCTGGTGGTGCTCGTCGCCTCGGTCTCGCTGGCGGTCCGCAAGTGGGCCCTGCGAGCGGCCGTGCTCGTACTGCTGGCCGGGCCCGCGCTTGCCGTTTCGGCCTGCGGAGGCGACGAGGCACCCGCGGAGCGGACCCGAGCACAGACTCGCACGGCGACCGCCCCTGCGGCCCGGCGTGCAGCCAGCCCCCCGGCAACTCGACCCGAATCGACGATAGCTCTACCCTCGCAGACCGCCGTTTCGGAGAAGCCACCGCAGCCACGGGCCAAGGAGGTCAGCTACGAGGAGGCCGAGGCCGCGTACCGGGAGCGTGACTATCCCGAGGCCACGGAACGGTTCGGCCTGTACGTCCAGCGGCGGCCGGAGAACCCTTGGGGCCATTACATGCATGGTCTCTCCGCCTGGAAGGCCGGCGAGCACGAGACCGCCGAGCGGGCGTTCGGGAGGGCTCTCGAGCTGGAGCCGGATCATCTCAAGAGCCTGGTCAACCTGAGCCGCGTGCTTCTCGAGGCCGGCCGGCCGGAGGACGCCCTTGCGCGCATCGACCGGGCGGTCGCATTGGATCGCGGCTCGGCGGACGCACACCGTGTGCGTGGGAACGTCACCTCGGAGCTCGGTGACCTGGACGGGGCCATCGATTCGTACAGACAGGCCCTCATCGTGGACGATGAGGATGCCTGGTCGATGAACAACCTGGGGCTGATGCTGATCCGCAAAGGCCGATTCGAGGAGGCTCTCCCGCCGCTCGCCCGCGCGGTCCAGCTCCGGGCAGATCTGGCGGTCTTCCACAACAACCTCGGCGTGGCGCTGGAGCGCAGCGGCTTCCCCGTCGCGGCCTCCGAGGCGTACCGGTCGGCCATCGAGGCCGACGGCACCTACGAGAAGGCTTCGATCAGCCTGGCGCGGGTGGGGGTGCCCGACTCGCCGGCCGAGCCGGCCGAGGTCGAGCTGGCGCAGCTGGCGCAGGAGTTCATCCGGCAGCTCGACGAGTGGCGCCCGGAGATCACGACGGTGGTGGCGCCCCAGTCTGAGCAGGAAGGGGTGGCAACTACCGACTCGGATCCGGAAGGTCCCGACGGACCGCCGGCCCCGAACAGCAGCACGGATGGAAAGGCGGGGCTCTCGGACACTCCGAATGGCTGAGCGCCAGGGAACTCACCCGGGAAAGAGGCACGGGCGCGGTAGCGTAAGGTGGCTCGACCCGCGCCCGCTTTCCCATCCAGGCCGGGCCCTCGCGGCCTCGCCTCACGGGATCCAGATCTTCCTGGCCTCGATGATCTCCGTTCCCGAGGGGAAGTGGATGCGCTGCTGGGTCTTCGTGTGGAAGACCAGACCCCGGTAGCCTGTGAGATACTGGAACGTCCGCTTGCCCAGCCCTCCCTGGTTGCGGACGACGAGGGGGGAGTCCATCCGGTTGACGAGCCGTTGGAACTCACGTTCGTCGAGTCGGACGATGGCGCCGGATGCCTTTATCGCCTGGGCTACGGCCGCCGCGCCGCTTGCCGCTGTTCCAGCCATGGCCTGTCTCCTTGCCTTTCCAGCCGCCGCGTATGGCTACACGGCGAAAGCTACCGCCACCTGTCGGAAACGGCGACAGGAAAACTCGCGGCTCGAGGGCCGTCAGATGTAGGTTGTTGTCGATGTGCAGCGTTCGCCGCATCTCACGAAACCAGGAGGCATCGATGCGGTGGCTGATCGGTACGGCCGCACTGGCCGCGACATTCCTCCTCGCCGCGAGCGAGGCGGCGGGCCAGGTACGTGTCGGAGACTTCTACTTCTTCGAGCGGATCGACGCCGAGTCGGGCGAAGACGCCAGCAGCATCACGACGGTGGCTGCCGAGAATCAGGTAACCGGCGCCGGGGGGCTCACCTGGGCATGCAGTGAAGGCGAGCTCCAGGTCACGGTTACCTCGACCTACCTCGGACAGAGCCGGCGAGTCCGCGTGCGGACACAGTTCGACGATGAAGAGTTATCAGGCGTTCAGCAGTGGATCCTCAAGCCTACCGGGATGGCGGTGACGGCGCCGCGGGCCGTGTCGGCCGAGTTCACCGAGCGCGCGAAGATGGCGAGCCAGGTCGCGGTGGAGGTGACGGACTACCAGTACCGGAGGAACCGGTACACGTTCACCCTCGGCGGTCTCGAGGAGGCCCTGTCGATGCTCCCCTGCACTGGTGACGCCGAGTCCAGCGCAGACTCGCCGGGATAGTCATGTGAACGTCGAGTCCCGGCTGGAGCGTCGAATCCGGCCGGGAGCCGCCTCGTATTGCAACCCGCTCTTACCTTTTTGCACTGACGACAGCCCGCCAAGACCGCGCTCGTGTGTCCAAAATCACAGCGTAATTCACTATATTATATCTACTTACACCTCCTGAGCGGCGTGCGGTACGGCCGTTGCCCAAACCATGAGGTGCGGGACGGTCGGAAAAGGGCGCCGGCCCCCGGCTTTCGGGCTGTTCCCAGCCGTTCTGTTCGCCTATAGAGCAAGGCAGGAAAGATGTACAAGCGGACTCTGAAGTGGCAGCCACCGGCGGTGGCCTCGTGCGTGGTAGCGCTGATCGCCGCATTCGTCGTCTCGCAGCCGGCGGCAGTCGCGCAGGATGCGGGGCCGCTCCTCAAGACGGACCTGGTCCGCATGCTGGTCGCCAGCAACTACACGACGGACGAGGTGGTCAGGATAGTCCGCATGAGTTGCGTGTCGTTCCGGCCCTCGGATCGAGACCGCGCGGACCTCGGCGATCTTCCGGGTGGTCCTCAGGTGCTGGCGGCGATCGATCGGTGTCGCCGAAGCGGCCAGGCGGCTGGGTACCGTGAGGGAATCCCGCAGGCCAATGCGGTGGCCGTACAGTCGCGGCGCCGGGCCGCGCCCACTCCCGTGAGCATCGACGAAGTCGACATCCCGGTGGACGAGCTGGTGGAGGCACCCGACCTCAACGCCCCGAGCTTCTCGGTGGTAGTGCCGGAAGAGAAGCTGGTTCTCGCCGCCGCTCAGACTCCGCCGCGGCTGCTTAACTGGGATCAGGTCTCGCGCCGGCTGCTCGCAGAGTACAGGCCCGCGGAGCGAAGGGGCGGAACCGTTGTTCTGCGAGTCCACGTGGACGAGGACGGAAAGGTCAGCGGCCCGGAGGTGCGGACGTCGAGCGGTGATCCGCAGCTCGACGCCGCCGTGCTCGCCAGCGCGGACGACATGCGCTTCGCCCCCGCCATGAGCCGCGACCGCAAGGTCGCCAGCTGGACCGAGCTGCCGATCCGCTTCCAGACGCCCTGAGGTCTCGAGCGGGGAGCGGCGGGCAGCGCGAGGTCAGTCCTCCGCCTGCCGCTCCACCGAGATCGTGCAGTTGGCGACCAGCGCCGCGATCGCCCCGACCGCCGCCCACACCGGTGCGAGCAATGCCCCCACCACTCCGAATGTCAGCGGGATGTCTATCAGTGACTTGCCCTCGTCCGTCCTGATGGAGATTCGTCTCACGTTCCCCTCGTGAACGATCTCCTTGACCTTGCTGAGAAGGTTCTCCCCCCGAACGTGGTACTCCTCGGTCTCGGCCTGCTTATCTTCGTCCATGATGTCCTCTTCCGTCTGTCCGTCCGCTGTTCGATCGGAACCCAATACGTAGGAGAGGGGGCGCCGGGTTTCGTCAGCCGGTGCTAGGGCAAGCGGCCGCCCGCCTCAGGGCGCTTGCGCTCCCGCATATGGCATCCCGGGCCAGACGACCTCCGAGACGAACGAGGCGATCTCCTCCCACAGCTCGGGTGCCCACCACAGGTCGTTGTGCCCCGCTCCGGCCACCTCGATCCACCTCTTCGGCTCACCAGCCGCCTCGTACAGGGCACGCGGCTGCGCCCGCGGGATGAACTCGTCCTCGGTGCCCCAGCCGACCAGAACTGGAACCTGCACGTCTGCCATGCGGATCTCCGAGTCGAACCGGTTGATGCTCCAGGAGAAGAACCGCCCGGGCAGCCACCTGTGGAGGGCGTGAGCGATGCTCGGCAGGCTTCGGAACGTACTGGTGACGACGAGTCCGCCAACGAGCCGCTCGGCAGCTACGGCCGTCGCGACCGCTCCGCCGAGTGAGTGGCCCGCGAGCAGGATTCTGCGTGCCGGTATCCCACGCTCCCGCTCGACGAAGCTCAGAGCCGCGCGGCCGTCGCGGTACAGCCCCGCTTCCGAAGGCCGGCCCTCGCTGCGGCCGAAGCCCCGGTAGTCGAGCAGGAGCACTTCCAGTCCCAGCCGGCGCAGCCGCTCGGCGATCGGAGCCCGCCCCGCCAAGTGACCCGCGTTCCCGTGGAAGAAGATCGCGGCCGCTGGCGAACCAGGGAGCGACCCTCGGGCCGGTGCCCCGTCCGAACCGGCGGCGCTTGTCCTCGCGGGCGCCCACCAGGCGTGCAGCCGGATGCCGTCCTCCGTCGTGATCCATACCTCCTCGGCGTTCTCCAGGCCCCACACCCCGGGTGCGGACTCACGATCGCCCAGGCGCTGGGGGAAGTAGAGCAGCAGCGGCGCCAGCCTGGCCACCAGGTCCGGGAAGACGAACGGCGACAGCACGGCGGCAGCCAGGGCGGCAAGGATTACCCACTTCATGCGGACTCCGAGTCTCGGGTCATGCATACCCCGGAGTGACGACGGGAACACCGAACGTGCTTCGACCCCACCCGGGCGAGGTGACAAGAAGTCCCGAAGCGAGTAGTTGCTGCCGGGCCCGGCGCCGGTCAGGATTGTCTATCGATCCTCGGGAGCTTGACTCCGGACCTCTCACCTCGCCAATAGGGAACGCCCCGCGCTCTGTCAACCGGGCCGTGACAAGCCCGGGCGGTGACGTTAGCATCGGACGAGGTCCCGCCTGACTGTCCCAGCCCAGCTCGATAGCCAGGCGCTGCATCCAGTACGGAGGTAAGCCTTGGACTGGCGGATGTACAGCCGCACCGGGAGGGTATACGCGGCCGAGATCAGGGAGCCGTCGGTGCTTCAGACAGCCCATGGTCCGATAGAGGCACAGCCCGGTGACTTCATCGTCGTGGATCCCGAGTTCGCTCGTGTCCTCCATTACCCGGCGGCCGACTTCGCCCGCGTGTTCGAGTCGGTCGAGCGCCCCGTACCGCGGCGGTCGCTGGCCGCTCTCTCCGAAGTCGTTGTCCGAACTGTAACTTCGCCGGGAGATCAGAGTGCGGGCGAGACCTGCGTCCGGTGCGGCCGCCAGCGCACGCACAGCCAGTTCGAAGGCGTCCCCACCTGCAGCGAGTGCGAGCTCGCTCTGAAGGCCGAGAGAGAGGAAACCGTAAGCTGTCAGCACGATGGATCACCGATGCGTAAGGAGGTGATCCAAAACGTGATCGTTGACCGGTGCCCCGAGTGTGGCGGTGTCTGGTTCGACGGCGGGGAGCTGGAAGTACTGGGCACGGCCTTGAGGCGCGTCGCCGACTACGGTATGCCCTCGGATCTCGCCACCGACCTTCTCCAGAGCCTCGTAGAGGGGGCGGCCGATTAGTTCTTGTTCGCCCCGTCTGGCCTCTTCCCGCTCCCACCCACGGATTAGCGCCGCCGGCCCCCCGATGAGCACGATTCTTGACATGTCGAACCCTTGTTTCCCGCGGGGATTCGCGGGGTTCGTGAAGGTAGGCTCCGATCGGGTCCGGGACTACGCCGGGTCCGCCAAACCATGCAACCCAATGAAGCGAGGTAGCCACAGATGACCAACGCCGCCAGCGCGGAGATCCGGAAGGAACTCGAGCGCTTCATGGCCCGGGTGATCAAGCGCAATCCCGGCGAGTCTGAGTTCCATCAGACCGTGCGGGAGGTTGCTCACAGCATAGTGCCGTACACCTTCGAGCACCCGATCTACCGACGCGAGAAGATCCTCGAGAGGCTGACCGAGCCGGACCGGATCATCATCTTCCGCGTGACCTGGGAGGACGACGAGGGGAACGTGCGGGCCGACCGCGCCTGGCGCGTCCAGTTCAACAACTCCATCGGCCCCTACAAGGGCGGCCTTCGCTTCCACCCTTCGGTGAACCAGAGCATCCTGAAATTCCTGGGCTTCGAGCAGGTCTTCAAGAACAGCCTCACAACCCTGCCGATGGGCGGCGGTAAGGGCGGAGCGAACTTCGATCCGAAGGGAAAAAGCGACCGCGAGGTGATGCGCTTCTGCCAGTCGATGATGACGGAGCTGTACCGTCACGTTGGTCCCCACACGGACGTTCCGGCCGGCGACATCGGAGTGGGCGCGCGCGAAATCGGCTATCTGTTCGGCCAGTACAAGCGCCTCAAGAACCAGTTCGAGGGCATCCTGACGGGTAAGGGCCTCGCCTTCGGTGGCAGCCTGATTCGCACCGAGGCCACGGGCTACGGCACGGTCTACTTCGTCGAGAACATGCTCAACCGGCGAGGCGACAGCGTCGACGGCAAGACGGCGGTGGTTTCCGGCTCGGGGAACGTGGCGATCTACACGATGGAGAAGCTTCTCCAGATGGGGGCCAGGCCCGTGACCGCCTCCGATTCCGGCGGATTCATCCATGATCCCGCCGGCATTGACGAAGAGAAGCTGGAGTGGCTGAAGGAGCTGAAGGAGGTCCGGCGCGGCCGCATCGACGAGTACGCACAGCACTTTGGCTGCGACTACCACGAGGGCAAGCGCCCGTGGGGTGTCTCGGGTGAGCTCGCCTTCCCGTCCGCGACCCAGAACGAGCTGGACGGCGATGACGCGCGCACGCTGGTTGACAACGGGTGCATCGCCGTCGGTGAGGGCGCCAACATGCCCAGCGACGAGGACGCGGTGGCGATCTTCACCGAGGCGAAGACCTGCTACGGTCCGGGCAAGGCCGCCAACGCCGGCGGCGTAGCGGTCTCGGGTCTCGAGCAGAGCCAGAACGCGCTTCGCATCGCCTGGTCGCGCGATGAGGTCGACGAGAGGCTCAAGGGCATCATGCAGAAGATCCACGAGCAATGCGTGATCTACGGCGACGAAGGCGACGGCTACGTCGACTACGTGAAAGGAGCCAACATCGGCGGCTTCGTAAAGGTCGCCAACGCCATGGTCGGCTACGGCGTCGTCTGAGCCCGGCCGCCGACGATTCTACCCCCGATCCGCCGGTGTCCGTCCTGCCACGAGCAGCGGACGGCGCCGGCGGTCCGTTGTGGAATGGAACAAAGGAACGACCCGTGCCCCCGCCTGTACGGGATCGGCATGGATGAACGTACGCTGATACCTTTGGCCGCATCCCGCGTCCGGCTCCCGGCGCCGGAAAGGACGAGGTCCCGGCGTTCTCGAAAACGGAAGACGAACGGAAGAGCCATGCAGCGCAAACTCACGGCGGGCTTGATCGCCATCGCCATCGCAGCCGCTCCGCCGGTGGCACATGCGCAGGACATCGCGGATACGACCCGCGCGTTTACGGCGGGACCCGGCGAACCGATCCCCGTCGATCCTGCGGTGCGCGTCGGCACGCTGGACAACGGCTTGCGCTTCTACATCCGCGAGAACCGCCGTCCCGAGCAGCGTGCCGAGCTACGCCTGGCGGTGAACGCCGGCTCGGTGATCGAGGACGAGGACCAGCGCGGGCTCGCGCACTTCGTCGAGCACATGGCGTTCAACGGCACCGAGAACTTCGAGAAGCAGGAACTGGTGGACTACCTGGAGTTCATCGGCATGCGCTTCGGGCCTGACGTCAACGCCTATACCAGCTTCGACGAGACCGTGTACATGCTGACGGTGCCCACCGACAGCGCCGAGATTGTCGAGACGGCTTTCCAGATTCTGGAGGATTGGGCACGTGGTCTCGCCTTCGATCCCGAAGAAGTAGAGAAGGAGCGCGGCGTAGTCCTTGAGGAGTGGCGCCAGGGGCAGGGAGCGAACGCTCGGATTCGCGACCAACAGTTCCCGATCCTGTTCAAGGACTCTCGCTATGCCGAGCGGCTGCCGATCGGAGAGCCGGAGATCATCGAGAACGCCCCCGTCTCCGTGGTGCGCCGCTTCTATGATGACTGGTACCGGCCGAACCTGATGGCGGTGATTGCCGTGGGCGACTTCGATGCCGACTGGATCGAGGAGCTGATCCGCCGGCACTTCTCGGGACTGGAGAGTCCGGAGAGCCCACGCGAGCGGGAGATGATAGACGTTCCGCCGCACGACGAGACGCTATTCGCCATCGCCACGGATCCGGAGCTCACGGTCTCGAACGTGAGCGTGATCTACAAGCTGCCTCTGTCTGAGGATCGCACGCACGAAGACTGGCGCGAATGGCTCGTGGAGCGGACCTACAATTCGATGCTCAACTTCCGGTTCGGTGAGATCACTCAGACGGAGGAGGATCCGCCCTTCCTCTTCGCCTCATCCGGAAAGGGTCGCTGGGTCCG
>JBDGYE010000125.1:0-4996 GCA_039584255.1 Gemmatimonadota bacterium
TTGGACGAACGATCTTGGAGCTGGGGGGCAACAACGCTATCGTCGTTACCCCCAGCGCCAATCTGAACATGGTTCTGCCGGCCATCCTGTTCGGAGCCTGCGGCACGGCCGGGCAGCGCTGTACCAGCGCGCGCCGCATCATCGTGCATGAGTCGGTCCGGGATGAGCTGGTGGAGCGTCTCGTCCGCGCCTACCAGGACATCCGCATTGGCGACCCGCTCGACGCGGCTACCCTCATGGGACCCCTCGTAACCCGCGGCGCGGTGGAGGATCTCCAGAACGCGATCGAGCGGGTGAAGGCCGAGGGCGGAGACATCCTGTACGGCGGCGAGCCCCTCGGCAGTGACGAGTACCCGGGCGGCCACTACGTCGTGCCCTGCATCGCGGCGGCGAAGAACGAGTACACGATCGTGCAGGAGGAGACGTTCGCGCCGATCCTCTACATCGTAGGCTACGGGGGGGCGGATTCGTCACCGCAGGAGGCGGTGGCCGAGATCCAAGACGCGCTCGCCATCCACAACGATGTCCCGCAAGGTCTCTCGTCGGCCATCTTCACCGACAACGTGCGCGAGGCCGAGTACTTCCTGTCGCATAGAGGCAGCGACTGCGGTATCGCCAACGTCAACATCGGCACCAGCGGAGCTGAGATCGGTGGGGCCTTCGGTGGTGAAAAGGAGACGGGGGGAGGCAGGGAGTCAGGATCGGACGCCTGGAAGGGTTACATGCGCCGGCAGACGAATACCGTCAACTGGAGCACTGAACTGCCTCTGGCGCAGGGAATCGAGTTCGGCTGATCGTCTGGCGGACAGACCGATCATCGCGAGCCCATCGGGCGGTGCACAGAGCTGAGGGCCCCTGCTGGAGTGACCTTAACGCTGCCCAGTCGAGCCTACATAAGGACCCGCCGCCTGCGTCGTGGTCCGGTCCCTTTCGACGACGCCATCGACGTGGTTCTCGGCAGACCGTACGGGGGGCAGTCCGAACAGCCTACGGCGTCCCTTCCAGGCCTCCATGCGCTGCAGGGTAGGGAGGTTCCGGGCCCGAAGTTCCATGTAGAACCGGACGTCACTCAGACAGATCCCGTTCTCTTGGTAGCGCCAGCGCGCCTCCGGCACTCCGAGCCCCTGTGCCGCGATCTCGTGGATCTCGTCCGGAGCCAAGCCGCGCTCGCGAATCAGGAGCCACGCATCCTGCTGGATTACCATGCGCTCGTCCCCTTCCCAGGTCAGGGCCGATCCTTCCGTTGTTGACGGAGGAACCCGCTACTGGCCGGTTGGCCCGTACCTCTACAACATATTGTGGGCGGGACAACCTCAAGGTACAGCCTGTTGTACGAGCTGGCAACGCTCGCTGGTGGCCAGGGACCCTGGCAGACCTTCCCCTCGATCGACTTTGGTGTATCCTGGGACAGCTCCGGTCCTCCAAGGCTTCGGCCCGCCATGGCCGGCCCGAACGAGAGGTAGAATGGACAATGACGACCGCGACACGTACCTGCGAGTGGTACTGATCATCACTGGACTGGCGTTTCTGGTCTCTCGTGCTCGCAGTTCTCGCTCCGCGCCGGCCGGCCGTGGGCGACGCGGACCACGCATGAGAGATCGTCTGTGAGGTCTTTCCGTCGCCGCCGCGGCTCCAGATTACCGCCATCGGCCCTGCGCCGGCCCCGGCGGTCGAAGCGAGCGGGCCGCAGAGATGACAGTCCTACCCGACGTCGGGGACTACCAGGCGTGCTCCGATGGCTGCATACGAATCGCGCAGCCGGGCAAGCCGCTCGGGGTCGCCGTCGTACGTTCCGATCACTGCGCCGCCCGAGCCTGCCTGTTTTGCGGCGGCGCCGTGGCGGCGGGCGGTTTCGACGAGCCTCAGATTCACCTCGCCGACCGAGACGATACTGGCCCGAACGTCGAAGTTGGCGTCCATGATCGGACCCAGCAGGTCGCCTCTCCCAGCGAGCAGCAGCTGCCTGGCTTCGTCAGCCATCGCGGCCAGCTCGAGCATCGCCTGTCTCACCCCGGGCTCGTTCCGTTCGAAGCGACGACGAAGCTCATTGTGGACTGTCTCGCTGCCCGCCGTCCCGGCTGGATCCCAAGCCAGAAAGAGCGGAGGCAGGGAAGCCGACTCCAGCCTCTCGTAGCGGCCCCTCGCATATCGTCTCAGCAGTGTTCGGTCGAGATCGATGTAAACCGGGCACTCGTAGACCTGTACCACCCGGTCCATCAGTCCCCCGTGTATCGATAGCTCATCCGTCTCGACCTGCAGAGCCAGAGTCGCCATCCGGTCCGGCGGGATCTCTACCTCGAAGTGCCACGCGAGAGCGCGCAGAGCCGAGATCACCAGGGCGCTGGAGCCCGCGAGCCCGACCCGCACGGGAATGTCGGTGGTCGTGGAAAGGACGAGTCCACGAGCCTTCGGGTCTATGTCGTGGCTCTCGCACGCGCCGAAGAACCGATGGACGGTCGCCGTGAGTACACCTTGTGGACCCTGGTAGCCGTTCCTCCGGACAGCCTGGTGAAGATGGGCCCAGTCTCTGTACGTGGCCTCCCCGTCGGGAGCGCGGACGGTTACCCCGTCCGACTCGCGGCACGTGGCAGTGGCGGAGAAGTTGCGGACGGGGACGGCGATCGCCTTACCGAAATATGCGTCGGATGGGTTTCCGGCGAGGCCGGCGCGACTGAATGTCCGGGCACGAAGAGTCACGCCGGAACGATTAGCGGACGGGCGCCTCCAAGTCCAGCGGGTAGCCGTCGCGGATGAACTCCTCCGCCTGCGGCGGCCCCACAGGACCGGCGAAATGGAAGCCCTGGGCCTGGTGACAACCCGCGCTCCGCAGCTCGAGGAACTGCTCCCGCGTCTCGATGCCCTCGGCGATCACCTCGAGATCGAGGATCTTCGCGAGCTCGACTATGGTCCGGGCGACTCCCCACTTGCGGAGCCTTTCCCGTGGGCGGCTGATGAAAGAGCGGTCGATCTTCAAAGCGCTGATCGGCAGCGAGTGCAGCAGGCTGAGCGACGAGTAGCCAGTCCCGAAATCGTCCATGGCCACCCGAATGCCCATGCCGTGCAGGCGGTCCAGTATCGCTGCCGCAGCGGAGGCGTCTTTCATGAGGTCGGTCTCTGAGACGTCGAAACGCACCTGGCTTCCGGAAAGCGCATGATGCTCCAGGATTTCGCGGACGCGAGTCAGGAACTCCGGGTGGAACAGCTGACGGGCGGTGACGTTCACGGCTACGGGGGGGACCGCGCGCGGGGCCAGCCTGTCCAGCCACCGGCGAACCTGGGCGCAGGTCTCCTCGAGTACCCAGTTGCCGATCTCGAAGATGAGGGGCGACGATTCCGCCACAGGCACGAAATCGGCCGGAGGCACGAGCCCCATCTCCGGATGTCTCCACCGGATGAACGCCTCGAGGCCTGAGATTCGGCCATCCGCCAGCGCGACGATTGGCTGGAACTCGAGGTAGAGCTCGCTGTTCTTTGCCGCGTTTGCCAGTTCCGTCTCTATCAGACGCCGCTTCCGCTCCGTTGCTTCCACGCCGGCGTCGAAGAGCTGGATATGGTCGTCGCCCCGCCGGGCTCGAGCCAGCGCCGCATCGGCATCTGAGAGCAGGGCCTTCGGATTGTCGTAGGCGGTGCTTCCGAGGACGACCCCGGCGTACGCGTCGAGCGACAGATGCCCGCCCCCCATGGAAAGGCGCCGCTGGGCCTCGCGCCGCAACCGCTCTGCCACCTGCATGGCCTCTTCGTTGCTTCGGACAGCCTCCAGCACGACGGCGAACCCGACGCCTCTGCGCGCCACCGTGTCTGCCGGACGGCACTGGGCGAGCAGCCGACGGCCGAGCGTGTGGAGAGTCTCACGACGCAAGTCGTCGACCGACTCCAGTCTGGCCGAGCTGGGCGCCTGCTCGAAGCCGTCCACCTCGAGCGCGACAACCGCGAACTGGTTCCGGGGCGAGCGCTGGCGGCGTCGCACAGCCTGCTGAATTCGGTCGGCCAGCAGAGCTTCTTCCGGAAGCCCCGTGTCTGGATCGTAGAGCCGTACGCCCTCCGAAGCCCGCGGTACCTCCACCTGCTGTTTGCGCACGTGTCGGGCTGCCTGGCGCACCGCCTGCCGCATGCGTTGCTGGCCCGCGATCAGCGACAGCTGCCCCGCCAATAACTCCAACAGCTCGCGGACCTCCGCCCGCTCGGCTGCCACAGTCGTAGGATGCAGCTCCAGGACGGCAAGCGGGCGCTCTTCCGCAAGTATCGGAAGTCGAATGCGTCCGTCAGCCGCTACCGTCTCATCGGGCTGCGCAACGCGACCCCCGGACCAGCCAAAAGTTCTTTCGATTGCCTGGAGGACCAGCTTCAGCGCCTCGTCGAGTGGCATGGCCGTTTGCGGCAGCTCGGTCGCGAGCCGCACCAGCCTCCGACGGTCCTGTGACCGGACGAGTGCTTTCGATCTCGCCATGCTCCCTCCGCTTGTGCCGCTTCGCGCCGCGTTTTGCGCGAACCTCCTGCGCGGTACCGTCAGACGGTTGCCAGGCGGAGCGTCCGCCGGACAGGTGCATCGGACGCGTAACTATCTAACAAAATGGAACTTGTGTGTTCTCATGTCGGGCCTATCACACCGGTCCGATCGGCGTCTGCGAGGAGGAAAGTGCAAGGCGGGAGCCACGGGAGGAACGGCTTGTCAGAATGGGTGTCCCGTCCGTGCCTGGGCCCGGGCCGACTCTATCTGAGCTGCCGTCAGCCGGGTCCGGTCCGCGGCCGGACAGCCTGGTGCAAGCAGGTTGCCCTCCGGGGTGCACGCTACGTGCTGGAGGTTGAGCGAATGGCCCAGCTCGTGTGCGAGAATGCGGGCCCCGGCTGCGGCCAAGTCGCGCTGGCCGCTCGGATCCAGCTCCGCGCCCACGATGGCAGGTATTCCTCCTATGTAGATGCCGCCGATGCCACCTCCGAGGTCCCGAACCAAGAATACGTCCCACTCACCGGCCCGCAGCCGACCTCGCGGAACAAG
>JBDGYE010000058.1:0-17073 GCA_039584255.1 Gemmatimonadota bacterium
CCCTCCTGGGAGCGAGTAGGCTGACCCGGCGATGCCTGGTCGGCGTTCCGACGCTGCAGCAGACCACTTCCCGCTCTTCGTCGGGAAAACGCACGGTCATCGGTGTCCGGGGAACGGTTCCGCTGCCTCGACCCTTCCGCCACTCGAGGCGGGCAGGTAGCCCATTGATACCCAAAACGCGCTGCAGACGTCAACGTCGAGGGCCGGCCGGTGGTTCCCCGGCGCGGGTCAGATCCCTGCCGGTGCTGGCGTGCCGGCCAGCCTCTCCTGGAGACTGCGGACGCCGACGGCCCGGCTCCGGAGGGCGATGATGGCGTCGGCCGCCGCCGAGGCTGCTGAGAGCGTGGTCGTGTACGGAATCCCCCGCGTGATGGCCGCGCGGCGGATCGCGTAGTCGTCCTGCTGAGCGTGCTTTCCCAGCGGCGTGTTGAGCAGCAGCTGGATCTTCCCGGACAGCAGCAGGTCGATGATGTGCGGCCGGCCTTCGTGCACCTTGAGGACGCTTTGGCACGGCACCCCACGGCCACGCAGGTACCGGGCGGTGCCGTCGGTCGCCAGGATCTCGAAGCCCAGCTCGTGGAAACGGCGAACGATGGGTGTAGCCGTGGGCTTGTCACGGTCGTGGACGGTCACCACGACCGAGCCCTCGAGCGGCAGCGATCCGTCCGCGGCAACCTGCGCCTTGGCGAAGGCCAGCCCGAAGCTGTCGGCCAGGCCCATCACCTCGCCGGTTGAGCGCATTTCCGGGCCGAGCTGCGGGTCGGCATCCGGGATCTTGTTGAACGGGAAGACCGCCTCCTTCACCGATACGTCGGCGAGCACCCGCCTGTCTGAGAAGTCTGCCTCCCAAAGGCTCTCACCCGCCAGAATCCGGGCGGCCACCCGCGCCATGGGGATTCCCGTGGCCTTGCTCACGAACGGCACGGTGCGACTGGCTCTCGGGTTCACCTCGAGTACGTACGTCTTTCCCTCGTGGACAGCGTACTGAACGTTGATGAGCCCCCTTACATCCAGCGCCTCGGCGAAGGCATGGGTGAAGCGACGCATCTCGTCAATGTGATGGTCGCTCAGCAGATAGGGCGGCAGCACGCAGGCGGAGTCGCCGGAGTGGATACCGGCCTCCTCGATGTGCTGCATCACGCCGCCGATCAGGACCCGCTCCCCGTCGCACACGGCGTCCACGTCCGCCTCGAAGGCATCCTCGAGGAACCGATCGAGCAGGACCGGATGCTCCGGAGAGGCGCTTACCGCGGCGCCGAAGTACTCGCGCAGCATCGCCTCGTCGTAGAGGATCTCCATGCCCCTTCCGCCAAGTACGTAGCTGGGCCGCACGAGCACCGGATAGCCGATCCGCTCCGCCACCACTACCGCCTCGTCCATGCTGGTGGCCGTCCCCGCCTTGGGGCAGGCGATCCCCAGCTCCCGGGTCAGCGCCTCGAAGCGCCCGCGGTCCTCGGCGCGATCGATGGCGTCCACGCTGGTGCCGAGGATCGGGACACCGAGCTGCTCCAGGTGCCGGGCCAGCCGCAGGGGAGTCTGGCCGCCCATCTGGACCACGACGCCATCCGGGCGTTCGTGCTCGACAATCTCGAGCACATCCTCCAGCGTCAGGGGCTCGAAGTAGAGCTTGTCAGAGATGTCGAAGTCTGTGGAGACCGTTTCCGGATTGGAGTTGACCATGATGGTCTCGACTCCGGCCTCGCCCAGCGCGAGCGAGGCCGACACGCAGCAGTAATCGAATTCGACTCCCTGTCCGATCCGATTCGGGCCGCTGCCGAGAATCACCACCTTGCGGCGATCGCTGCGCACCGATTCGTTCTCGGACTCGTATGTCGAGTACAGGTACGGAGTGGCCGCCGGAAACTCGCCGGCGCAGGTGTCTACCGTCTTGAAGACGGGCCGGATGCCTTTCTCGTGCCGGGTCGAGCGGACCTCGGCCTCATCCACGCCCCGCAGTGCGGCCAGCTCGGCGTCACCGAATCCCATCCGTTTCGCCGCGAGGAGCAGCTCCGCCGTCAGATCCGGTGCCTCGGCGATCTCTCCGCCGCCGGCGACGATCTCGGCCAGCTGGTGCGCGAACCACGGATCGATGCGGGCCACCTCCGCTACTTCTTCCGGTGGCACACCGGCGGCCAGGGCCCGGTGGATCTGGAACGGCCGCTCCGGCGTCGCTGTACGAAGCGCAGAGCGCAGGCTCTCGAGCGTGTCGTCCGGTAGACGATCATCCTCCGGAGCGGCACTCGGCAGCCAGCCCGCGCGGCCGTTCTCGAGGGCCCGGAATCCCTTGAGCCACGCCTGCTTGAAGGTCCGACCGATGGCCATCACCTCGCCGACGGCCTTCATCTGCACCCCGAGCGCCGCGTCGGCGTGGGGAAACTTCTCGAATGCGAAGCGCGGCACCTTCACTACCACGTAGTCCAGTACGGGCTCGAAGCAGGAGGGAGTCTTTCGCGTTATAGCGTTGTCGATCTCGTCCAGTCGGTACCCCACCGCCAGCTTCGCTCCGATCCGGGCGATGGGAAAACCGGTCGCCTTGGAGGCGAGAGCCGAGCTGCGCGAGACACGGGGGTTCATCTCGATCACCAGCATCTCGCCATCGTCGGGGTTGAGGGCGAACTGGATGTTGCAGCCGCCCGCCTCCACCCCGATCTCACGGATGCAGGCGATGGTGGCATCCCGCATCCGTTGGTATTCCCAGTCGGAGAGAGTCATCGCCGGCGCCACAGTGATCGAGTCTCCCGTGTGCACCCCCATCGGGTCGAAGTTCTCGATCGAGCAGACGATCACCACGTTGTCGGCACCGTCGCGCATCACCTCGAGCTCGAACTCCTTCCAGCCGATGACGCTGCGGTCGATGAGCACCTCGGTGATCGGTGACTGCTCGAGCCCGTGGCGCACTTTGCGCCCGAACTCCTCCTGGTTCCACGCGATGCCGCCGCCCGTGCCACCGAGCGTGAACGAGGGACGGATGATGGCCGGGAAGCCCGTTTCCTCGGCTATGGCGAGGGCCTCCTCCACGGTGCGGGCGAACCCACCATGCGGGACCCTGAGGCCGATGCGCCCCATGGCGTCAGCGAACTTCTCCCGGTCCTCGGCGGTCTGGATGGCGTGGATGTCCGCCCCTATGAGCTCTACGCCGTATCGCTCGAGGGTGCCTCTCTCATGCAGGGCCAACGCCACGTTGAGGGCCGTCTGACCCCCCATCGTGGGTATGAGCGCGTCCGGCTGCTCCTTCTCGATGACCCGCTCTACCCAGTCCGGTGTGGTGGGCTCGATATAGGTCGCGTCGGCGATGTCCGGGTCGGTCATGATCGTGGCCGGGTTGGAGTTCACCAGGATCACCCGGTATCCCTCCTCCCTCAGGGCACGGCAGGCCTGCGTGCCCGAATAGTCGAACTCGCAGGCCTGTCCGATTACGATCGGCCCGGAACCGATCAGAAGGATCGAGGAGATGTCGTCGCGCCTTGGCATCGCCGGAGAATACGGCGGCGATGCCATGAGTCAAGCGCTACCGTACGACCAGTTCCACCCGCCGGTTCTGCTGTCGCCCTTCCGGCGTCGAGTTGTCCGCCACGGGGTTCGATTCCCCTATCCCCTCGGCACCGAGCCGGTCGGCGGCGATCCCGTACTCGGCTACCAGGAATTGAACCACGGCCTCCGCTCGCCGTCCGGACAGCTCCAGGTTGTAGGCGTCGTCGCCCTCGGAATCGGTGTGGCCTTCGATCAGGAGATCTAGTTCCGGGTGATTCTGCAGCATCTCGCCGATGTCTCGTAGGGTAGGAGTCGACTCCGGCCGGATTGTGTCGCTGTCCACATCGAAGAGAATGCCGCGCGTGGCTACCCGGCCTTCGGCTGCGAGCTTGTCGTACAGGTCTCGCCCGCCGGCCGCGAGGCGAATCTCCCCGACGTAGATCGGCCGGTCCGGGCGGCCGTCCATCACGAAAGTGATCCGATCGCCTCGCTCCAGCTCCACCCGCGGGGCGTTGGCGATACGGGTTTCGTCCATGAACGCCTTGCCGTGGGCGCCGTCAACCATGATGCGAGCCGTCACCACCTGCTCGCTGATGGTCTCGTCCTGGATCGTGGAAAGCGGCTCCCGCTGCCCCCAGATTCCCGAGCCACGCCAGTTGCCGAAGTTGAAGTGGTTCCCGTCGTAGTTGCTGATATTGCTCGGGGCCTCGCCGGTAATCACGCGCGTACCCTGCTCGGTCGCGGGATCATGAACCTCGAACTCGAGCGTGAACTGCTCCGGCACGCCGCCGGTGACCAGGATGGCGAACTGGCTGTTGGCGCCCGTCGCCCGGAGGAGCCGTCGTCCTTCCCACTCCACGATCTCCATGTTTCCGCGGATCCACTCAAGCCGTTGGGGGAAATCGCCGACCCGGTCGGAGGAAAAGTCGTCAACGTACAGCACGCGCTCGCCGGGCACGAAATCGTAGTTCGCCCATACGCCTTCACCGGGCTTCTGCGGAGCGTCCTCCCCGGAACCGCCCCCGGCCTTGGCTGCCGCGGCGTCGGGATCCGTGATCGGCCGTCCCTCGTCGTCCGTGATGACCCGGCCCTCGCTGTCGATCAAGACTACAGGCTGTCCTGATTTCTCAGCCTCGTCGATGCATCGCGGGTCATCGAACGCGCACTGGACGGCCTCGGTCACGAAGCGGTCCACCTGATTCGAGGTCTCGCGAACGGCCGCTTCCTCGGCGGCCTTTTTCAGACGGTTGATCTGCGCGTCGGCCGAAGCATGAACGCTGAACAACAGGGCGAGCGCGACGCAGAGAACGCGAGTGAGGCTCGGGACGACCATAGCTTTCCTCCTGTAGACCGGATTGACGAGCGCCCCAAGCTAAACAAGTCAGCCGGTAGTCGTCTACGGGTTTACCATCGCGTCCGGCGTGGCGTCGGGGTGCACCATCTCGCAGGAGCCCAAGCCGGAGGCGCGTCCAGGAAGTGCAGTTGCCGACGTGGCGCCTGAGCAAGCGACAGGCCTGCGTGCCCGGATGGTCGAGCTCGCAGGCCTGTCAACCTCCCGCACTGACGGCCCCTCGGAAAGCGCCCTTATTCCTTAATCATCTCTTCCGGCTCCGGCTTCGTGCTGTGTCCGATGTCGGCCACGGCCTTCCACGCACCATCGATCTTCCGATACACGGTGACGTACTCGCCGTAATCGCCCTCGGCCTCACCGGCGCCATCCGGGTCGAACTCCCAGCTGCCGCGCTCCCAGGCCAGGTCGCCGGAGGATGCTACGTCCACCGAGGTTGTGGACCACGTAACCGTGAAGTCGGGATTCTCGCCCCAGTTGCTCTCGACATCCGCTCTAATGGCTGCCAAACCCTCCTTCGTGGGCTCGCCCACGTCGAAGAAGACGGCGTCGTCGGCAATCAGACTCGTGAGAGCTTCCAGGTCCCTTGCGGTGACGTGTTCCAGCCACTGCTGGGATACGGCCTCGACGGCCTGCGCCTCGGCCTCCAGGTCTACCACGGGTGTCTGGTCCTGTGGCGCGGCGCAGGCGGCCAACAGACCAACCAACACCACGGCAGCGCTTCTACTTGTGGCCTTCATTCGAGCCTCCCAGTCGTTTGGACGTGAATAGGTCAGCCGAGCTTCACCAGCTTCGCCCGACGGTTCTGCCGCTTGCCCTCGGATGATCGATTCGTCGGCCGCCGGCCGTCGCCGCCCGAGCCAGACAGAATGCAGAGGACGAGCCTACCATTCGCGAATCATTTCCTTCACCTCGTACTCGGGCCGGATATCCACCGGAACCGTCTCGGCGAGGCGATCCAGTGCTCCCTGCATCTCCGGGGAAATCGTGCCGAATCGATCTACGAACTCGCCGACGCCGTCGTAATTCCCGGTCGCCTGCAGCATCAGATAGACGTGCGCCAGCTCGGCCATCGCCACCGGCATGACATCCAGGTCGGCCGAGAACAGGCCGGAGCTCTCGTCGTACGCGATCGCCCCCTTCTCTCGCAGGAAGTTGAACTGCGTAAGACAACCGAGTCCGTGCGCCTCGGTCACCCCGAACCGAACGCAGCGGAACATGTCCGCCACGTGGTCTATGTAGACTTCCTCCAGGAAAGTCTCGTCGAACAAGCCACGCTCCGTCAGTATGCGGAGGCTGTGGGTACCCACCGCATCGGCCTTGGCCTCCTCCATCGCCGAGTACCGGTCTCGCAGCGCACGGCCCACGGTGAGCTCCGACCGGCCGGTCACATAATCCGGCCCCAGCCCGTGCGCCAGCTCGTGCATGAGCACACGCGTGAAATATGGGTGAACGGATATCTTGGCCGCCTGTTCGGGCACGAGCACCTGCCCCGCGATCGGCTTCAGGATCTTGTGGAACTTGGCGTCGATCACGTTGCGAAGCATCACCTTCTTGGACCCTTCGTTCTCGCGCACGCGCGGGTCGTTGGGAAGGTTGAAGGCGATGGTCTGGATCCCGGCGCGCGTTTCCCCGGCGGCGTAGATCAGGGTGACGACGGAGATCGGCGACGTGAATGGCCGGTCGAGATACTTGTGCTCGTCGGGGATCGGGAGCGCGCGCTCGAGATCCGCAAGGTTTGCGACCAGGCCCTCCAGCCGCTCGCTCTCCACCGGATCCTTGAGCCCGATGAACGACTCGTACGACGTCTTGTAGCCGAATAGGGCGTCCTCGTAGACTTCGTACGGTCCCAGGGTCGGCTCGATCAGATTGTCGGACAGCCGCACCCACGCCACTTCGCTCTCGTAGTAGTCGTCCGTTAGCAGCGCCGCCGCCCTGAGCTCCAGGTATCGTTTCAGCGACGGATTGTGCGAGTAGTCGGCCGCCTCGCGGAGCGCCGCGGCCGCCGCCTCGAGGCGCTCGCCGAAGTACACCGAGTAGGGAACGGCCACGAGCGTTCCGTCGCTCTCGCGGCTAATGATCGAGTACCCCGACTCGAAAGCCTCTCGATCAGCGGAGTGGTCTGCGACCCAGGATTCGAACTCCTCCTTGGTCATGTCCTCCGGGTAGAAACCCGCTCCGTGCGGCTTCTCGCCGATTCCCTCGATGAAAGCCTCCTCGCCGATCAGCCTGTCCCACGGGCCGTACATGATCCGGTAGTACTGGCGCACCGCGGCGGACCCGGCGTCGTCGCCGGTGGGCAGGAGCGCATCCGCGTCCGCGTTGCCACGCCACGCCTGAAGTCGGAAGATCTCGTCGAAGATGTCCGACACCTCCACCAGCGCGCGTACGACGCGCTTCCGGTCGGAGTCCAGAAGCGACGGGTCGAAGCTCAGGGTCACAGGAGCGAACTGCTCCAGCCGGGCCTGCATGTCCAAGCCGGACTCCGCCGGCGGGCGGTCGTCACCCGCCGGTTCGCCGCCGCAGGCCTGCACAAGCGCGACCGCAGTCGTCAGAGCCAGCGCGCACATCGTTCGCCTACTCATGTGAAGCCTCCTGTCGCCGGTCATTCCGTCGGCTGCTCCTGCTTGGCCTTCTCCCGGCGCACGGCCGTGATAACGAACAGGGCGAAGCCGCCCCACACCAACAACAGGATGACGGCCATCGTGATGATTCCCTGGCTAGTCAGAGCGCAGTCTCCCGAAGCGAGGCGTAAGTCTATCGAGGTAGAAATGTAACCTGTATCTGCCGCCAGGCGAGGAAGGCAGCCGGAGTACGGAGGGTCGCGCGACCGATGCTGTCGGGCCGGGAAAGCCTAAGTTCCCCGCCGGATCTACCCGGCGAGCGCGGACGGCCTACGCCGGCTCGAACTTCGCCGTGAAGTGCCTGAGAAATGGAGGCTCGTAGGTGATCCGGTAACCTGCCATCTCGCTCCGCCGCTGAAACACGTGGAGGATCGCCTCGACCGCGTAGTCTACGTGGCTCTGCGTGTAGACGCGGCGGGGGATCGCCAGTCGGACGAGCTCGCTACGGGCCGCGACCGGCTCTCCCGTCTGTGGATCCTCATGCCCGAACATCACGCTCCCGATCTCCACGGCCCGGATCCCCGCCTCCCGGTATAGCTCCACCGTGAGCGAGATTCCCGGAAAGGCGAGCGGCTGGATGTGGGGACACATGGCGGCAGCGTCGATGTATACCGCGTGACCGCCGGGCGGCTGCACGATGGGAACACCGCCGTCGGCGATGTGATCCCCCAGGTACGCGGTCGAGGCGACCCGGTACCTCTGGTAGTCCGGCTCGAGCGCCTCGTAGAGCCCTATCGCCACGGCCTCGAGGTCACGGCCGGCCAGCCCGCCATAGGTCGGAAAGCCCTCGGTCAGGATGAGCAGGTTCCGCTCCTGTGCCGCCAGGCGATCGTCGTTGGTGGCCAGGAAGCCTCCGATGTTTGCCATCCCGTCCTTCTTGGCCGACATCGTACAGCCGTCGGCGTACGAGAACATCTCGCGGGCGATGTCGATCAGGAAAGCGTCCGCGTAGCCTTCCTCCCTCTGCTGGATGAAGTAGGCGTTCTCCGCGAAGCGGCAGGCGTCGATGTACAGAGGCACGTCGTGGCGTCGGCAGATCTCGGACGTGGCCCTGATGTTGGCCATGGAGACCGGCTGACCGCCCCCCGAGTTGTTGGTGACCGTGATCATGGCGAGCGGCACCGGACCGCCCGGATCGTCGAGCAGGCTTTCCAGCGCCTGCAGGTCCATGTTGCCCTTGAACGGTCCGGGCACGCTCAGCTCGAGCGACTCCGGACAAGGCAGGTCCACGGCGTTCGCCCCCACGTACTCGATGTTGGCCCGGGTCGTATCGAAGTGGGTGTTGTTCGGCACCACGTCTCCCGCCTTGCAGACGGTGGTGAACAGGATCCGCTCCGCAGCCCTGCCCTGGTGCGTCGGGATCACGTTCGTGAAGCCGAAGATGTCCTGGACGGCCGACTTGAAGCGGTAATAGCTTTCGCTCCCGGCGTACGATTCGTCGCCCCGCATCGTGCCCGCCCACTGGTCAGCGCTCATGGCGCCGGTGCCGCTGTCAGTGAGCAGGTCGATCAGCACATCGCGCGCGTTCAGGCGGAAGACATTGAAGCCGGCGTCGCGGATGTGCTCCTCACGCTCTCCGGGCGTCGTCATCCGGATCGGCTCGACGCTCTTGATCCGGAACGGCTCGATGACCGTGTGTATGGGCCTCGGTCTACGCATTGCCCTCCAGCTCCAGCGTGGCGGCGATGTCCCTCATCGCCGCTATGACGAAGTCGATGTGCTCGGTCAGGTCCTCCCCGAGCTCCTCAGCCTCGCGGCGGATCGCCTCGCGGTCCACGGCCGCGGCGAAGGACCGGTCCTTCATCTTCTTCTTGACCGACTTCGGTGTCAGGTCGGTGATGCCTGTCGGCCGTACGAGCGAGCAGGCGATGATAAAGCCTGTGAGCTCGTCCACCGCCCGCAGCGTGCGGGCGAGCTTGGTCTCCGGCTCGACCCCCGTGTGCTCGGCGTGGGCCGTGACCGCGTGAAGGATCTCCTCCGGCCACCCGCGCTCCCGGAGGATGGCTACTCCCGTCGAAGGATGCTCCTCGGTCGGGCTCAGCGCCTCGTTCGGCCACCGCTCGTAGTCGAAGTCGTGGATCAGGCCCGCGATTCCCCACAGCTCGACGTCCGCCCCGAACCTCTCGGCGTAAGCCCGCATCGCCGCCTCGACCGAGTACATGTGCTTGCGCAGGCTCCTATTGCTCGTGTACTCGTGCATCAGCGCCAGCGCCTCGTCACGAGTTGGCAGCTCCGACATTGTACCTCCCGTGCTCCGGTGCCCGCCGCGAGTCGCCGGGCGCCCCCCGCTGCGAGATTCAGTCCGTTCTCTTCTTCTTTCGGTCCAGGAGCGCGGCCCGGGTAACGGTGCCCTGGCCGAAGCGCTCCGCCAGCCGGTCCATGGCCTCGGCGATCCGCGTATCCACCTTCTCCGTACCCTCGGAGAACAGGCCGAGCTGCCCGGGTACGGCGGCCTCGAGATGAGAGATGCTGACCCCGACCAGGCGAACCCGCCGGGCCGGTTGGTCGGCGCCTCGCAGCAGAGCCCGGGCCACCGGACACAGCTTCTCGAAGGTGTTGATCGGTTCCTCGAGTGTCCGCTGGCGAGTCACGGTCTCGAACCCCTCCCAGCGCAGTTTCAAGGTGACGGTGGAGCCCGCGAGCCCCCGCTTTCGAAGGCCCGAGGCAACCCTCTCGCAGAGATCCAGCAGCGTCCGCTCGACCTCCTCGCGGTCCTCCACATCGCGGTCGAACGTGATCTCCTTGCCGAGCGACTTCCGGATGTGCCCGGTCTCGACTGGCCTCGCGTCGAGCCCCCTGCTCAGCCGATGGAAACGGTCGCCCATCGCCTCGCCGAAGTTCCGAACCAGGACCTCCCGCCCGGTGTCGGCGACGTCGCCGATCGTGCTGCAGCCCAGGTGTTGGAAGCGCTCGAGGGCGCGCGGTCCGGCTCCCCACAGCCTCTCGACCTCCAGCGTAGCCAGGAAGTCCCTCTCGCGGCCGGTCTCGACCACGACCAGGCCGTCGGGCTTGTCCAGGTCGCTGGCGACCTTGGAGACGAACTTGGAAGTCGAGCAGCCGATGGACGCGGTGAGTCCCTCACGCCTGCGGATCTCGTCCTTGATCGCCCGGGCGACGGCCGCCCCGTCGCCATGCAGCCGCCGGCTCGCCGTCACGTCGAGGAAGGCTTCGTCGATGCTGATCGGTTCGATGAGGTCCGTGTACTCCTCGAAGATGTCGAACACGTGCTCGGAGACCTGGGCATAGAGCCGCATGCGGGGCTTCACGTAGACCGCGCCGGGACAGCGTCGCCACGCCTCGGAGATCGGCATCGCCGACCCGATCCCGTATCGGCGGGCCGCGTAGTTGGCCGTCGCGACCACCCCCCTGCCTTTGCCTTGCTGCGGATCGGCCCCGACCACGACGGGCTGACCGCGCAGAGACCGATCTTCCCGTTCCTCGATCGCCGCGTAGAAGGCGTCCATGTCCACGTGCAGGATGCAGCGGGCGCTCACCCGACCTCCGTCGCCGGTCTGGAAGCGCGCACAGCGGGCGGCGTCGCGGCGGGCAGCGTCGCTACGGGCCAGGACACGCCGATGCGCGGTCGCGTGTATTACACGGAACCTGCGTGGGGGAGGCGGCCGGTGGCAACGTTCGGATGGGCGCCGAGCGCTAGGCGCTCTTCCACCACCCTCCGGACGATCGCCGGGTAGTCGCTGAGGAGCCCGTCGACGCCCAGATCGAACAGCCTCCGCATCTCGTCGGGCCGATTGACGGTCCACACGAAGACGCCCTTCCCCTGGTCGTGGGCGCGGCGCACGAAACCCCTTGTGACGATGCGGATCATGCCTCTTCGAACCGGAACCATGGCTGCGGTGAGATCCGGCGGGAGAGGCCTAGAGATTCCCAGCTTTCCGAGCAGAACGAAGCCCATCAGATCCTGCTGGTAAGCGCACCTCCAGCGTGCCCTAGCGGCGGCCGGCGCCACCTCCTCCCGCTCGAATCCCCCTACTATGATTCGCTCCCGTTCGGGCCGGGCCGGTAGCCACTCGGCCAGGGCGTGGCCCGCCCCTGCGCTCTTGACCTCGGCGATCACGGGAAGGTCGCCGATCACCTCCAGAGCCTCTTCCAAGGTGGGGATGACTAACCCCTGCCCGCGGAACGGATGGGATCTGCCGCGGTCGGGCGAAAAACGGAAGCCAGCGTCCAGTCCGCGCAGCTCCGCGAGGCTCATCCGGGCCACCTCGCCGGATCCGTCTGTGGTGCGGTCCACAGTCGGATCGTGGATCACCACTAGCTCGCCATCGCGCGCGGCGTGCACGTCGAGCTCGATGGCCTGCGATCCCACCTCCACCCCGTGGCGGAAGGAGGGGAGGGTGTTCTCGGGCGCAACGCCGGCGGCGCCTCGATGGCCGATGATGCGGATTCCACACCCGGGTCCGAACATGCCGGGAAGAGTAGCCGCGGGCTGCATCACTGTCCACGCCGGCATACCTTTGCCGGGCAGCGGGATCGGCCGTCATCGCATCCGGTTCCGTAACGTCCCCGATGCCCTGTCTCAGGCGCGAATCGAGCCCAATGAGAGTCCTCGTCTGCCCGACGACCTTCAAGGAAAGCCTGGACGTGAAGACCGTGCTCGAGGCGATGGTGACCGGGGTCCGTCGCGCGCGGCCGGATGCCGGTGTCACGGCCATCGCGGTGTCGGACGGCGGGTCCGGGTTGATGGACGCCCTGGAGCTGGCCGAGGGTGGCCGGACCAGGGAGTACGTTGTCGCCGGTCCCGTGGGCGACGCGGTGAAGGCTCGCTGCCTGTGGCTCGCGCAAGACGAAGTCGCGATCGAGGCGGCCGAGGCCTGCGGGCTCCATCTGCTGCCCACCGAGCGGCGCGACCCCCTCGGGACACACACCCGCGGCGTGGGCGAGCTGGTCGCCGCCTGCCTGGCCGAGGGAGCTCGCACCCTGTGGATCGGCCTCGGCGGCTCCGGGACAGTGGATGGCGGCACGGGAATGGCCGCCGCGCTCGGCTACCGGTTCCTGAACGCCGCCGGTGAGGAGCTTCCGGCCGGTGGCGGAGCGCTAGCGGAGTTGGACCGCATAGCGCCGGGTCCGAGGCCGGCCGCGTCCGTGACCGCGCTGGCCGACGTCCGCAGCCCGTTGCTGGGCCCGGACGGTGCGGCTCGCCGGTTCGCCTCGCAGAAGGGAGCGGGGCCGGACCAGATCGGGCAACTCGAGACGGGGCTGGCCCGGCTGTCCGGCCGCATCGGCTCCGACCTCGGCCTCCAGGTCGCCGATCTGCCGGGCGCAGGGGCGGCCGGCGGACTGGGCGCCGGGTGCGTCGCTTTCCTCGGCTCCGAGCTGTCGTCAGGGTCGGAGTGGGTGCTCCGCCGTACCGGGTTCGACGTGGCGCTGGCCGCCGCGGACCTCGTTGTCACGGGCGAGGGCGCCTACGACCCTACCAGCGGCCTAGGGAAGGTCGTCTACGAGATCGTCGAGCGGGCCGTGGCGGCTGATGTGCCCGTAGTGCTGGCCTGCGGAAGAGTCGAAGGCGGCGGGGTGCCAGTCGGGGTGAAGGCGGTGGACGGGCGGGGCGGGTGGCTGGAAGCATCGGATGTGGCGGATCTGGTGGCGCACGCGCTCGGCTGAGCTTGCTTGCAGCGGGTCCCGAGAGACGGGTATCCTTCCGCCTCCGGCAGGCGTACCAGGCGGGGCCAAACCTGGAAGTGCGAGACCGATAGAGGCATGTCGACCGAGGAGACAACTAGCGGGGCCACCGAGACGGGCCACCCCGACGGCCTGATGGACAAGCTGGTGTCGTTGTGCAAGCGACGCGGGTTCATCTATCAGTCATCGGAGATCTACGGCGGCGTCGGAGCGGTATACGACTACGGCCCGCTGGGCGTGGAGCTCAAGGCCAACGTGCGCGAGGAGTGGTGGGCTGAGATGGTCCACCGCCGCGACGATATCGAGGGCCTCGACGCCGGCATCCTGATGCACCCGGCAGTGTGGGAGGCGAGCGGTCACGTCGAGGGTTTCACGGATCCCCTTATCGAGTGCCGCAACTGCCATCGCCGCTACAGGGCGGACGAGCTGGAGGGCGACCAGTGTCCCACCTGCGGGGTGACCGGACAGTTCACAGACCCCCGCCAGTTCAACCTGATGTTCAAGACGTTCATGGGGCCCGTGGAGGATTCCTCGGCGGTCGTCTACATGCGCCCGGAGACGGCCCAGGGAATCTACGTAAACTTCCGCAACGTCCTCGACAGCGCCCGGCAGAAGGTGCCGTTCGGGATCGCCCAGGTGGGGAAGGCGTTTCGCAACGAGATCACGCCGGGGAACTTCACCTTCCGCACCCGCGAGTTCGAGCAGATGGAGATGCAGTTCTTCGTCGAGCCCGGGACCGACGAGGAGTGGTATCACATCTGGAAGGACCGGCGCATGGAGTGGGTGAGGTCACTGGGCCTCCGTGCGGAGCGGCTGCGGTTTCAAGAGCACGGTCCCGAAGAGCTGGCCCACTACGCCAAGGAGGCCGTGGACATCGAGTATCGCTTCCCCTTCGGCTGGAGGGAGTTCGAGGGTATCCACAACCGCACGGACTTCGACTTGGGCCGCCACCAGGAGAAGTCGGGCAAGAAGCTGGAGTATTTCGACACCGCCACCGGCAAGCGCTTCGTCCCCTACGTGGTCGAGACCTCGGCCGGGCTCGACCGGACCGTGCTGGTCGTGCTGGCGGACGCCTATCACGAGGAGGAGGTGGCGGAAGAGCAGCGGGTCGTCCTCAGGTTCCACCCGCGGCTGGCGCCCATCAAGGTGGCGATCTTCCCGTTGGTGAAGAAGGAGGGCATGCCCGAGCTGGCGCGGAAGATCGAGGCAGACCTGCGTGGCAGGTGGCCGATCTTCTACGACGAGGGCGGCTCGATCGGACGCCGCTATCGCCGGCAGGATGAGGCGGGCACACCGTTCTGCGTGACCGTCGACGGACAGAGCACGGAGGATGAGACGGTCACCATCCGTGACCGCGACACCCTCCTTCAGGACAGGGTCCCCGCGCAGCGCCTCCGTGAGTATCTCGTCGACAGGTTGGAGTCGGAGTGGGCCTCACCGTAGGCGAGATCCGCGATCGGGCCGAGCGCTTTCGCGCCGCCCTGGTCGACGAGATCTACGAGGTCAGGGCCGGGCGCAAGAGCTGGCCGGAGCGCGCTCCGCTCTACGAGTCCCAGACCATCCTTTCCTTCGATGACACGATTCCCGTCATAGAGCGGGAGCTCGCCGCCGCCGAGGCCGAGGAAGAGCGGCGTCTGCGAAGGCTGAGGCAGTGGGCGGCGGAGCACCACGTCCGGGCCGCCAACGCCAGTCTGGACGATGAGTACGCCTATTGGGTCAGCACCTCAACAATGCGCGTGGGCGAGGTGGACCTCCCGATGCGGCAGGCGGCGGCCCTGGTCGAGGCCACGGACGGACGCGCCGAGCGGCGTCTGCTCGATGATGCCCGGAACGAGCTGTTGGAAGGGGTGATTCCGCTCCAACTGGATCGCCTGAGCCGATGGCGGGAGGCGGCCGAAGAACTCGGCTACGGCCGCTACCGCGAGGCCTCGGAGCGCCTGGCCGGGATCAACCTGGAAGGGCTTCTGCATGAGGCGCGTCGCCTCGTAGTGGAGACCGAGGACGCGTACCGCGATCACCTGTCCTTCCAGCTCCGCAGCCGACTCGATCTGGGCCCGGACGAGGCCGAGGGGCACGACGCCGACTGGCTCGGCCGCATGAACTGGCTGGACGGGTCCTGGGAGGAGGGCTCCCTGGTCAGGGTGGTGAGCCGGGACCTGACCGACATCGGGCTCCCGCTCCGGATTGCCGGCCGGGTAACAGTCGAGCACGAGACCTTCCCAGGTCCCGGCATGACCGCCTGCTGTGCGCCGATCGTCGTGCCGGACCGGATCTCACTGCTGGTGACGCCCACCGTCACTCAGCCCGGCTGCACGGCCCTGCTCTCCGAGATCGGGAAGACCCTGCACTGGGCCTATACCGACGGCCACCTTCCGTTCGAATACCGGGCCGTCGGAGACCTATCGGTCGTCGAGGCGCACGGCGCGCTGTTCGCTGGCCTGGCCCGCTCCAGGCCTTGGACGCGCCGCGTGCGGGGCTTCGGAGAGGAGCAGCTTAACGAGTACCTGCGCCTTGCCGGCTTTGTGGACCTGTACGAGCTGCGGAGGAGCGTCGGCCAGCTCCAGTTCGACCTGGAGCTGGCCGGGAGCGAACGCCCCGAGGCCATGGGCCCACGCTGGGCCGAGCTCCTCCACGAGGCCACTGGCTTACGGTTCGACTCGAGGGCATACCTGGAACGGCTCGGTCAGCGCTTCGGGGTCGCGCGCCGGATCCGATCACGAATGCTCGCCTCACAGCTTCAGCGGGAGCTGAGAGAGAAGTTCGACGAGGACTGGTACCGGAATCCACGAACCGGGCCGTTCCTGGGAGACTGGTTCGCCGAAGGCCTGCGCTGCAGCGCGGTCGAGCTGGCGGCTCGCCTCGGGCAGGACAGGCTCAACGCGGACGCCCTGCTGACCTCGATCCGGGAAGGACTGGCCTAGGAGCCTGTCCGAGTAATCGGGTGCGGCCGCGCGCTGGGGTCTTGCGAGGGCTCAGCGAGGAATGAGGAGGAGGCGATGCCAGTGAGGGCGCCGTGAATGGGTGGGTGGGCTGGCTCCTGGCGGCATCCATCGCCGTCGTCTACCTGTGGTTGATGACCCTCCGCAACCGGAGGATCGTCCGGCCTGCCATGACCGACCACACCGGCCGGCCCCTGCCCGAATCCGACTTCCGCTTCAGCGACGGCGAGACGACGACCTACGTCGACTCGGGCCAGGGCACCGCCGTGGTATTCGTTCCCGGCGCCGACGGAGTGAAGGAAACCTTCCGCTACCAGCTCCCCGCCTTGGCGGTTCGATACCGGGCCGTCAGCGCTTCGCTACGAGAGCGGTTCGAGCGGGGTGCCACCATGGACCGGTTCGCCGACGATCTGGGCGAGCTGATGGATGGCCTCGATATCGGGCCCGCCGTCCTGGTCGGGCAGAGCCTCGGCGGCGCCATCGCCATGCAGTTCGCGGCCCGGCATCCGGAGCGGGTGCGCGGCCTGGTCGTGGCGAACTCTCTGACCCGGATCCGCTACGACCACGTGGGATTCAACCGGACCCTTCTGGCCCCGGTCGCCATGTTCACCACGCGCTACCTCCCGACGGCCCTCGGACGCTGGCTCGCCCGCCTCTGGAGCCGGCTGGAGGTCTGGATCTTCGACGCCTCGCCCGGAGCCGATCGGATCGTCGAGTACGCCCTGTGGACGGGTCCGCGAACGGTCTCGCCGGCGGTGTCGGAGGCCCGGGTGGACCGTCTCAGGGGCACGGATCTCCGCCCCGAGTTGCCGTCGATCTCCGCACCCACGCTGGTCATCAAGGGACCGCGGGACCACTATACGCCTCCCTCCTGGGCGGAGGAGATCGCCCGTCTGATTCCCGGCGCGGTATATGAGACGCTCGACGGCACGGGACACTGCTCGCACATCTCGATGCCCGGAAGCTTCAACCGCCTCCTGATGGACTGGCTGGGCGGCCTGGAAGGTCACGGAACGCAGGGCCAGAGCGAGGAGCCGGAGGCGGCAAAAAC
>JBDGYE010000059.1:0-16979 GCA_039584255.1 Gemmatimonadota bacterium
CATCGAGCCTGGGGACAGCCCTCCGACGTCTGCGTGAGGTGCCCGACTGGCCACGAAGCCGATGAGGCGGGAGTCGGGAACGTCTGAGCTGTCTGCCGGCTCGGTCCCGGAGGCGTCGTCGAAGACGGGAGTCACGAACGTGATGTCCGGAAGGTGGGTGCCGCCGCGGTACGGATCGTTCAGCATGGCCACGTCGCCTGGCTCGAGGACCAGACTGGCCACGCATTCCTTCACCGACAGCGGCATCGAACCGAGATGCACCGGGATGTGCGCCGCCTGCGCGATCATCAGCCCCGTGGCATCGAACAGGGCGCACGAGTAGTCCCTTCGTTCCTTGATGTTCGGCGAGTACGAGGTGCGGCGCAGCACGACTCCCATCTCCTCGGCGACGGAGGAGAAGAGGTGCTTGAACACCTCGAGCCGCGCCGGATCCAGGCGGCGGGCCTGCCGATCCGTGGCCGAGCCTCTATGCATGGATCTCGATGACGAGGTTGAGGTGGTGGTCGACGGTGGCCCGATCCGCCGGAGAGAGATACACCGTCGTGTCCTCGTGGACGATCACCGCTGGCCCGATCACGGCGACGCCACAGCGCAGCCTTGCTCCGTCGTAGAACGGCACCTGGACCATCTCCGCCCCCTCATTGTCGGGCCTGGTCACGACTACCTCCCGGCGGCCCTCGAAAGCGGGCGAGGGGTCGGCCGGGCCCGCTTCCTCTTTCGGCAGCGGGGGGGCGGAGACCTCCCCCACTGCCCGCACGCGGAGGCTGACGACTTCCACCGGTGCGGAAGGCTCCGCGTGCCCGTAGACCTTCTCGTGGGTTTGGTGGAAGCGGCCCACGAAGTCGCCTCCGAACGGTATCGTGATCTCGTATCCCTGTCCCACGTACCGCGTGTCGAGAAACCGGTGGACGGAAACGCTACCGGCTGGCACTCCCTCCTCGGCGATCTCGCGCTCGCCCCGTTGCACCAGCGGCTCGAGAAGTCGCTCCAGCTCCGCGGCGGGGGTCTCGCCAGGGAGCATCACCGTCTGCACGTGGTCCCTCACGACGCCGGCGGCCAGCATCCCGTAGGCCGAGAGCGTGGACGCGCCGGGTGGGACGAGAACCGTCCGAATCCCTAGACTGCGGGCCAGGTCGCAGGCGTGCAGTCCTCCGGCGCCGCCGAAGGAGACGAGCACGAAGTCGCGGGGGTCGTGGCCCCGCTCCAGCGACACCCTGCGGAGTGCCCGCTCCATGCGCGCGGTCGACACCCCCACCACCCCCAGCGCCGCCGTACGGGCCAGGTCCAGCCCGGGGCGGGTGGCAAGGCCGGCCTCCATCCCCAGCCGCTCCAACGCGGCCACGGCCGCCGGCGCGTCCAGCGGGAGCTCTCCGCCGAGAAAGCGATCCGCGGGCAACCGCCCGAGCACCAGGTTCGCGTCGGTGACCGTCGGCCGATCGCCCCCCCGTCCGTAGCAGGCCGGTCCCGGCTCCGCACCGGCGCTCTGCGGTCCCACCCGGAGGGCGCCTCCGGCGTCTACGTCGGCGATGGAGCCGCCTCCCGCACCCACCGTATGGATTTCCACGGCCGGAATCCGGATGGGAAGGTCGTCGATCTCGGTCTCGGAGGTGATCCGGATCTCGCCGTCGGCGAGAGAGACGTCGGTGGAAGTACCCCCCATGTCGAAGCAGATACACCGCTCGAATCCGGCGGCGCGGGCCGCGTGCACGGCTCCGACGACGCCGGCCGCTGGTCCTGACACAATGGACCGCACGGGGTCGAAGGACGTCATGACCGCCCGCGTGTGGCCGCCGTTGGACTGCATGATTCGGAGATCGTCGGCCGCAATCTCACTCTCGAGGCGCCGTAGGTAACGCTCGACGATGGGCGACACGTAAGCATTCACCGTCACGGTGCTGGCCCGCTCGTATTCGCGGAACTCGGGCAGGATCTCGGACGACACGGAGACGGAGAACCCGGCGGAGCGCAGGGCCCGGGTCGCTGCCCGTTCGTGCTCCGGGTGCAGAAAGGAGAACAGGAGGCTCACGGCCACCGACTCCACGTCCCTTGTCTTCAGCTCCCGGACCAGCTCTGGGAGCTCGGCCTCTCTGAGAGGCTCCAGGACCGTCCCGTCGTGGGTCACACGCTCGGCGACCTCGTAGCACAGCTGGCGCGGGACCAGAGGCCGGGGCTTGGCGGCCGCGAGGTCGTAGAGGTCGCTCCTATTCTGTCGCCCGATCGCCAGTAGATCCTTGAAGCCGCGGGTCGTCACAAGAGCCGTACGCGCCCCCTTGCGCTCCAGGACGGCATTCGTCGCGACGGTGGAGCCGTGGACAACCGTGGTCGTGCCGCCGGCCGTCGGATTCCTTCCGGATTCACGGTCCCTGAAGAACCCTATGACAGCCTTCGAGGGGTCTGCCGGAGTGGAGAGGCGCTTGAAGGTCTCGAGCTTCCCCGTCGCCTCGTCGAACACGACGAAGTCGGTAAACGTCCCACCTATGTCGACACCCACGCGCATATGACGAGGATATCCCGAGAGATCGCACTCGGGCAACGGAATCTCGTGAGTCGGCTGGTGCGTCCCGAGGCACGTGAGCGCGGCGCGGCGAGCTAATGCGGCGGGTCAAACGTCGAACGGACGATCCTCACTCGGCCCCAGTCCCCTCGACACGGCATCCGCGCAGCCTCGGGCTCGGCTCTGCATACAGGAACCGGAACGATCGCACCATGGCCTCGGAGACGCGCCGATGCTCTTCCAGGTCCGGGTCGTTGGGCGTGCTGCTGACATAGCTCAGAAGGAAGACGCAGGCACCCCGGACTGTAACGATGTCGACGCCGGTGTGGTCGAACAGGAAGACCTCCAGCCGTCGTGCGGGTGCCTCTGCCAGGGAGACGATCCGCATGTCGGTGACCAGGGAGCCTCCTTCGGGGTCCACCATGTCCGTGTTCGAGTATTCCTCCGTCCAACCGTCCAGCGACAGGCCGCGAGGGTTGGCCAGCACCCGAATCCGGAACTCTCCAGGCCACACGCGGTCGCCCGGCTCCAGGAAGGTCACCTTCTGCAGCTCGTCCCCCGACAGGACTTCGGCCGCCCGCCTCGTACCCGGCCCCTGTCGCGGAGCTGCCTCTACGAGTCGCCATCCCTCGGGGTAGCTGATCTCGTATCCGAAGCACGCGTTGTGGCAGAGCCCGGCCAGGGTGGGTGCGTCTTGGAGTGGCGGAAAGCGACCGGGCCCATGAAGAGCCAGCCCGATCCCTGGAAATCCCGTGACCAGGAACGCCAAGGCTAGGAAACTAGACCGCATTCTGTTTCCTCGGAGCAGGACCAACAGCTTGGCGAGGCCCCCGAGCGTGTCGGCTTACCCAACAGGAGTTCCTGATAATATAGGAACAGCCGTAGCGCCGGCAGTGCCGGGGACATTGCCGGCTGCACGACGAACCGGGGCGGCCGGATTGGGCGCGAAGCCTCCTGCAGGCGGCTGCCCTACTCCATGCGCAGCGCCGCAAGAGGATCGACCCGGGTTGCGCGGAGGGCCGGCACAAAGGAAGCAGTCAGAGCCACTGCAACCAGGATAGCCGAGATCGCGGCGAACGTCAGCGGATCTGTCGGGCTGACGGCATACAGCAGGTTCGACAGGAGGCGCGAGAGCGCGACGGCGGTGACCAGGCCCAGCACCAGGCTGGCCAGAATCAGCCGCATCCCATTCAACACAACGAGGTTCCGGATGCGGCCAGGCTCCTCTCCTAGCGCCATACGGATTCCTATCTCCTTCGTGCGCTGACTCACGGAGTAGGCAATGACGCCATAGATCCCGACCGAGGTGAGTATCAGCGCGAGTCCGGCGAACAACACCATGACGATGAGGCTGAATCGGGACCGGGCCATCCCGTCCGAAACGTACGCTTTCATCGGCCGAACGTTGGATACCGGAAGATCTGGATCCAGGGCATCGATCTGATCCAGGATCATGTTCGAGATCGCTGCCGGCTCCACGCTGGAACGGACGGCGACACTCGCGTTGAACGGAGCGAATTGGGTCATCGGGAAGTAGGCCTGCGCTCGCACATCGCGCTGAAGATCGTGCATTCGCACGTGCTCGACGACGCCGATGACCTCGGCGTACGGATTCTGGCTCCCGGTAGGCTGGATCTGGAGCATCTTTCCCACCGCGTCCTCCCCGGGCCAGGCGATCTCGGCCAGCATCTCGTCGATAATGATGACCGGTGAGCTGTTCGGCCCCCCGTCCGAGTAGCCGTATTGTCGTCCGGCCAGAAGCCGCGTTCCCACTGTCTCGAAGTACTCCGGGCTCACTCCGCGAACGTCTGCCGTTGCGCTCTCCCAGTTGGTCGCCGTCTCCTCGTCGTACGCGTATGGGAACAGCGGCCCGGTGCCAGTAAGCGGCAGCTTCGAGATGATTCCTACCTCCACGACGCCAGGCAGCCCGCCGAGCGTCTCCCGGACTTCGTGGAAGAAGTCCGCCCGCTCCCGCGCGTTGGCGTACTTCGATCGCGGCAGCGTCAGCCCGAAAGTCATTACGCTTTCCGGCTCGAAGCCGGGCCTGACCTGCTGTAGCGCCAGGAAGCTTCGGAGCATTAGGCCGGTACCGATCAGCAACACGAGCGAGAGCGCCACTTCCACTACTATGAGGAAGCTGCGAAGACGGAGCTGCTTCCTGGACCCCGTCGTCCTCCCACCGACCTTGAGACTATGGAACAGCTCGCCCGTTGAGGCCCGGATGGCGGGGTACAGCCCGAAGATCATGGCCGTAAGCAGCGTCGCTCCAGCGGCAAAACCGAGCACCGGACCGTTCACGCTGATGCCTTCCAATCGCGGCAGGTTGACCGGCTGCAGCGCCACGAGGAGGGCAATGCCCCATTGTGTGAGCCCGATGCCGAGGATTCCGCCGAGCGCAGCCAGTGTGACGCTCTCGGTGAGCAGCTGGCGGACGATCCTCGCTGGGCTGGCGCCCACCGACGCGCGTAGCGCGAACTCGCGCTCCCGGGCTATGCCGCGGGCGAGGATCAGGTGGCCCACGTTGGCGCACGCGATCAGGAGCACGAAGCCGACCGCGCCGAGGAGAACGATCAGCCCGCTGCGCGAGTGCTTCACGATATCGTCATGCAACGGGACGACACGGATCCGCATGTCGGACGTCTCGTGGATCGGGTGCTCCGAGCGCAGCTCTTCCTGGATCCGCGTCATCTCCGATTGGGCCTGCGCCAGACTGACCCCAGGCTTGAGGCGGCCGAACACGGTGTACGACGTGAAGTTGCGCGGCGGGAGATTGTCCCAGTCCGTCTGCAGTGGCTTGTAGATGTCCGAGTCCTGGACGAGGAACGCCTCGGCGGGAAGATGCAGCTTGAAGTCGGGGGGGAGGACCCCCGCCACCAACGTGCCGATTCCATCCACGAGGACGGTGGTCCCGACTATACTCGGATCCGCGCCGAATCGTCGCTGCCAGAGACCATGACTGATAATGGCGACCTGGGGTCCGCCGAGGGCTTCTTCATCGTCGGTGAACTGCCGGCCGAGCATCGGATTGACTCCGAGCAGCGGGAAGAAGTTGGCGGTCACAACCGACACGTCCACTTGCTCCGGCTTGCCGTCGCCGGTCAGGATTCCTGCGCCGGCCCGGAAGCTCCCACCCGAGGCGGCCGCAAAGTCCTCGAACAGCTGCGCCCGCTCCTTGTAGTCGCGGAAGTCGCCCTCGTGCACCGCCGGCAGCGATTGGTTTCCCACGCCGAGGTCGACCCAGATGTTCACGAGCCGGTCCGGCTGCTCGTACGGCAGCGGCTCCAGGAGGACTCCGTTGACCACGCTGAACATCGTGGTGTTGGTGCCGATCCCCAGGGCGAGCGTGAGGACCGCAACGGCCGTGAAGCCCGGGTTCTTCCTGAGACCGCGAAATGCGTAGCGGATGTCCTGTAGCAGAGCCCGCACGTTCCCTTCCCTCTCTCGACGATTCACCGGAGTGCGGCAGCCACCTCACGGGCGGCGGCCATTCTGTTCCTGTCGAGCAATGCCCGTGCCCGAAATGCTCATTCTCGTAATTGACTTAACGACAGAAGATTAAGCTGCTTCTGCGCCTTCGAGGAACTGGCGGTCGGGTGTGCGGATTTGGGACTGGGCGATCGGAAGCGGTCAGCCAGTCTCAGATGGCATACGGCTAGACAGGGCCGCCGACAGCCCGCACATGGCATCAGCCGGACACGACCTGTTTACGGCGTCTTGACCGGGTCCGCGGGTCGGTCGGGCCACCGCGGCGGGTTCGTCTCGATCACCGCCATTATCTCCTGAATCCCACGCTCGAGCTGCGGGTCGCGTCCAGCGAGAACAGACGCGGGATCGTTTTCCACCTCGATGTCCGGCGCGACCCCGTAGCCCTCGATGATCCAGCTGCCGTCGAGCGCGTTGGTGCCAAACTCAGGGACGTTGACGGTACCGCCGTCGATCAGGGTGCCACGGTTGGTGATTCCCACGACTCCCCCCCACGTCCGCTTCCCGATCAGCGGACCGAGCCCGGCCTCGCGGAACCGGTACGGGAAGATGTCTCCGTCGGATGCGGCGTCCTCATCGAGGAGGCACACCATGTGACCGTTGAACACCTGGCCGGGATACGTCGACGGCGTGTCGCTCGTGCGGCTGAACCGAATACCCAGCATCTCCCGGCTCAAGCGCTCGATCACCATGGCAGAAACGTTGCCTCCCCCGTTTCCGCGCACGTCGATGACCAGCCCCTCCTTCCGGATCTGCGGATAGTACCACTTGATGAACTCGTAGATGCCGCTGGATCCCATGTTGGGAAGGTGCATGTACCCCACGCGCCCGGCGGTCGCCTCATCCACCTTGCGCCGGTTGGCCTCGACCCAGTCCAGGTAGATCAGGGCATCCTCGTTCGTGATCGGATCGAACGTGACGTGACGCGCTCCCCGTGTGTCGGGAGTCACGTTGAGAGTCAACTCGACCGGATTCCCCGCCTTGTTCCTGAGGCGCTGGTACGGATTGTCGTTGGCTCCGAGCTCGACGCCATCGATCGCCAGGATGTAGTCGCCTTCCGAGGCATCCACGCCCACCTCGGTGAGCGGCGACCGGTAGCGTGGCTCCTCGTTCTGGCCGGCATAGATCTTCGTGATGCGGTACCGACCCGCTTCCTCGTCCAGCTCGATAGCGGCACCAGGCAACGCGACCCGCGCACGGCGCGGAGTCTCCCAGTCTCCGCCCGCGATGTAGGCGTGGCCAACGCTCAGCTCGGCAACCATCTCGGAGATCACGTAGTTGAGGTCGGAGCGGTGGGCGACGTGCTCGAGCCACGGCTCGTACTGGTCGCGCAAGGCCTCCCAGTCGTACCCATGCATGTTCTCGACGTAGAAGAAGTCGCGGAAGCGGCGCCACACCTCGTGGAAGATCTGCCGCCACTCCTGGGCCGGCACCCGGTCCACCATGAGGCCGTCCGTCGAAACGCTCTTTGGGTCACCGCCACCCTCCTTGGCCTCGTACAGCTTCCAGGCACCGTTCTGCCGCACGAGCACTTTCGAGCCGTCGGGTGACAGCGCGTAGCCGCCGGCATCCTCGACCAACGTCTTGGCCTCGCGGTCCTCCAGCGAGAAGATCATGAGATCCGGGTCGATGTCCGCGTCCCGACCGTAGTAGAACGGCGTACCCCGCACGTATATAAGGTCACCCTCCTTTGCCGTGAGGCCCCCGTAGTTGTCGTCCTCGATGGGAACGCGGGCGACCCGGCTCGCCAGTCCGTCGAATTCGATAGTGATGTGACTTTCGTCCGCGCCGCTCCCGTTATCGCCCCCAGCGTCGTCCTCTTCGTCGTCCTCTTCGCCGTCCACCGTTACCTCGTCGCTGCGGGGAGGAAACGGGTTCGGAACGCCCGAACGAAGGGCCAGCGCATAGATCCCCGACTCGCGGTCGAGTGCGAAGTTCCACTCAATGGCCGAGATCTGGGGCGCGAACTGCCTGTCGCTCAGGTAGTACAGGTAGTCGCCTTCGGTACCCCACGCCGGATTCCACTCGTTGAACATCTCGCCGGTCAGGCGGCGCAGCTGTCCGTCACTCACGCTCCAGATGTAGATCGATCGAAAGCCCGTCGGATCGCTGAGCGAGAAGGCGAGGTGGCCGCCGTGCGGGGACCACGCGTAGTCCTGCACCTGCCCGCGGGCCTCGTTCGCGACCTGGGTCAGCTCGCGGCTGGCGATCTCCAGCACGTACACCACGCCGTCCTTGTCTCCGAAGGCCAGCCGGTCTCCGTCGGGGGACCATTCGGGATGGTAGCGCATGGCCCTCCCCCCTTCGGTGAGCTGCACGGGCTGACCGGAGCCATCCTGGGCGATGAGATAGATTTCCTCCTCGCCGGTCGCGTCCGACACGTACGCGATCTGCCGGCCGTCGGGCGACCAGCGAGCCCGCTTCTCGTGCGCCGAGGAGGTGTTGGTCAGGTTACGCGTAGGGCCGTGCTCGATCGGCGCCGTGAAGATGTCGCCCCGGGCCACGAACAGCGCCCGCTCGCCCTTTGGACTCAGCTCGTAATCCTCTACCTGGTCGGCGGCGGAGACCCTGGAAGGTCGCATGCCGAGGCCGTCGTCCGGTACGGTGATCGCCAGGCGGGTCGCTGCGCCGCTCATCACGTCCAACACCTCGAGCTCGCCGTTCTTCTCGTAAACGATCCGTCCGGTTCCATCGTCACTCGGCCACCGGACGTCCCATCTGTCCTCGGGGGTGAGCCGCTGCAGGGTCCCCGCCGTGACGTCGAAGGCGTACAGGTTGAAGTGACCGTCGCGATCGGAGTTGAAGTAGATCCGATCACCGATCCACATCGGGTCGCGGTCGGCACGCGGGTGATCGGTGATGCGCGTCAGGTCGTACGACTCGAGATCGAAGATGTAGAGCTCCTGCGCCCATCCGCCCTCATACCGCTTCCAGGAGCGGAAGTCCCGGAACAGAGGCGAGTAGACGACCTGGCTCCCGTCAGGAGAGAGCGCGCCCGCGCCGGACTCGGGCATCGGAAGGGCCACCGGCATGCCGCCATCCACAAACACCGTGAACAGCTGCGTGTCGCTCAGATCGAACCCGGACCGCATTGAACGGAACAGCACGCCCTCTCCGTCCGGGGTCCACCCATAAACCTGGTTGTCGTAGCCCCAGCGCTCGGCCAGCGGGCCGGTGGCCGGGTAGAAGGTGAGCTGCCTGGGAGCTCCGCCCGCCACCGGCACGACGTATACCTGCTCGTCCCCGTCATACTGCCCGGTGAAGGCGATCATCTGACCGTCCGGCGAGAACTTGGGGAAGAGCTCCAATCCGGGATGCGCAGTCACTCGCGTGGCCCGTCCTCCGGATGCGGGCGCGGTCCAGATGTCCCCAGCATACGTGAACGCGACCAGATCTCCATGGATATCGGGAAAACGTAACAGCCTGGTCTGGGCCGCCGCCTCGGGCACGAGGGTCAGGACTGCCGCCAGAGCCGCGAGCGTCCAGGCGATGCGCCCCACATGGCGTCGAAATCGGTGAGTCACCCCGGTGCCTCCATGTGTCGGTGGGTGGGTGTCTTCTTCAGACGAGAGTGAAATCATCGAGGAAGAAACACCCCGGGCGGCTCCTGTGCTGTCCAACGAGCACCGTGAGAGCCGGTGGCGCTCTCCGACCGGGTCGCCGTATCCGGCTTCAGTCGGCGCCCTGCAGCTGAAGCCACCGGCCTTCGGCAAACAGATGTACGGTAGATCCTTTGCCCAAGTAGATGTCGTCGATCCCCTCGTGGCAGACTGCGATCAACGACTCCTCGGGTGCATACCTCTCGCTTTGTCGATGGATATACTCTGGACTCGTGACCGCCAGGCGTCGCGAAAAGACGATCCCGTCGGCGCCTTTCGCCTGAAGAAAGTGCCTATCGGGGGATTCGCCGAGCTCCACTACCGCCTCGACAGATCCTCCCGGGAAGACCAGAATGCGGGAGACTTGGTTGGTGGAGCAGAGCAAGGCCCAGTCGCGCTGACCAGCCTTAACGAACTCACCCGAGAGCACGTTGTGGGGCCCACTATCATCACGAACCTGGGGTACCGTGCACTCGCGAGCCTCCAGGTAGGCGACGATGGCGGGAGTCAGCTCCTTGAAGACACGCGGTGCCAACCGAACGACTGCCGAGTCCGCCACCGACCAGTGATCCTGGGCTCGAGCTTCCGATGGAATCAACGGCAGAGTCGAGAGGATCCACAGAACAGAGGTGGCCCTCACGCGCTCATCGCCTCCGGTCGGGCGTGCCGCGGCTGATAGATGCCCAGCGTTCCACCGCCGGGCAGCGTCAGGTGCGTGATCAGACCCCAGCCGGCATCGTGTACGGGGCTGCTCGCGACGCCGTGCATCGTCATCTCCACGATGACCGCCTCGACGTCATCGCACATCAGATAGAACTCATGGACGTCGTTCTCGTCTGAAGGGTGCACCGCAACCTCCGCCGGCGGCAGCCCAAAGATCAGCCACCCGCTACCCACATCGACGTTCGGTAGCTTCAGTACATCCCGCAGGAAAGCACGGTCGGCATCGGGACTCGTGCTGTAGATAACCGAATGCGCGCCGATGATCATGGCAGGTCCTCCTCTCCCTTCGAGCACAGCGGGCACGTCCGGCCGCGGTGGGGGCCTAGTCGGAGTCTTCCCCCGACTCCTTCAGCTCCACCAGCACCACCTCAGTGCCATGATCGGTGAGGTTTTCCGGCAGGTGCATGGTCGCCGGCGTCAAGAAGCCGTCACCTGCGCTGGTCTCGATGTCTTCGCTCTCACCGCCCGGGAGGTGCATGGTCATCTTTCCGCCCTTAAGCATCACGGCATACGCTTCCGGATGCTCGTGCATGACCGACTTCTCGTGCGGGCCATACGTGATCCGGAGAACCCTGATCTGGTCGTTCTCGAACTCGACCCTGTAATGGTCGGGATCGACGACGGTAGGATCCTGGGCCGCCGCGGGCGCCGCGATCAGCAACGATGCGGCGACGGTGATCAGTGCTACCCGGTCCATTTCTTCCTCCTGTCGTGGAAACGGGGGGCTACTCCCCCAAAGGTCGTACCTAGCCTCCGACGTTGGCCGAGCGAGGCGGCCCCGACTGCCACCGTAGTCAAACACGTGGCGCACGAGAAGGCGGATCGCTTGTGCGTTTCGGTACTAGTGGCCCGTTGAGGCAGTTACGGATTCGCATGTTGGCCGATGGAGCGCCGTTGTTGGCACGAAGCCAGCTCCCGGTCACGACCGCGACAACCAGCCGGGCAACACTCGGCGGAGTCAGGACGGCCACGCCTGCAACTGAGGGGCCATTCAGGTGTAGAGCATGTCCCGAAACGCATGTGGTTGGCCACGGTCCCGAGTTCAAGGGAGTACATAGCGCTTCAAGCTAGAAAGGAGACGGTGTGAGCCTGGCACAGCGGAGAATGCAGTTCTACTCGCTGCCCGACATCGAGAGCCTCCCTCAGCTCTCGGGCCTTCCGCCAGTGGATCGGTTCGCAATGCGTGTGGTCGCCCACGTCTTCCCCTTCAGAGCCAACAACTACGTAGTTGAGGAGCTGATCGACTGGTCGCGTGTGCCGGACGATCCGATGTTCCGCCTGACTTTCCCGCAGCGCGACATGCTGAAGCCCACGGAGTTCGACAGCCTAGCTGCGGCCGTGAAAGGCGAGGACGCCGGCGAGATCGCCCGAATCGTAGACGCGATTCGTTCCCGCCTCAATCCGCACCCGGCCGGCCAGGCGGACGCCAACGTGCCCATCTTCCACGGGGAGCGGGTGCCCGGCATCCAGCACAAGTATCGGGAAACGGCCCTGATCTTCCCCTCGCACGGGCAGACGTGTCACGCGTACTGCACGTACTGCTTCCGCTGGCCCCAGTTCGTGCGCACCGAAGCGCTCACGTTCGCTACGGACAAGGACCGCACGTTCCTGAAGTACCTTCGCCGGCATGATGAGATCACGGACGTGCTACTTACGGGCGGTGATCCGCTGATCATGAGCGCTGGCCGGCTCGAGGCGTACGTGCAGCCATTGCTCGAGCCCGACTTCGACCACATTCAGACGATTCGGATCGGCACGAAATCCCCGGCCTACTGGCCGTTCCGTTTCGTCACCGACGGGGACGCGAACGATCTACTGCGCCTCTTCCAGCGCATCGTCGAGGCCGGCAAACACCTGGCTTTGATGGCCCACTACAGCCACTGGCGAGAGCTGTCGACGCCGGTCGCCCGGGAGGCGGTGCGCCGCATCCGGGACACCGGTGCCGTGATTCGCACGCAGGCTCCACTGATTCGCCACGTGAACGACGACGCCATGGTCTGGACGCGCATGTGGAAGGATCAGGTACGCCTGGGCTGCGTTCCGTACTACTTGTTCGTCGAACGCGATACGGGAGCCCACCACTACTTTTCAGTCCCGCTGACACGAGCGCTCGATGTCTATCAGGCGGCGTTCCGGCGCATGTCGGGGATCGGTCGCACGGCGCGGGGCCCGGTGATGTCCGCTCACCCTGGAAAGCTGCTGGTTCAAGGTGTGGCGCAAGTGGCGGGACGGAAGGTTTTCGTTCTGTCGCTCATCCAGGCACGGGACCCGGAGCGGGCGGGCCGTGTTTTCTTCGCTCGCTACGACCCCCGAGCCACCTGGCTGACCGACCTCGTTCCGGCCTTCGGGCAGACGGGCCGTCCCTTCGGAGAGGAGGATGGACGCCGCAGGTCCTGGGCAAGGAACGATGCACTGGAGGCATATGTCGGCCCCGCAGAGCGAAAGTCTCAGGAGCGGCGTCGCCAGTCACGGAAACGATCGGCCCAGCTGACCGGATCCGGGTCTTGAGCGCTGCGGAACGAGGTTAGCCCCGACCTCGAGGATCCAGGTACCGCCGGTAGAAGGCCACATGCTGCTCAGCGATCGCTTGCCAGCTGAATCGCCTGAGGACGGTATCGCGGCCTGCCCGCCCCAGGCGGTCGGCGAGCGCCTGATCTCCGAGCAGCCTCATCATCGCGCGAGCGAACTCATCCGGATCAGAGGGGTCCACGAGCAGGCCATTCTCTGCGCTCGTGATAACCGTGCGTATGCCGCCCAGGCGGGATGCCACGACGGGCGTGCCGCAGGCCATCGCTTCCAGGGCGGTCATGCCGAACGGCTCGAAGAGGGAAGGCAGCACGAACAACCGGGCCTGCTGGTAGTAGGGAACGAGAAGCTCATCCGGCACGTAGCCGACGATGCGCACCCGGTCATCCATCTCCTTCTCGTCTATGATGCCCCGCATCATGGCGAAGACACCCAGCTCGCGCTCGCCAGGCTTAGGTGAGCCGCCGCCGATAACGAGGTGCACGTCGGGGACGACCTTCCGGATCCGATCGAAGGCTTGGAGCAAGGAATCGTGCCCCTTGTTCGTGTCGATGCGGCTGAGGCAGAAGATGTACGGGTCCGGCAGATCGGTCGTCCGCCGCTCCGCGTGCGGTTCAAGCGGCCGGAACGTGTTGACGTCGACGCCGGGAGAGATGGCGACTACGTTGTCTGCCTTCCAGCCGTAGAGCTCTACGATCTTCTCCTTCTGCAGCTCCGTCGTCACCGTCTGCGCGGCCACCGTCTTGAAGATGCGAAGTTCGTCTGCTATACGGCGCCTGAAGCTGAACTTCCTCTCCATCTCCTCGAGATCGCCGCCCATCTGCTCGCGTTTCCAGGCGCCGATCGAATGGGCCGTGAAGAAGGCGGGCCGATCGAAAGCCTTCGCCACCTCCAGCATGACGTCCCCGGCATCGACGTAATGCCCATGGAACAGGTCGTAGTCGTGACCGTGCTCGCGGATGAATCCGACCATGTTCTCCGCCAGCTCGGGCAGCAGGTCGTAGATCTCCTCTTTCGGCATGAACTTCCACGGGCCCGCCGGTATGCGGACGACTCTGACCTCGGGATGATCCGGGATGGGAGCGATCTGCCGCTTCGAGCGGTCGAACCACCGCGTGTAGATATCGACCCGGATGCCCAGGATGGATAATGCCTTGGCGAGCTCCAGCACGTAGACCACCTGGCCACCGGTATCGGTGCGACCAAGCTGGGGCACCGGGTCGACGTACCCGTGAGTACTGAGATGAGCGATACTACTTAGGCCGCCGCTAGCCTCTCGACTCATTCGTGGTCACGCTGTAATCGCGGCTGACGATGAAGTCGGCCCGCGGCTTGTGCAGCGATATGATGTCGTGCTCGATGGCGAGTATCCGCTCGAGGTAGTCATCTTGGGCCTCTCTGCCCCTCAGCGTACGTGCTTCTCTCGTCTCCTCGCGAGTGCGATCGATGAACACGCGGCGATGCACGTTCTCCAGCAGTGTCGTGTAGGTTCCCTCCACGAGGACGACAGCCGCATGATCCAGCTCTACGCTCTCCTCGCCGATCGAGTCGGCATCGTAGTCAACCAGCGGTTTCACGATGACCCGCGCTCCGGCCATTACTTGCTTCAGGTTCTCGTCCATCAGGTCGAGGCGAACTTCCGAAGGACCTACATGGTTGATGTCCTTGCGGCGCATCGCCGCGTTCGACTTGGGCGGGTAGACGAAGTAGTCGTCCTGCTGCAGGATGGCGGTCCGAACGTGGTGGTTGGAGAGGACGTCGGCGAGGGCGGCTGCGATCTCGGATTTGCCGGCTCCAGACTCCCCAGCGATGGTGATGATGAATCTTCCGGTCAGACCGGTGATCTCGTCCTGCATCAGCTCCGCCAACTGCCGGGCGGCCTTCTCATGGTGCGGCCCTACGATGATCCGGTCGCCTTTCATGCGCTTCCCTCTTGACGTCGTACGCCCGAGACAGGTTCTCCGCTAGCGACCATACATCCTACTAGAGCGCACCCGGTGCTCGCCGCGCGTGCGCCCGGTGTGGCGAGTGAGGCAGCGGCCTCAACCCGCGTATGACCGGAAAGGGGTCAGAGCAGCTTTAGAAACTCTGCCAGCCAGGCCGGGTGGGCCGGCCACGCCGGCGCCGTAACCAGGTTCCCGTCCACGTGTGCCTCGGGCCAGTCCTTCGCCACGAAGCTGCCCCCGGCTGCCGCCACTTCGGGTCCGCAGGCGGGATAGGCGGAGCACTCACGGCCCTCCAGCACACCGGCCGCCGCCAGGAGCTGCGCTCCGTGGCAGATTGCGGCTACCGGTTTGTCGCTCGACATGAAATGGCGGACCGTATCGAGGACCCTGTCATCGAGCCGGAGGTATTCCGGCGCCCGGCCACCGGGAACGACCAGCGCGTCGTACGCAGTCGGATCGATGTCCGCAAATGTGGCGTTCAACCCGAAGTTGTGCCCCGGCTTCTCGGTGTACGTCTGGTCGCCCTCGAAGTCGTGCACGGCCGTCTTCACGCTCTCTCCCGATTTCTTGTCGGGACACACGGCGTGCACTGCATGTCCGACCATCTGGAGCGCCTGAAACGGCACCATGGCCTCGTAGTCTTCTACGAAGTCACCCACCAGCATGAGGATCTTCTTTTCCATAGCGGCTGCTTCCATTGTGATCGGCCATCCGAGAGAGTGGCCTTTGACATCCAGGGTAGCCACGATCCCGTGACGGGGGTAGCCCGGCAAGCCGACCCGGGCGTTGTCCGGTTCCGGCACACCTGATCTCGAATCCGCTCAGTCCGACGGAGGTGCTCGGGGTTGGCAATCCTGTAAGTGTCTCTATTGCAGTCGATTCCACGTTTCCTGTTGTGGCACGACGGTTGCCTTGTGAGACAGGTTACAGGCGACGGTGGTGGGTCGCTCCCGTTTCCAGCCGTGACTCGAGACGTGAAGGGGAGGAACTGAGCATGGGATTCATCAGGAAGACCATCGTGGTGTTGGGCATCGTCCTGTTGATACCGCCTGGAGTATCGGCGCAGGATGTGCCGATCACCACCTCGGACGAGGCCCGCGAGCTATACATTCAGGGAAGGGACCTGGCCGAGAAGCTCAGGGCCACGGATGCCAGACGCTATTACCAGCGAGCCGTGGAGAATGACCCGGAGTTCGCTCTCGGCTACTGGGCGCTGGCCGTAACCGCTCCAACTACCAAAGACTTCTTCGAGGCGCTCGAGCGGGCAGTCGAGCTTGCCGACGGTGCCTCGGAAGGCGAGCATCACGTAATCATGGCGCTGGACGCCGCGGCCCGGGGAGACCCGGATGTCCAGCGAGAGCATCTCGACGCCCTCGTATCCGGGTTTCCCGCTGACAAGCGGGCGCACAACGCGGTTGGTGGCTTTCATTTCGGCCGGCAGGAATACGATCTCGCGATCGCGGCGTACGAGAAGGCAATCGCAATCGACTCCGAGTTCTCGCAGCCGTACAACCAGTTGGGCTATGCCTATCGATTCCAGGAGCGCTTCCCGGACGCCGAGCGTGCCTTCAAGAAGTATACGGAGCTGATCCCCGACGAGCCGAACCCGCACGACTCGTATGCCGAGCTCCTGATGAAGTTGGGTCGGTTCGAGGAGTCGATCGAGAACTACGAGAAGGCGCTGGAGCAGGATCCGAACTTCGTAGCTTCCTACGTCGGGATCGCCAACAACCAGATGTTCCAGGATCGTCCTGAAGCGGCTCGGTCGACGCTTCAGGAGCTGGAGCGAATAGCACGAACGGACGGAGAGCGTCGGACGGCATTGTTCTGGAAGGCCGCTTCGTACGTACACGAGGAGAAGACGGAAGAGGCTCTGGAGGCGGTGAGCACCATGTACGCGATCGCGGAAGCGAAGAGCGACTTGGGTGCGATGTCCGGTGACCAGAACCTGGTGGGCACGATCCTGCTGGAATCAGGAGATCCTGATGGGGCGATGTCTCATTACAGCGAAGCGATCCGCTTGATCCAGCAGGCCGATGTGCCCGACGACGTGAAGGCCGCTACGGTCCGCAACAGTCTTTTCAACCAGGGGCGCGTCGCCCTCGCGCGACGCGATCTCGCCGCGGCTCAGGACAAGGCGCGGGAGTACAGTGAGTCGGCCAAGCAGCACGGCATCCCGTTCGAGATTCGAAATAGCCACGAGCTCCA
>JBDGYE010000060.1:0-24409 GCA_039584255.1 Gemmatimonadota bacterium
CCGTCCTTTCCTATGTGCGCTGGGCCAAGACCGCCGAGAACGCGACCGATTATTCCCTCAACAACACGGTGCGGCAGGCCCTCTTCCTGCCCACGACGCGTGAGCAGAAGTACAAGGCGAAGCAGGTGACCGACTCCTTCTCGCAGAGGGCGGGGGATACTCTGGCCGGCCTGACCACCGTGGCCGTCGTGTACCTTCTGGGCAGCAACGTGCGCTACTTCGCGGTCATCAACATCGCGGTTCTCTTCGCATGGCTGTTCGTCGCCTGGCGAATCGGCCGCATGTACAAGGAACTCGTCGCGACAGGCCGTCCGCCCCTGCAGTCGGCTCCGCGAAAGGCGGCGTAGAGAGGATACGTCGCCGGCCGCGGCATGGAACCTGCCAAGTGCTCCGGTGTCGAAGGGCTCGAGCTTTCTCCGAAGCGTGCGGAGAATGGGCGCTCGATTGGCGCTAAGCGCTGCCGGTTCCTATAATCCGGCCGGTCTGAAAGCAGGATCAGCAGGAGCAGCCGGTTGCAGGAAAGTCTGACAGCTCACAGAAGGTGTAGATTCGGTCTCCGTTGCATTTGCGCGGCGGCCACCTGTCTCTTGGGTATTTCCCCGCCCCTGTGCAGCCGGGCTTCCGCCCAGCAGGCCGCTCCGGCCGCCTCTCCGTCGTTCAGCCTTTCCGCGTCCGGAACTCTCCCTCAGTCCGCTTCGGCGACGACTCTTCCGGCGGCGGCATCCGCCGCGGGGACGTTCGGGGCGGCGGCCGCGTCGGGGGCCTCGGGTCTGGAGAGGGTGCTCGAGATGCTGATCGATGCGGAGGCGTCGGGCACGCCGGCGGCCGGCCCGATGCCCGGTCTCGGCAGGGTGTCGTCCGTCGACGGCTATATCCCGGGCGAGCTTCCCGTCGACGTGGGATTCTATTCCGGCCGAAGCTCCCTGCGCCGCAGCTATCTCGAGCAGGTGACGTCACGTCAGATCGGATTGGCCGCTTCCCGGGGGCTGGGTCCTGCGAAGCTCTATCTCGGAGCCGGATTCGAGCGCCTGCGCACCGAGATGGGCCACCCCGACATTCCCTCGTCCCGGGAGCTGTTCTACGATCCGATGTCGGAGTACGAGCACGCGATGGTGGAGGGCCGCTCCTACTACCGTTCGCGCGGCTTCACCCCCCGGGTGACCGTGGGCGCCGGCCTCGACCTGGCGCCGTTCCACCTGGGGACGGACCTCTCGTTCGGCAACAACCCGGCCTTCAACGTCTCGACCAGCCTGAAGCTCTTCTAGGCAGACGGGCCCGAAACGGGCGCCGAAGTCAGCCGCCGTCTTCCCGATCCTCCCTCGGCAACTCGGCGCTCTGCGCCGCCGTGTACATCCCGACCAGCCGTGCCACCAGCACGACCAGGAACAGCTGTCCGAGGAGTGCCTCCAGCATGGACAGGGATCGGGCGACGTCGTTGACGGGCGTCACGTCCCCGTATCCCAGGGTGGTGATCGTCACGTAGCTGAAGTAGAGAAGCACGCTACGATCTGGATTGGCGACGCCCGACTCGGCAGCCACCATTTGATCCGGGACGTGGAACGACCCCGGCTGCACCTTGTCCAATACCTGATAACCGACTCCCCAGATCAGCCCCAGCATAAGGTAGACGCACAGAACTCCGTAGATCATCTCCGCGTCTACTTGCCTCGCCCCGAGCACGTGGCGAAGCAGGTTGTAGCCGAGGTGAACGAGGAAAATCACGATGAGCGCGTCGCCGATCACGTCCAAAGCCAGAGATTCCACCCATACCGCTGCCCAGTTCAGGACGATGGCCGGAACCACCAGGGCGAGGCCGATCCGGAAGGTGGAGCGCTCCTCGCTGACGGTCGCCAGCCCGGAGAGGAATATCAGCGTGTAGAAGACCTGTATACCTACGCTGAGCACGGTCCCACGAGGAAGGAGCGGCGGCACGGCCAGCACGAGGATCAGCGCCAGGAATAGGCTGCCGAACTTGAGCTTGTGCGATCCGGTGAGTGTTCTTTGCGATTCGGCCAGTGTCTTGCCAACCATAGCTCTTCTCCGGGTGGGCCGGCCCAACGGCGGTGCGCCGGTGCCTGATCGGTCACGTATCAACCAGACTAACACATCGCGAAGCGATGGCGAAGCTCTTGTATCGCGCAACGGCCCATGGTGAGTTATAATTGGCCGCTTTCATGTCAGCTACGGAATGGAATCTCGTACACGCACCTCCAGGTCCCGATACGGAGCCGCGCTAGCAGCGGCTCCCAACTCGAAAGCAATAGCAACGCTCTCTCGTGAGCAGGCCTGGCCCGGACCACTCGGAGATACACGGATGCATCGATACTCGGAGGCTTTGCTGAGACGGTCGATCTGCCTCACGATCATTCTCCTGTGCGGAGCGGGGCCTGCCGTGTCGCAGGAAGCTCTCTCGCCCCTCGCGCGCCGCAGCGTCACGATCGGGGTCGTCAGCGATGGCCCGTCGCCGGGCGACACGCTGCGGGACCTGATCGAGATGGAGCTCCGGCAGCTGCTCGCCGAGCGTGGCGTCGAGCTGACGTTCAAGTCGCCTCCCGAGTTCGACGCCGGGTGGCAGGCGGCACGCATGGGACAAGCCCTGCGGGCGGCGCTCGACGACCCGGAGGTTGACCTGATGCTCACCACGGGTCTCCTCACCACGCAGGCTGCCACGCGGGCAACACTCGGCAAGCCCGTGGTGAGCTCTATTCTGCAGCGATTGGACCTCTTCAGCCTCGCCGACCTTGAGGGCAACAGATCGCTCAAGGAGAACCTGAGCTTCGTGCTCCTGGCGAACCGGGTGCAGGGTGACCTGGAGGCGATGCGCGAGATGGAGAAGCCGTCACGGGTCCACGTGGCGGTGCCGGAGGAGGTGGTCGACCAGCTCGACGTCCTCGATTCCGAGATCGAGGCTCTCGAGAGCGTGATGGGAATTGATCTGGTGATCCTGTCGCTCTCTCCAGACCTCGCCGTCTCCCTGGCGGCCGTGGACTCCACCGTCGAAGCCGTTCTTCTGGGACCCACGCCCCGCTACTCGTCCCTGCAGCGGCAGGAGCTTGTCTCGGGTCTCACGGAGCGCCGCATCCCGACTTTCAGCTTCGTCGGCCACGACGACCTGGACCTGGGCGTGATGGCATCCCGCACGCCCCCGACAGAGACGTCGGTAAGTCGCCGGGCAGCTCTGAACCTCAGAGAGCTCATCTTCGGTGCAGGAGTCGGCGACCTGCCGGTTCTCATCACTGCCGACCCCGAGCTGGTGATCGAGGGCGTCACCGCCGCAGCGGTAGGGTACCGTCCGAGCCTGATCACGCTCGGGTACGCGACGATCCGAAACCCGGATGCGCTGGAGCTCGAGGAGACGCCACTGGAGCTGGGCGAGGCGATGAAGTTGGCCGAACGGAGGAATCCAGACCTCGCGATCTCCGGTCAAGAGGTGGAGATCTCCCGCCGCGAGCGCCAGCTGACGCTCAGCCCGATGCTGCCGCAGATCGGAGCCGGGATAGACGTCTCGTGGCAGGACCCCGTCGGTCTGGAAGGGCTGATACCGGAGCGACTTCTCAAGACCGGTGTTCAGGCCCAGCAGATGATCTACGACGACGAGACGATCAGCCGGTATCGCGCCTCCGGCAGACTGTACGAGGGACAGCAGCAGAACTACGAGGCGGCCCGTCTGGAAGTGCTTCGGGATGCGGGCGTGGCGTTCCTTCGGCTCCAGCTCGCGCGTGCCCTGTACGAGATCGAGCTTGGGAACCTTCGATTGACCGAGGAGAACCTGGACCTGGCCCGGTTCCGTGTGGATGTGGGCTACTCCGGCCGCGACGAGGTCTTCCGCTGGGAAGCGGAGGTGGCCAAGCGCCGGAGCGACCTTTACAGCCGCCTCGCGGTCGTCGAGTTCGAGCGTGTCTCGCTGAACCAGCTTCTGGGCGTCGACCAGGCAACGCGCTGGGACACCCGCGAGATCCCGGTGGATTCCCGGGTCTTCCCGTTCCTCGACGGCAGACTGCCCGACGCGGTCACCGACATCGATAACCTGGAGGCGTTCAGGGAGTTCGCGGTGGGATTCGCGCTGGAGGCAGCGCCCGAGCTCCTATCGGTCGGCAAGATCCGCGAGGCTCAAGAGATCCAGCTGGGGCAGCGGAAGCGGGCGTGGTTCCTTCCGTCGTTCTTCGCCGGATTCAACTGGGCCTACCACATCGACCGGGACCCTTCACTGGAGGGCGTCGAGCGCAGCATCCCGCAGCTGCAGATCGGGGCTACGTACCCACTCTTCCAGGGTGCGGCGCGGTCCTTCGAGGTGAGCCGGAGCACGGCGGAGCTCAACCGGGTCACAGAGCAGGAGCGCCTGACCCGCGACCTGATCGAGCGCCGGACGCGCACCGCGTTCAGCAGCCTCGAGGCGTCCTTCCCTTCGATCCGCTTCAGCCGGACAGCGGCGGAAAACGCTCTACGCAACTTCGAACTCGTGCAGGACAAGTACGCACAGGGGCTCGTGAACGTAACGGACCTCCTGGAGGCGCAGACGGAGAGCTTCGTAGCCAACCAGAGCGCGGCCGCCGCCGTCAGCGTCTTCCTGATCGATCTCGTCAACTTCCAGCGGTCCATTGCCTGGTTCGAGTTCGAACGGACACAGGAGGAACAGGACGCCCTGTTGGATAGGATTCAGAATGCAATCGAGAACTGAGCTGTCTTTCGACACGGAGACTTCGACCAGAGGCCGAGGCATGAAGATCATGATCACGCGTCAGCTCGCGCCCGTCGCCCTCATCGCGCTTGTCACGACCGGCCTGACCGGATGCGGCGGCGAGGAGGAGGCCGAGGCCGTGCCCGTCGTGCGGCCCGTCAGCACGATTGTCGTGGGCCAGGGATTCGCGGGTCGGCTCACATTTCCCGGGACGGTGCAGGCGGCCGAGCGGGCCGATATGTCGTTCCGTGTGGCCGGACCGCTGGTGGACTTCCCGGTAAACGAGGGCGACCGGGTCTTCCGAGGCCAGCTCCTGGCGCGCATCGATCCGCGCGACTACCGCATCGCCGTTACCGAGGCAAAGGCATCCTTCGATCAGGCGCGCTCGGATGCCGAGCGCTATCAGCGACTGTACGAGCGCGAGGCGATTCCGCTGGCCGATCTGGAGGTACGGCTGGCGCGACGTGATGTGGCACAGGCGCGATATGAGCAGGCTCGGGCCGACCTACGGGACACGGAGCTGCGGGCGCCGTTCGCCGGTCAGATCGGGCGCAAGTACGTCGAGAACTTCGAGGACGTTCGGGCCCGTCAGCTCATCCTGAGCCTTCACCAGATCGACAACGTCGAGGTGGTGATCAACGTGCCGGAGGCGATCATGGCGTCGGTGCGGGAGGGTCGCAAACCGGCCATCGCGGTTCTGTTCGATGTGGCACCGGAGCGGCCGTACCCGGCCGGGATCAAGGAATTCGCTGTGCGAGCCGACCCGCAAACCCAGACGTTCGCGGTCACGGTCACGCTGCCGCAGCCGCAGGAGATCAACGTCCTTCCCGGGATGACGGCGACCGTCGGTGTGACGGGAACGCTCGAAGCCGATGAGGCCGGCGCGGAGCCACTCACGATTCCGGCCTCGGCGGTATTCTCGGACGAACAAGGCGCCTCGAACATCTGGGTAGTAGACGAAGCCGCCGTAACGGTTCACCGTCGGCCCGTACGCGTGGGCCCCGTGACCGGCACGGAGGGAATCGTCGTCCTCGAGGGTCTGGAGCCCGGTGAGAGAGTCGTCACCGCGGGAGTCCACTTTCTGCGCGAGGGCCAGCAGATCCGGCTCGTCGGCGCGATGGAGCGATAGGGCCCCATGATGCCGATCGGGTGATGATCACCACCTCCCTACACCCAGAAACGAGCGCAGCGCGTCGATGAACATAGCCGAATTCGCCATCAAGAAGAGCGTCATCACCTGGACGCTGACGATCCTTCTATTGGTGGTAGGCGTACAGTCGTTCCGGACCCTGCCCCGTCTGGAGGACCCCGAGTTCACGATCAAGGACGCGGTCATCATCACGCCCTATCCGGGAGCCTCGGCGGCCGAGGTCGAGGAGGAGGTCTCCGATGTCATCGAGCGCGCGGTCCAGCAGCTTGGGCAGCTGAAGCGGGTGCAGTCCACGTCCACCCGCGGGATGTCCATGATCAAGGCCACGATCAAGGACCATTACGATGCGGCGACGCTGCCGCAGGTGTGGGACGAGCTGCGGCGGAAGGTGAACGACTATCAGAACCGCCTGCCTCCGGGCGCCGGCCCCTCCCTCGTCAACGACGACTTCGGTGACGTCTACGGCGCCTACCTGGCCCTCACCGGCGAGGGGTACACGATGGCGGAGCTGTACGACCACGCAAAGCTCCTGCGCCGCGACCTGCTTCTGGTCCAGGACGTGAAGCGGGTCGTCCTGTGGGGCTACCACACTGAAACGATCTACGTGGAGATGTCGCGGGCCAGGATGGCGGCTCTCGGAATCTCGCAGCAGGACATCTACGACGCGCTCGCGGCCAAGAACATCCCGGTCGATGCCGGTCGTTTGGAGCTCGGAACTGACTATATCGCCATCAACCCCACCGGCGAGTTCACATCCGAGAGACAGTTCGGCGAGCTTCTCATCAGCAGCCGGGGCGGATCCGGAGAGTTGGTCTTCCTGAAGGACGTAGCGACCATCCGGCGTGGATACGAGGACCCGCCGGCCGAGATCCTCCGCTACGACGGAGTCAACGGAATCGCCCTCGGCATCTCGACCGTATCGGGAGGCAACGTCGTCACCATGGGCGAGGCCCTGCAGGAGAAGCTCCGGCAACTCCAGTCGCAGACGCCCGTGGGGATGGAGCTGCAAGCCATTTCCTGGCAATCCGATGCCGTGACGGCGGCCATCAACGGTTTCGTCGTCAGTCTGCTCCAGGCCGTCGCCATCGTCCTCGTCGTGCTGATGATCTTCATGGGGCTGCGGAGCGGCCTCATCATCGGGGCGATTCTCCTGATCACCATCTCGGGCACCTTCATCTTCATGAGCACATGGGGGGTGATGCTGGAGCGCATCTCCCTCGGCGCCCTGATCATCGCCCTGGGCATGCTCGTGGACAACGCGATCGTCGTGATCGACGGCATGCAGGTGCGGATCGAGGCGGGCATGGACCGAGTCAAGGCCGCGAGCGAGGTGGTGCAGCAGAACGCCATGCCGCTCCTGGGCGCCACGGTCGTCGCGGTGCTGGCCTTCGCATCCATCGGAACCTCCGACGACGCCACCGGCGAGTTCTGCCGTTCGCTGTTCACGGTGATCCTCATCTCGCTCATGCTGAGCTGGGCGACGGCCGTGACCACCACTCCCCTGTTCGGTAAGCTCTTTCTCAAGGTGAAGCCGAAGAAGGAGGGCAGGTCCGACGACCCTTACGCCGGGAAGGTCTTTCAGGGCTACAAGCGGATGCTGACGTTCTGCATCCGGCGCAGGTGGCTCACGGTCGCGACCGTGGTGGGGATCTTCGTGGTCTCGCTCTGGGGGTTCGGCTACGTGAGCCAGATGTTCTTCCCCAACTCCACCCGCCCGCAGTTCTTCGTCGAGTTATGGCTGCCGCAGGACACCCACATCCGCGACACCGAAGCGGCCCTGGCCGAGGCCGAGGAATACCTGCTGGGTCTGCCGGAGGTCACGCACGTGTCGACGGCGATCGGCGGAGGAGACCTCCGCTTCCTGCTCACGTACACACCAAACTCGGGTGGCTCGTCGTACGGGGTCCTGTTTGCCGATGTCACGGACAGCCGGCTCATCGCCGGGATGATCGACGGGGTCCAGGGGGGCCTGGAGGGAATCCTCCCCGAGGCGATCGTGAACGTGCGGACGTTTCTGCTCGGCCCCGGCGAGGGCGGGAAGATCCAGCTTCGCATAAGCGGGACGGACGGTGCCGAGCTTCGCCGGCTCAGCGCCCAGGTGCGTGAGATCATGCGACAGGAGGGAGCGAAGGCGATCCGGGACGAGTGGCGTGAGATGGTGAAGGTCGTGCGTCCGGTCCTGGCGGAGGCACAGGCGCGCCAGCTGGGAATCACCCGCCCGATGCTGGCCGATCAGCTGCAGGCCTCCTTCGCCGGGAAGCAGACCGGCGTGTACCGGGAGCGCGACGAGCTTCTTCCCATCGTGGCACGGGCACCCGAGTACGAGCGGCTCGACGTCGACAACATCCGTGACCTGCAGATCTGGAGCCCAGCGGCCGGTCAGAACATCCCGGTGCGACAGGTGCTCACCGGGTTCAGCACCGAGTACGAAGACGCCAATCGATTCCGGTTCAACCGGATCTCCACTGTACGGATCCACTGTGATCCCCTGGGCGAGCTACCGAGCGAGCTCCTGGCGCGTGTCAAGCCGAGGGTGGAGAGGGAGCTGGGCGTGGACCTGGGGGCATACTTCGGGCGTCAGTACGATTCGGTGGAGCAGAGTTTCGCCGGCCACAACGCGAGCACCATCAAGATCCAGGAGCTCGACCAGATCCCGCTCCTGGACCGGCCGGGCTACTTCATCGCCTGGGGGGGCGAGGCCGAGGACTCGGCGCGGGCGCAGGCGGCCCTGGCTACGACGATCCCGATCTTCTTCGGGCTGATGGTCCTCATCGTCATCTTCCTGTTCAACGCGATCCGCACTCCGCTCATCATCTTTCTCACCGTCCCGCTGGCGCTGATCGGCGTCACCTGGGGACTGCTGATCACCAGGCAGCCGTTCGGGTTCATGGCGCTGCTCGGCTTCCTCAGCCTCGCCGGAATGCTGATCAAGAACTCGATCGTGCTGATCGAGGAAATCAACCGGCAGATCGGGACGGGCAAGAACCGCTTCGTGGCAGTGGTGGATTCGGGCGTCAGCCGCATGCGGCCCGTCATGATGGCGGCGGCGACCACCATTCTCGGCATGATTCCGCTGCTCCAGGACGCGTTCTTCGTCGCGATGGCGGTGACGATCATGGCCGGGCTGGCGGTAGCGACCGTGCTGACGCTGCTGGTCGTGCCGGTGCTGTACACGATCTTTTTCCGCATCCCCTACGGAGGAGAGACGGCACCGGCCGCGGAGGCCGTGCCGGCCGGAGGATTGGAGCCCGCGCCGGCGGTCTGAAGAGGATTCTCCTGGAGCGCGGGGGTGCCTTCGGTTGAGGATGAATGCCCACCGGTTCACCTCGATCGGGCGGTCCGTGGACCCGGCCTATCCCACCAACCGGGCGGTCATCTGGGCCACTCTTCTGGTCTTCCTGGGATCGCTGGGGGCCAGCCTGCTGGCCGGTCGTCCGCTCCTGCCGAGCGTGGGGGCCGGCCTGGTCAGGGCCCTTGCGGTCTTCCTCGGCTGGGCTCTGGGAAGGGAGCTCGACCCTGACCACGACAGATCCGCCTTCGTCGGCGCCGCCCTGTCGCTGCTTGCGGCCTACGCGATGGGCCGCCCGGGGATTCTGCTGCTGGTCCTCGTGCTCGTGCTCCTCAGAATCGTGAATCGGACGGTCGGTCCGGCCGCACGCCCTGCCGACTCGATTCTGATCCTGGGCCTCGCGGCCGCAGCCCTGTACCGCGGGGCGTGGGTCCTCGGCGCTGTGACGGCACTGGCCTTCCTGCTCGACGGGCTGCTGCGGCCGCGACACCGGGCCCACCAGTTCCTGGCTGCCGTAGCGGCTCTGGTGACCGGCCTGTACGTGGGCTTTTCGGATGTGGGAGCTCCCGGGACCTCTCTGTCCGCTTCCGAGACGGGGGCGATGACGGCAACCGCCCTGTTCCTTCTCGTGATCCACCGGTCCGGCCGACTGGACAGCGTGTCGGATGTGGGTGGCGAGCTTCTCGATCCGACCCGAGTCCGGGCCGCGCAGGGGCTGGGCCTGCTCGTCCTGTGGACGGCGGTCGTCGTGAATGGCCCTCCGGCTCTGACGCAGCTCGGACCCCTGTGGGGAGCACTCGCAGGAGCGGGTCTGTACAGCCTCGTGGTGGGGAGGCGTGCGGTGTCGGCGCCACCGGCTCGTTAGCGGTCGGCCTCCTCGGCCAAGGCCCACTCGGCGGCGCGCACGGCATGGATCTCCGCCGTATCGAATACGGGTACCGGTGAATCTTCCGGGCCGACGAGGAGGCCGATCTCCGTACAACCCAGGATCACGCCTTCCGCTCCCCCGGCCGCGAGCTCCTCGATGATTCCCACGAGCCGTTCGCGCGATTCGTCACGAACCTCGCCCCGGCAGAGCTCGTCGTAGATGACGCGGTGCACTTCCTGGCGGTCGGCAGTGTCCGGAACTAGGACGGCCAGCCCGTGGAGCAACTCGAGCCGGCCGCGATAGAACTCCTCCTCCATCGTGAAACGGGTGCCGAGCAGTCCCACCGTCCGGATGTGCCGCGCCCGGATGGCCTCCGCAGCGGCGTCCGCCACATGGAGCAGGGGAATGCCGATTGCCGCCTCGAGCTGGGGAGCGACGCGGTGCATGGTGTTGGTGCAGAGGACCAGGAAGTCCGCTCCGGCCGCCTCGAGCCGCCGGGCCGCGTCGACCAGGATGTGCGCTGCCGCATCCCAGTCGCCGGCGTGCTGAAGCGTCTCGATGGGCTGGAAGTCGACGCTGTAGAGGACGATCCGGGCCGAGTGCAGGCCACCCAGGCGCTTGCCGACGACCCGGTTGATCGTCCGGTAGTACGGAACGGTCGACTCCCAGCTCATGCCGCCCAGGAGACCGACGGTCTTCATGCTTGAGCCTCTCGGGTTTGCGGCCAGGGCGCCCGCCGGCGCGCCCCTCCGCCTTCTACTTCTCGATCGGCGCCCCTACCAGGTTGCCCCACTCCGTCCAGGACCCGTCGTAGTTCCTCACGTTGGCGAACCCGAGCAGGTGCGTGAGCACGAACCAGGTGTGGCTCGAGCGCTCACCGATCCGGCAGTAGGCGATGACATCGCTACCGCTCGAGAGCCCCACCTCGTCCCGGTATATGGACTCCAGCTCGTCGACGGTCCTAAACGTACCGTCGTCGTTGGCCGCGCGCTTCCACGGCACGCTGTGGGCGCCGGGAATGTGGCCGCCGCGAAGCGCTCCTTCCTGAGGATAGTCAGGCATGTGGAGCAGCTCACCGTTGTACTCCTGCGGCGACCGCACGTCGATCAGCTTTCCGCCGGCGCCGGCGTGTGCGAGGACCGCATCCCGGAACGCGCGTACCGGTGCGTCGTTTCTCTCCACAACAGGATATTCGGCACGCGACCTCGTTGTGACATCGGTCGTCATGGGACGGCCCTCTTCCACCCACTTCTGCCTCCCGCCGTCCATGAGGCGGGTGTCCGGATGCCCGAACAGCGTGAATACCCACAGCGCATACGCCGCCCACCAGTTGAAGTTGTCGCCGTAGAAGACGACCGTGTGGTCCCTCGAGATGCCCTTCTCGGACAACAGCTCCGCGAACTTCTCCGCGGTCAGGTAGTCTCGAATCAGGGCGTCGTTGAGATCCATTTGCCAGTCGACTTTGACCGAGCCGGGTATGTGCCCGGTCTCGTACAGCAGCACGTCCTCATCCGACTCGACAATCACCACCGCCGGATCCTCGAGATGCGCCGCCACCCACTCGGTGGACACCAGCTTGGCGCCGTTCGAGTACGCCTGGAACTTGGGAGAGGGATCGAACTCTGCGGACATCGAGACCACCTTTCTCAGGACTGTAGCTGGATTCTCGCAGCCTGCCCGGGGGACGACCGTCGGCCGACGCCACACGTGGCCGCCCCGCCGGCCCACGTTGCAGGACCTATCACACCCTAACATCATAACAAACGGTCCGTGACGGTAGTTTCGCCCGGGCTAAAACCGATTCGAGCGCGACTACCGGCCGGACGAGCGCAAGGCCGAGGCACGCGTCCTCGCGAGAACGGAACGCGGCATGGCTCTGCCCGAGAAGCTCCAGAATATCGTAACCCAATTTTCGGCCGCTCCGCGTGAGCTCAGAACGCAGGCGCTTCTCGGCTATGCGCGGCGCGTCCCGCCGCTACCCCCGGAGCTGGCCGGCAACCGGGATCTGCTGGAGCAGGTGCACGAGTGTCAGACCCCGTTCTTTCTGGCAACTGATGTGGACGGGGACGGTCACGTTCGTCTGCACTTCGACTGTCCGCCCGAGACGCCAACCGTACGGGGCTTCGCTGGCATCCTCCGCGAGGGTCTCGATGGCCTCCATTACGAGGAGGTGCTGGCAGTTCCGGCCGGCTTCTATGCCCAGATGGGTCTGGCCGAAGTCGTCTCGTCACTGCGACTGCGGGGAATGGATGCGATCCTGTCCCGTCTGAAGAGGCAGATTCGCGAAAGGGCGGAAGCGGCAGGGGCATGAAGACTTCTCCGATTGGGCGAGCTACGACTCCGAGGAGCGCGACGAGAAGATCGAGGAGCTGTGGGACGAGGTAGAGGAGGACGAGATGCCACTCGGCTCGTACCTGTGGCTGCACCCGGAGGCACGCCTGTCAGGCGGCGACCGGGCGATACTGCGCGAGTGGACCTCGGCCGCTACTCGCGAGCTCGCTTCGCGTCCAGACTGAGCGAGCCTCCACCCCACGCCACGAACAGTAGGAGCACCCAGGCGTACAGCATCGCCAGCTCGCCGGCGTTTTCCCACCACCACGGCCCCGCGTTCGAGACGTGAATCCAGAAGTAGGCGACGGCCAACTGGCCCGACAGCACGAACGCCACCTGGCGGGTGAACAGGCCGACGACGAGCAGTCCGCCGCCGATCGTCTCGAGGAGTCCGGCGATTCCGAAGCGGGTCATCAGCTCCGCGGGCTCGCCGTCGGGGCCGGACCCGCCGAACCAGCCCAAAAGCTTCTGCGCGCCGTGGGTGAACAGCAGTATCCCCACCACGATTCGAAGCGCACTGAGGGTGAAATCCTGGAAAGCGGTCCTTCTCTCATCCGCCATGCCGTCCTCCCGTTCGGTGTCGGTAGCTCACGGCGATCCGAGGTAGGCCGTTCCGCTCGCGAGCCGTACCTCCTCCTCCGCTGCCTTGCGTTCCCAGTCGCGGGTCCAGATAGTTGACCCGTACCTCTGAGGTCCGGCGGACCGGTCTGCCCCGCTCCAGCGACCGGACACGCACCGGCTTAACATAGATCGGAGCCCCTCGGTCGGCCCACCCTCCGGGGCGCCGCCGATGAAACGCAGGAACTAACCCGACAGGTCCCGAATGAGCCTCGTCGTCGTTCTGGTTTCCATCGGGCTGCGGATCGCTGGCCTGGTCTGGTCGCTGGTCCTCCTGAGGCGCTTCCGCGACTGGCGACTCGGCCTCCTGTCGGCTGTGCTGGCACTGATGGCGCTGCGTCAGGCGCTCACGCTGGCGACCGAACGGGAGCACTGGACCGCCTTTCCTCCCGGCGCCCTGACCGAGCTTCCGAGCCTGCTCGTAAGCGTTGGCATGCTCGCCGCGGTGGTCTTCATTGGACGGATGATCGCGGACTACCGGGGGGCGATCCGCGCTGCCTCCGCCAGCGCGGACGAGTTCGAAGACCGTGAGCGGAAGCTGCGCTGGGTAGTCACACAGGCTCCCCTCGTCCTGTGGTCGCTAGATGCCGAGGGGACCTTCGACTTGTCCGAGGGCCGCGGGGAGGAAGCCCACGACATGGCCCTCGAGCGCTGGGTCCGGGCTCTCGATCTCAGGGACCACGAGACGGAGGGGCACACCCAGCGCGTTACACGCTTCACGGTCGAGCTCGGCCGCAAGCTAGGAATCCCGGAGAAGGATCTGGTCCACCTTCGCCGGGGGGCGCTTCTCCACGATATCGGCAAGATCGGCATCTCCGACACCGTTCTCTGCAAACCGGGGCCACTGTCCGGCGAGGAGTGGGGAACGATGAAGCGGCACCCGGAGTACGCCCGGCGGATGTTGTCGGACATTCCGTTTCTCCGCCCCGCCCTTGAGATTCCCTACTGCCACCACGAGCGCTGGGACGGCTCGGGCTATCCCCGGGAACTCTCCGGCCAGGAGATCCCCCTCTCGGCCCGCGTGTTCGCGGTAGTGGATGTCTGGGACGCCCTCCTCTCCGATCGTCCTTACCGCGACGCGTGGCCGGAGGAAGAAGTCCTGGCCTACCTGGCCCGAGAGGCGGGGGGACACTTCGATCCCGAGGTGGTCACCGCCTTCCTTCAGCTGCTCCAGGAGGAAGGGACGAGTGGCTGAACGGCGCCTCGGCGGAGCGATGGAGAGGCTCGCCGGCGACCGCCCGCTGATTGGAGTCGAACTTCGGCCTCCCAGGACGGGAATCTCCCGGCTCGAGAGCATCGACGTCTGGATCGACATGTACCAGGCCATGGGAAGGCTGGCGAGGCGGGACACGATCATCTTCCTGACCGACAACGCGGTTGGCCAGCCGGAGGAGGAGAACCTGCGTCACCTGTCGGCGAATCTGCCGCAGAAGGTGGACAAGCGCGGCGTCGTACCGTTCCTGACCGCAAAGCACAGCCTCGAATACTGCCACCTGTACGCCAGCCGGGCTGCGACGAGCGGCTTCGAGGCGATCACGGTGCTTGGAGGCGACCGGGACGTCGGTCCTCCGCGCTGCGTACCGCATGCCTCAGAGCTCCGTCGCTCGATCCGCGGCCGCGTTCCCTCTCTCCGACTCGGCGGTTGGGCCAACCCTCACCGCGACCCATCCGGGCAGGCCGATTTGCTGGCTGAGCCGGAGTATGAGGCGGATTTCTATCTGACGCAGATCGTCTCCCACCACCGCCTCGAGTCCGTGGAGCGCTTTCTGACCGAGGTCGGCCGTCGGGAAGTCCCGGCACCGGCAGTGTTCGGGGTCTTCTATTACCGGAGCGCCCGGCCCAAGACGCTGGATACTCTTTCGCGTTTCTTCCCGGTACCGGCGGACGATCTGACGAGGGAGTTCGGGCAGGGAGTGTCACCGGTCGAGGTCTGCGCGCGGACGATCCGGGCCCTGCGCGAGCTGGGTGCCGAGAAGGTCTACGTCAGCAACCTCGGACTGAGCGGGATCGATCGCCTGTACGGCGAGCTCCTGGACGCGGTCGCGAGCTGATCCGGAGGCTATCCGAGAGCCGGCCTGACCGCCGTCAGCACCTCGAGAGTCGAGGCGCGGCCGCGCCGGGGCACGTTCACCTGGACGCCATCCACACGCCCGCGGATCGTCTCGAAGATCTCCAGCGCGATCTTCACTCCCTCGGCCTGTGCCGCCTCCGGTCCGTGTTCCTGTGCCTGCCGCATCCGCTCCAGCACAGGCTCCGGCACTACGACTCCCGGCATCTCGTTGGCCAGGAACTCCGCGCTCCGCAGAGACACCAGCGGCCACAGTCCGGCGAGGACGGGAATCCGGAGGCCACGCTCATCCAGCTCCCCGAGCAGCCTTTCGAGCCGCTCCGGGTCGAACACGGGCTGGGTCACCGCGAAGTCGGCTCCCGCGTCCACCTTCCAGAAGAAGCGGTGGAGCTCCGACTCGAGATCATCGCCTCCCTGGTTGAGCGCGACGCCGATAACGAATTCGGTGGGCCGCCCGATCGAGCTGCCACCCGGATCGAGGCCGCAGTTCAGCCTCTGGATCAGGTTCGTGAGACCAATGCTGTCGATGTCGAATATGGCTGTGGAGTCGGGATAGGCGCCCGCAACGGGAGGGTCGCCGGTGACTGCCAGCACGTTCCGCAAACCTGCCGCAGCCGCTCCCAGCAGGTCGCTCTGCATCCCCAGCATGTTCCGGTCCCGACAGGTGTAGTGGAAAACGGTCTCCACCCCTACCTCGCGCTCGATCAGAACGGCCGCCGATACGACTCCCATGCGGCTCTTCGCGCGCGGCGTGTCGAGCACGTGCACGGCGTCGACTCCGGCATCCCGGAGCGACCGGCAGTCGTCCAGCATGCCGTCCGGCTCCCAGCCACGCGGAGGGAGGATCTCGGCCGTGACGAGGAACTCGCCCCGCGAGAGCTTCCCTCCGAGACCCGAGCGCTTCGCCAGCGGCTCCGGCTCGTGACTCCCGGCTTCAGGGGCACCCGCCGTCGCGACGGGCCCCGCAAGAACAAGCGGCGCCATGTCCTTCACCTGGCTCCGGATCTGCCGGATGTGCGCCGGGGTGGTTCCGCAGCAGCCGCCCAAGAAGGTCACGCCCGCGTCGATCATGCGGCTGGCATACCGGCCCATGTACTCCGGACTCGACAGGTACATGACCCGCCCGCCCACCGAGCGGGGCAGGCCGGCGTTGGGGAGGGCCGAGATCGGCCGGTTGGTGACCGACACAAGCCGCTCGATCGTCTCGAGCATGGCGGCGGGCCCCACCGCACAGTTGAGCCCGACGGCGTCGGCACCCAGTATCCCCATCCTTTCCGCGAACGCCTCAACGGAAGTCCCGTACGAGGTGGTCCCGTCCGGCCCGAAGCTCATCTGCGTGAACACAGGCAGGTCCGCCAGTCCGCGCACCGCCCGGAACGCCGCCTCGAGCTCGTCCAGGTCCGAGAAGGTCTCGAGCACGAACCCGTCCACGCCTCCCTCGAGCAGGCCCTGCGCCTGCCGGGAGAAGAAACCGGAAGCCTCCTCCCGGGAAGTGGGCCCCCAGGGCTCGATCCGAATGCCCAACGGGCCGATCGCGCCGAGCACCTGCGCTCGGTTTCCGGCCGCTTGCCGCGCCAGCACCGCCGCCGCCCGATTCAGCTCCTCGGTCCGCTCCTCGAGCCCGTGGCTGGAGAGCTTAACGGGGTTGCTGCCGTAGGTGTTGGTCTCGAGGATCTCGGCCCCCGCGCGCACGTAGGCCTCGTGGACTCCCCGAACCAGCTCGGGCCGGGTGACGTTGAGCTCGTCGTAGCAAACGTTCACGAACACGCCCCGGCTGTAAAGCATCGTGCCCATGGCGCCGTCCATGACGTGAACATGCCCGTCCTCGAGCCGCTCCTTCAGGGTACCGCCGGCTCGGCGGATCTCGCCTTCCCTGTCCGCGGTCATGTCCTTTCCTCCCGCTCGTAGCCGAGGTTGGGAGCCAGCCAGCGCTCCGCCTCACCTACGTCCATGCCGGCTCGGGCGGCGTAGTAGGTCTCGGTGAGCCGCACCCCCGTGTGACGCTCAGCGTCGAGAAGCTGGAAGAGGATCCGCTTCACGGAGTGATCGGGACAGGCCGGATAGCCCGGAGCGGGTCTTATTCCCCGGTACTCCTCCCGAATCCGTCCCTCGTTGTCGAGGTCCTCTTCGGGGGCGTAGCCCCAGTACTGCTTCCGCACTCTCTCATGCAGCAGCTCGGCGAGCGCCTCGGCGAGCCGGTCGGAGAGAGCCTTGGCCATAATGCTGCGGTAGTCATCCTGCTGGGCCTCGAGCTCGCCGCACAGCTCCTCGAGCCCGTGACCCGTAGTGACCACGAAGGCTCCGAGCCAGTCGGCACGCTCCGAGCCCACGGGAGCCACGAAGTCCGCCATCGCCAGGTTCGGGCGCCCGTCGCCCTTCCGGAGTTGCTGCCGAAGGCTCGGAACGATGGCCAGCCTCCGTCCGCCGCCCGGGTCGTCGTATACCTCGATGTCGTCGCCCGTCGCGGCAGCGGGAAAGAGGCCCAGCACGGCGCTGGCCCTCAGCCGCCGCTGGGAAACGATCTCATCCAGCAGGGCCAGAGCGTCCGCGTGAAGGGACCGGGCCTGCTCGCCGACTCGCGGATCGTCCAGGATAGCCGGATACCGCCCCGCGAGCTCCCACGCCCCAAAGAACGGGGTCCAGTCGATGTAACCGGCCAGCTCCTCAAGTGACTGGTCCTCGAGGACGTGGATGCCTGGTTGACGGGGCTCCGGAGGCTCGTACTCCGTCCACGCCGTGTGGAGAGCCCTCGCCCGGGCTTCTCCAAGAGTCAGCAGCTGCCTCCCCTCCTGCCGGGAAGCGTGCTCGCGGCGGAGCTGAGCGTACTCGTCCCTTAACTCCGCGGCGAACGGCTTTCTGGCCTCGGGGCTCATCAGCCGGCCGAGCACGCCGACGCTTCGCGATGCGTCGAGGACGTGCACAGTGGGCGCCGAATAGCGCTCCTCGATCCTGACCGCCGTGTGCCTCTTCGACGTCGTGGCCCCGCCGATCAGCAGCGGAATCTCGAAACCCTCGCGCTCGAGCTCGGCCGCCACGTGCACCATCTCGTCGAGCGACGGAGTGATCAGGCCGCTCAGGCCGATGAAGTCTGCAGACTCCTTCCGCGCGACGGCGAGGATCTTCTCCGCCGGGACCATTACGCCGAGGTCGATGACCTCGTATCCGTTGCACTGGAGAACGACGCCCACGATGCTTTTGCCGATGTCGTGGACGTCCCCCTTAACCGTCGCCAGGACGATCTTTCCCTTCAGGACCGAGCCGCCAGGCTCCGTCTCGGCCTCGAGGTATGGTACGAGGCGGGCGACCGCCTTCTTCATCACCCGGGCGCTCTTCACGACCTGCGGAAGGAACATCCTGCCGGATCCGAACAGGTCGCCCACCACGTTCATCCCTTCCATGAGCGGGCCCTCGATGACCTCGATCGACCTCTCCCGCGCCTGGCGAGCCTCCTCGACGTCCTGCTCGATCCAGTCGGCCACCCCCTGAACCAGCGAGTGAACGAGGCGCTCCTCGACGGTCCCCTGCCGCCACGAAAGGTCCTGCTCGCGCGCCGCGGAGCGGCCGCTGAACCGCTGGGCGAGGTCGGTGAGTCGATCCGTCGCCTCCGGGCTTCTCGCGAAGATCAGGTCCTCGGCTGCCTCCTTGATCTCCGCCGGGATCTCGTCGTAGACGGGAAGTGCACCCGCGTTGACGATTCCCATGTCCATCCCGGCCTGAATGGCGTGGTACAGGAAGACCGAGTGCATGGCCTCGCGAACGGCGTCGCTGCCTCGGAAGGCGAAAGAGAGGTTGCTCACGCCGCCGCTCACGAGCGCGTGAGGCAGCGTCTCCTTAAGTGTCCGGCAGGCCTCGAGGTAGGCGATCGCGTAGTGATCGTGCTCGGGAATCCCCGTTCCCACCGCGAAGATGTTGGGGTCGAAGATGACGTCCTCGGCCGGGAAGCCGACCTCGCGCGTCAGGATTCGGTAGGCTCGCGCGCAGATATCGACCTTGCGCTCATAGGTGTCGGCCTGCCCGCGCTCGTCGAACGCCATGACGATGACCGCGGCCCCGTAGCGGAGCACGAGGCGCGCCTTTTCCTTGAATGCCTCCTCGCCGTCCTTGAGGCTGATCGAGTTTACGATGCCCTTGCCCTGGACGCACTTGAGCCCTGCCTCGATCACCTCCCAGCGCGAGGAGTCGATGACGATGGGCACCCGGGCGATCGCCGGCTCCGCCGCCACGAGGTTCAGGAACGTGCGCATCGCGTCCACCGAGTCCAGCAGGCCCTCGTCCATGTTGACGTCAACGAGCTGGGCTCCGCTCTCCACCTGCTGACGGGCTACCTGCAACGCCGTTTCGTAGTCGCCCTCGCCGATGAGGCTCCGGAACCGGGCCGATCCCGTGACGTTGGTGCGCTCACCGACGTTGGCGAACAGGGAGTCCGGCCCAATGGTCAGGGGCTCCAGGCCGCTGAGCCTGCAGCGGACGGGGATGTCTGGCGCCTGCCTCGGAGCGAGACCGGCGACCGCCTCGCTGAGCTCCCGGATGTGGTCGGGCCTCGTGCCGCAGCACCCTCCGGCGATGTTGAGAAAGCCACTACCGGCAAACTCGCCAAGGATCGATGCGAACTCTTGCGGCGTCTGATCGTAGCCTCCGAACTCGTTCGGCAGGCCGGCGTTCGGGTAGCAGCTTACCGGCATTTCCGCCACCCGGCTGATCTCCTCGATGTGCGCCCGGAGCTCGCGCGCCCCCAGCGCGCAGTTTAGTCCGACGCTGAACAGTCCCGCGTGCCGCACGGAGTTGTAGAAGGCTTCCGCCGTCTGACCGGACAGGGTGCGCCCGCTGGCGTCCGTGATCGTGCCGGACACCATGAGCGGTACCTCGATCCCGCTCGCATCGATCAGGCCACGCAGGGCGAACAGTGCGGCCCTGGCGTTGAGCGTGTCGAAAACGGTCTCGACCAGCAGCAGGTCGGCACCGCCGTCGAGGAGTCCCCGCGCCTGCTCTTCGTATGCGGTGGCTAGTTCGTCGAATGCGACGGCGCGGAAGCCCGGGTCGGAGACGTCGGGAGAGAGGGAGGCCGTTCGGTTCGTCGGGCCGAGGCTGCCCACCACGAAGCGAGGCCGGGCCGGATCGATCGCCTCGATCTCGTCGGCCGTCTCCCTCGCGAGCCGTGCCGCCTCGCGGTTCATCTCGTACACGAGGTCTTCGCAGCCGTAGTCCGCCTGCGAGATGCGGTTGGCGTTGAAGGTGTTGGTCTCGACCAGATCCGCGCCGGCCTCCAGGTAGGCCCGGTGGATCTCCCGCACCACGTCGGGCCGCGTGAGGCACAGGACGTCGTTATTACCCCTGAGCGGAAGCGGGTGAGCGCGAAGGCGCTCGCCGCGGAAGTCCTCCTCTTCGAGGCCGTACGTCTGGACCATCGTACCCATGGCCCCGTCGAGGATCAGGATCCGCTCCTCCAGTGCGCCTCGAAGGAGCTCCCACCGCACGGTCTGCTCCATGCCACCTCCAAGAAAAACGGCCCGCCGCCAGCAGCGCCGAGCCTGGGCTTTTTAGCGGGTTGTTTATCGTGGCCGCAATATGCCGCAAATCACCACGTATCGTTCTGTAACCCCAAAATAAGACGGATCGGTCCATTCTGGCCACCCGCCCCCCGCTGCCGCTTGCGAACGCCCCTCCGCCGCGAGACGATGTGTGGAACTCGATGCGCACGACGTATTCAGCCCTCGCAGGTGCCCGATGAAGCTACAGGCGATACGTGCAGATACCCCTCCGAGCCACGAGCGGCGCTCACTCGGTCTCTCCCGCGCGCTGCCGCTGATCGGCGCCGTGGCGGCGCTGGCTGTAACCTGGATGAGCGGCTGTCAGATCGAGTCGGCCGATCGCACGGAGGCCGAGGAGCGTGTCCGCCGGACCGGCTTCCGAGGAATCCTGATGGAGGATCCCCCGCCTCGCCCCGACTTCACGCTGACCGACACCGAGGGAGAGCTCTTCGATTATCGGGCGGAGACCGAGGGCTTCGTCTCGCTTCTGTTCTTCGGATACACACACTGCCCGGACATTTGCCCCGTTCACATGGCGAACATCGGTGCCGTGAAGCGTGACCTGCCCGTCGAGCTGCAGCGCCGGATCAAGGTCGTGCTCGTCACGACCGATCCCGAGCGGGACACACCGGAACGCCTCCGCGGCTGGCTCGACAACTTCGATCCCGCGTTCGTGGGCCTCAGGGGCACGGCGGAGCAGGTCGACAGCATCATGGTCGCCATCGGCATGCCGCCCTCGATCCGTGAGGATACCGGGCCCGAGAGCTACTTGGTGGGGCACGCCTCGCAGGTCCTCGCCTTCCCGCCGGACGGCTCGATCCGCGTCATCTATCCCTTCGGGACGCGCCAGGCCGACTGGAGGCATGACCTGCCCAAGCTCGCGGAGCTGCGGTGAGCGGCTTCCAATGGTGGTGCTCGGCCCAAAACACGGCCTGGTCGTGGGCCTGGCAGCCGTACCCAGGGGTGTGGCTGATCGTGCTGGCGATCGCCGCGGCCTACGTCCGCATGCTTCGGGGTCTGCAGCGGCCTCCCGCACCGGCCGGCCGGAGGAGACGCCGCTGCCGCGCCATGGCCTTCGCCGCGGGGTTGTGCACTCTGTGGCTGGCCCTGGACTGGCCGCTGGGTCCTCTGGGGGCCGGGTACCTGGCCTCCGTCCACATGCTCCAGTACCTGCTCATCGCGCTCGTTGCCCCGGCCCTGCTCCTTCTGGGGATTCCCAACCAGGCATACGGTCGTCTCTCCGGACGGCGCCGAGTCGTCCGGGCGCTCCGGATCATCACGCACCCGCTGGCCGCCCTGGCCATCTTCAACCTGATCCTGGCCTGGACGCACCTGCCCTCAGTGGTGGACAGCCTGATGCGCACCCAGGGGGGCTCGTTCCTGATCGACATGCTGTGGCTCGTGGCTGGGACTGTCTTCTGGTGGCCGGTCATCGCCCCGGTCCCGCAGCGCCCCCGGTTCGGTTACGGGCTCAAGATGGGCTATCTCTTCCTGGCCACCGTTCTCAACACCATGCCGTATGCCTTTCTCACGTTCGGCGAGCTTCCGTTCTACGGCATCTACGAGCTGGCTCCGCGGGCGACGGGAATCAGCGCCAGGCAGGACCAGCAGATCGCAGGGCTCCTGATGAAGGTGGGAGGCGGTGCCATCCTGTGGACGGCCATCACCATCCTGTTCTTCCGGTGGTGGCGGACTGAGGGAGACACGCAGGAAAGCCCCATGCCCGCCGCGCAGCCGCCCACCGTGGCCAACTCTGAGGGGAGGGGCTAATGGCCTCGACGAAGCTCGAGTTCGAAGGCTCAACCGGCGAGCGGCTGATGGCGCGGCTCGATTCCCCCGACCACGGTCCGATGTCTGGTTGTGCCGTCTTCGCCCACTGCTTCACGTGCTCCAAGGACCTCAAGGCGGTGGTGAACATCGGGGCCGCTCTCAACCAGGAGGGAATCGGTGTGCTGCGGTTCGACTTCACCGGACTCGGAGAGAGCGAGGGAGACTTCGCGGACACGAGCTTCGCCTCGAACGTGGAGGACCTGGTGGCCGCGGCGCGGTTCCTGGAGGGCGCGTACGAGCCGCCGCGGATCCTGATCGGCCATTCGCTCGGTGGAGCCGCGGTGCTTCAGGCGGCGGCGCAAGTGCAGTCGGCCAAGGCCGTGGCGACCATCGGCGCCCCGGCTGATCCGAAGCATGTGACGCACCTGCTGGCCAGCTCGATCGAGGAGATCGAGAGGGAGGGGGAGGCGGAGGTCGTGCTCGCCGGACGGAGCTTCCGGATTCGGAAGAAGTTCCTCGACGATCTGGAGGAGACACGGCAGGCCGAGACGATTCGGGAGCTTCGGCGGGCACTGCTCATCTTCCACTCGCCGATCGATGCGATCGTCGGAATCGAGAACGCAGCGTCGATCTTCAAGGCGGCGCGCCACCCCAAGAGCTTCATCTCGCTGGACACGGCGGATCACCTGCTCACAGACCCCTCCGACTCCAGGTACGTAGGCGAGGTCCTGGCGGCCTGGGTCAGGAAGTATCTGTAGCGAACGCCGGGGCTCAGACCACCATCGCCGAGTATCCGGCCTCGTCAACTGCCGCCACCACCGCATCGGCGTCGATGCCGTCGCCAGTGATTACCGCCGAGCCCGCCTCGAGCTCGACGGTGGCCTCGCGCACGCCCTTCAATGCAGCAAGCGCCTTCTGCACGCGTGCCGCGCAGTGCTCGCAGCTCATGCCCTCGATCCGGATTTCGATGGTCTCCATCACGTCACTCCGCGAAAGTGGCTGCGAGCCGTCGGCCTATTTCGTCCCGCACGCTCCGAAATGAATCCAGGATCTCTTCGTCCGAGCCTGTCGCCGAAGCCGGGTCGGGAAGAGGCCAATGTACACGGAGCGCGTCGCCCAGCCAGGCCGGACACACCTCCTCGGCGCACAGCGTGATCACGGCGTCCACCGCGGGGCCGTTGAGCTCACGGATGCTGTCCACGCCCTTCGAGACCTGTGTCGAAGCGTCTATCCCGATCTCCTCAAGGGCGCGCACGGCATACGGGTTGATCCCGGACGGCGCCGACCCGGCGGACGAGATGGTCACCGATGCCCCTGCCAGGCTCCGGGCGATGCCCTCGGCCATCTGGCTGCGGGCGGAGTTGGCGACGCAGAGAAACAGCACGTGCCGGGGCGCAACGGCCCGCAGGAATCCGGTCTCGATCAGCCACTCCGGCGGCACGCCGTCACCGTCACCGTACCTGCGGCACGCGAAAGCGGCCGGTCCGACGTCGAGACCTTCGAGGTCGGTGCCGTCGACCCGGATCGTCGGCGAGCCCGGAAACCCCAGCCGCTCCGCAGCGGCCGCGTCGGCCACCACCGTCCGCGCGATCTCGGCGCCGGGCGCCAAAAAGTCGGCGATCCGTCGAATCATCCTCTCGGTGCCATCGGCGTGGGGGCAATCCGAAGTGACCAGGATCTCGACGCGAAGACTCACTCCGGGCTCCCGGATCCTGCGCCCGCGGCTACAAGTTCCGCATGCGGGAAGAAACGTCGCCTCGCCCACAGCGACACCTGCACGAGGCCGATCAGCACCGGAACCTCGACGAGTGGGCCGATCACCGTCGCGAAGGCCGGCTCCGACTGGATGCCGAACACAGCGATGGCCACGGCGATGGCGAGTTCGAAGTCGTTGCTGGCGGCCGTGAGGGCGACAGTGGTCGTCTCCGGATACTCACCGCGCAGAAGCCGGGCCCCGACGAACGTGATGACGAACATGGCCACGAAGTACACAGCGAGCGGTATCGCCACGCGGACCACGTCGTACGGGAGTTGCACGATCAACTCGCCCTTGAGCGAGAACATCACGACCACCGTGAACAGCAGCGCCACCAGCGTGATCGGGCTGAT
>JBDGYE010000126.1:0-4760 GCA_039584255.1 Gemmatimonadota bacterium
GGATCTGGATCTTCCGCCTGCCGTCAGGCTCAACAACCAGGTCATGGTAGGGCTCAACGGCCTGCAGGTGCAGAAGGGAGACATCCTCCAGGCCGTGCGCTGGGAGCGGCGGATTCGGGAGCACGGATATGTCCTGTCGGCCATGGGCCTTCTACAGGTGACTCGGCTCGTGGGGGACAGCGCCCGCGCTACGGTGGTAGACCTGTTCCACGATTATCGAGTGGGTGACCCGGTCATCCCGGCGGAGGAGTACCTCCTGGACGCCGCCGCCCGCCCGAACGAAGTGGACGGCGGAATGGTCGGCACGCTGGTCGACTTCGTCGTCCCGCAGACCGTGATCAAGCCGGGCGGCACGGTCTTCATCGACCTGGGTACAGGCGTGGGCGTGCAGGTGGGTGACGAATTCGCGGCCTTCTCGTCGGATGAGCGCGATCCGGCCGGCGCCCTGGTGGAGGACCGTCTGTGCACGGTCAGGGTGGTCAGGGTGAGCGCTACGACCGCCACCGGCAGGATCGTGGAGGTCGTAGATCCGGGCACTCGGCCGGGCGCGCCCGTGCGTCGCGTGCGTCGGATGCCCACCGGAGCGGCCGGCTAGGATCAGGGATTCTCACTCCGGGCGGCGGCCACCAGTCCAGCGCCCTGTCGTGTCTCGGCAGGGCGCTTCGTGCATCGAGGACTCCTTTCGGAGCCGGTCGGGCGCGCATAAGATCCCCGCGGCCGCGCGATCGGAGAGTTGTGGACGTACGGTCAGGGCCGGCTTCACCGACGCGATTGGATCGAGAATGAGTGCAAGTAAAGGTAAGGTTCTGGTGACCGGCGGTGCCGGCTTCATCGGATCGCATGTGTGTGAGGCATACAGGAATACGGGCTGGTCCGTCACCGCTCTCGACGATCTGAGCAGCGGGCGGCGCGAGAACGTCCCGGAGGGCGTGGAGCTCGTCGAGATGGACATTCGGTCGGAGGATGTCGGGAGCTTGCTCGCCGGCCGCGGGTTCGAAATCGTGAACCATCACGCCGCCCAGATCGATGTACGAGTGTCCGTGGCCCGTCCCACGCACGATGCGTCGATCAACATACACGGCCTTCTCAACCTCCTCGAGGGAGCCCGCGCCGGAGATGTGCGTCGCTTCGTGTTCGTCTCCTCGGGAGGTGTCGTATACGGTGAGCCCGATACCCTGCCAGTCCCGGAGACTGCCCCCAAGAAGCCGCTGTCACCATACGGAGTGAGCAAGATGACCGGGGAGCACTACCTTTACTTCTACCGCAAGGTGCACGGGCTCGAGGCCATCTCGCTTCGCTACTCCAACGTCTACGGACCGCGCCAGGATCCGCACGGGGAAGCTGGCGTCGTGGCTATCTTCTGCGACCTCCTTCACGCGGGTGAGTCGATCACGATTTTCGGCGACGGGGAACAGACGCGAGACTATGTGTATGTGGGGGATGTGGCCCGAGCGAACCTGCTGGCGTCGGAGCAGCCGCTGGCTGATCCACGGGACATCGACGACGTGGCGTTCAACGTTGGAACGGGCAGGGAAACGAGCGTTAACGAACTGGCGGAGATCCTGATGGATACGAGCGGCCGAAGCGTCGAAGTCGTGCGGTCAGAGGCCCGTCCCGGGGAGCTGATGCGCAATGCCCTGGACACCGGAAAGCTGAACGGCCTGGGCTGGCGGCCGGAGCGGACGCTGGCCGAGGGCCTCGAACGGACGTACGCCAGCATCGCCGGCGTGCGGTGATGGCTGCGGCGGTGGCGTTCCCGTTTATTTCGCTGATTCGAGTGCAGGCCCAGGCGCCCTACGCGAACCCGTGGGACCTCGTAATCGGGGCTACGCCCGTAACCCGGATCATCCTGATCGTGCTGGCTGCGTTCTCGCTGGCGTCGTGGGTGCTCATCTTCTGGAAGTGGGCGGACTTCCGCCGAGTCAAGCGCTACGGCGACTTGTTCGTAGAGTCGATACAGGTCGCCACCGGGCTCCGCGACGTCTACCAGATCCTGACCCGCCTCGAAGAATCGCCATACAGTCGAGTGTTCCGACGTGGAGTCAACTTCTTCACCGAGCTGCGGCCCGCCGCCCTACGAGAGGAGGCCGGCAACGCGCCCGGGCTGTCGTCGGCCCAGCTCGACACCCTGCGCCTGGTGCTGGAGAAGGAGCTGGCCGAGGAAAGGGACGACCTGGCGCACGGGCTGCCGTGGCTGGCGATTATCGGCTCGGTCAGCCCGCTGCTGGGGCTCATGGGCACCGTGGTGGGCGTCATGAACTCGTTCATCGGCATCACCGCTCAGGGTTCCGCCAACATCGCCGCCGTCGCGCCCGGTATCGCCGAAGCGCTCGTGACGACGGTCGTCGGGCTGGGCGTGGCGATACCGGCCGTGATCGGGTACAACCACTACGCGGCAAAGCTGGGGCTGTTCACCGGGGAGCTTGAGGGCTTCGCCAGCGAGTTCATCGGAACGCTGGCCAGGGAAGGGCGAGTATGATCGGCGGCAGGTTGGGCGGAGGCACCGAGGGCGGTTTGCCCGTGCGTGCGGAGATCAACGTGACGAGCCTCGTCGACGTTGCTTTCACGCTGCTCGTCATCTTCATGATTACGGCGCCGATTCTACAGGGAGGCGTGGAGGTAGCGGTCCCGAAGGCTCCTTCGGCGCCCCTCCAGGTGAGCGAAGGTCTGGTCATCACGATCGACCGGGAAGGCCAGATCTACGTGGACGACGACCCCTTGACTCGAGAGGAGTTCGCGGCCGGAATCGTGGCCCTGGTGGAGCGCCGCGGAATGCCCACAGTCTACGTGAAGGGCGACAGGGATGCGCCCTACCGGCACGTACTCTGGGTGATCGGGAAGCTCAAGGAATCTGATATCGATGCCGTAAGCCTGGTTGCCGATCCGGAAATCGAGCGGTGACCGCCCGCATCGTTTGTCGGCAGGGAGAAGGCGGGTGATCGAGCGGACGCGAGACAGGACGAGACTGCCGCGAGGGGCGATCGTGGCCTCGACGCTGCTGCATGTAGCCGTCGGGCTGTTTCTCGTTACCGCATCCGCCATGACTCCCCGCGTTCTCCCGGCGCAGACGTTCCGGGTCCGTCTGGTAGCCGCCGCCGACGAGACTGCACCGATGCGTCTCAGGCCCCAGCCCGCCAAGGTGGCTGAAGAGGAGCACCGTCCACCGCCGCCGGAGCCGACACCACAGCCCAAGCCGGAGACGCAGGTGCCGACGGTTGTGGACGAGCCGCCCCCGGTCGAGCCGTCGAAGGAGCCGGCCCGGGCTGCCGAGGAGGGCGAAGAGGCGATCAACGTTCAGCTCGATGGTGCCGTCTTCGTCGACCCCGAGTACCTGAACAACATCATCCGCCAGGTGAACCGCTACTGGCGGCCACCAACGGGGATCCGGCACCTGAAGGCGGAGGTCGTGTTCACGATCGAGCGCGACGGCTCGGTAGGCGAGATCGAGTGGGTCCGGCGCTCCGGTGACCTGGCGTTCGACCTGGAGGCACGAGGTGCGGTCGAGGCCGCGGGCCGGTTCAAGGCGTTCGGCCCTCTGCCCGACGCGTGGCCGCGGGACCAGTTGCGCGTCTCCTTCTTCTTCGACCCAAGCACACTTTGAGAGGGCGCTCGTGAGGATGACGGGAGGACGTACCGGTTCGCGCAGTCTGCTCTGCGCTACGGCCATTGCCGGGATCGGTCTCGCTGCGGCCGGCGCCGCCTTCGGCCAGGACCCGGGCGACGTACGACTGGGAATTACGTACACGCCTGGCTATCTGCCCGGGCTCGTGATGACGCCAGTGGAGGGCGAAGGCACTCTTGCCGCCCTGGCTTCGCGCGTGGACAGCATCGTGCGGCGCGACCTTGAGTACAGCGACCGCTTCGAGATCATCCCGGTTCCCGATTCTCTCGCCGCGCTGCGCAGCGTCAACTACGGGCTGTGGAATCAGCTGGGTGCGGTCTGGCTCGTCGCGGCCGAGCTGACGGGCAACGAGACCTTTCCGGTGCTGCGGGTCAGCCTGCACGACGTGGTGTTCGGAGAGCTGAAGGAGGTTCGGGCCTTCGCCCTCCCCGGTGCGGGATCGAGCTCGTTACGTATGGCCGTTCACCGGGTCTCCGACGAGATCGTCCTCTGGGCAACGGGGGATCCGGGTATCGCGGCGACTCGTGTCGTGTTCCGCCGAAAGCTGGCCGGCGGCGGGACGGACATTTTCATGGTGGATAGCGACGGGCACGGACTGCGCCGACTCACGTTCGAGGCCCAGAGCGGGGATAGCTCGATAGTGATGTCGCCGGCGCTTTCGCCGGACCACCGCAGCCTCCTCTACGTTTCGTACCGGAGCGGATGGCCGGTTGTCTACGAGAAGAATCTCGCCACGGGAGAGGATCGGACCATCTCCGCCGAGAAGGGCCTGAACATCTCTCCGGTCTACTCTCCGGACGGGCGCCGGATCCTTCTCGGCAGGACGATCGACGCTCACACCGAACTGTTCGAGATACAGCGCGATCCGCTGTGCTGCGCGAGGCGTGTCACGTTCACGTCGGTGGGCGAGACGATGGGGGCCAGCTACTCGCCCGACGGACGGCGCATCGTGCTGACTTCCTCACCGCTCGGGCTGCCGATGATCTACATATTGGGCATCGACGGTGGCAACCCGGCTCTCATCAGCCGTTACGTCTTCGGGGAGCGGGTCTACGCCGCCTCGCCGCACTGGTCGCCGCGGGGAGATCGGATCGCCTATCAGGCCTGGGACGGTGGCTGGTTCCAGATCATGACGGTG
>JBDGYE010000061.1:0-16233 GCA_039584255.1 Gemmatimonadota bacterium
AGGAAAGGACGGGATAGAGGGCGATCAGGCCGTACGCACCCAGGGCTATGACCGGGAGTATCATGATGGCGACGTGCACGCCCAGGTACTTGAGCACCCGCGACACGACGAACAGCTGGAGGAGCGCCGTAAGGATGTTCACCCCCAGGTAGAATCCTCCGTAGAAGGAGCCGATGTACTCACCCACCGTGAGGCCCCCGGCGGTCCCATCCGCCACGGCCGCCGTAGCCACATCGTTGACGAGGAACTTCAGCAGGTTCTCGCCGTTCGTGTTCACCCAGTTCAGCAGCAGGACGAGAATCGCTATATAGAGCAGATACGGCGTCTTCCGAACGAGCTGGAACGCACCGGTCGTGCTGAACTCCTCTTCGGCTGGCGGCTCCGGCTCCCGTTCGTCGGCTTCCGGCTCCTCTGCATCCCGCTCGTACTTCTCCAGAGCCTCCTTCAAAGCCTCTCGCAGGTTCTTGAACTCGCCCGTGTCTAGCCTGAACTCGCCGGTGGCAGCCGGAGCGAACGCCGTGCTGACGTCCGGCGGCAGGTCGGCCTCGGTTCGGGCGCGCTCGCGCCGATCGATGTAGTTGGTGATTACCAGGGTGAGGAGCAGAATCCCTCCGGCGATGAGCATCGGCAGATAGAGGCCCATCGGCTTGATCATCTCCCTCACTACCACAGCGCCGACGATGCCGCCGGCGGCACCCCCGATCTGGACAATCGGAAAGAGGCGCTCGCCCTCCTCGTTCGTGTACAGGTCGTTAGCGAAGCCCCAGAACTGGGCGATGATCATGACGCTGAAGATCCCCACCCAGATGAAGTACGGAATCCCGATGGCGGCCCCGGCCTGACCGAGAAGGAAGAACGCGGCACAGCAGGCGGCGAAGAAGATGGTCACCACGTTGATCAGCCGCCGTCGCGGCAGGCGGTCCGCCAGCTTCCCGTACCCTCGGACCACCGGAATGAGGAGGAACGCCATCGCCGCGGCCATGTACGCCGCGAACTCCGGCCCTTCTTCCCCGATGATCAGACCGTCACGCAGCGGCTTGAGTATGTAGTAGGCGGTAAGAAGCAGGAAGACGTTAAGCGCCAGCAGCAGGACGTTCCAGCCCTCGCCGGCTCGCACCTCGGCGAAGAGCCGAAGGAACCGGTCGAGCAGGCTCGGCCGTCGCAATCCGTTCAAGCTGGCCACTCCGTCGGAGGTGGAAGCCTCAGCGCTCGCTTAGTCTTAACGATCCGGTCGAGCGGACGTTCCCGTCCGGGGTGCGCGGGGAGGGGAATGCTGGGTGCGAATCTAACCGGAAGGGCGCATCGTATACCAGTGAGGAAGGACGAACAAACGCCAGGAGAAGGAACCATGGCCAAGAGCGGCAGAGGGCGGGCGCCGAGAGATCGGAAGCGGCCGTACCGCTTTCCGAAGCCGCCGTGCTCGCCGACGCCCCCGAAGTCACCGAAACGGGTCAGGCCGGAAGTGCCGGGCTGCGACACGGGGCCCGACATCAGCAAGCTCAAGGACCTGATCAGGCCGAAGCGTCGTCGCTGAAGCCCGGGATCGCTCATGCCTCCGGCGTCGCCGTCCCGGAGCCACCGCCGCGCTGCGCGACTCTCCGCCGCACGACTTCCAGGTCCCCCGGCGTGTTGACGTTGCGGCGCCAGCCCCGGTACTCGATCGGAGCGAAACCGACCCCGCGGCGCATCAGCTCCGCAACCGCATCCTCGAGCTCGTACTCTCCGCCGGCAGCGGGCGGAATCCCGTCCAGCGCGTCGAAGAAGGACGGCGGAAGAATCATGGCTCCACTCACCCGCTGATCCGTTTGGCCAGCGTAGGGGGCCTTGAGTATCCGGGTGACGACACCGGCGCTAGCCTCGACCAGTCCCATCGGTTGCCCCGCCTGGTCGCCTGCGGGCTCCACGAGGATCGCGCCGTCGGCGCCCGACGCCTGCCACTCCTCTACCGCCGGTACGAGCGGCCGCTCGAAGTACGAGTCACCCATGAGCACCAGGAACGGCCCCGTGACGACACTCCTCGCCTGGCCCACCGCGTGCGCCACTCCCAGGGGCTCAGCCTGGACAACGTAGACGATCCTCCCGTTCGCCCACCGGCGGCCGAAGGTGCGCCGGATGTCTTCGCTACCCTCACCGACTACCAGACAGACGTCGGTTATCGGCGGCCCAAGGCGGTCGAGGAGGTGGGCGAGGAGAGGAGCGCCCTCGATGTCCAGGAGCGCCTCTGATTGGCCCGCGATCGGGCCGGCCAGGCGGGTGGCTCTCCCGGCCACGGGGATCACACACCACATGGACAGGTGGCCCACGCCGGCGTGCGTGCGTCGCGGTCTTCGGGGCTCGATCATGAGGCAGTCTGCTGCACGCAGGTTCTCCGGAGCCAGCAGGTAGTCGTCCGACACCCTGTCGAACACCTCGGTCTTCGCGTCGCGGCGTTAGACGGCTTCAACCACCTGGAGACCCTGGAGGTGCGCGTGCTCCACTCCTGAAACCTCGTCGGCCGGTGGAGACGATGCAATCTGGAAGCCCCGGCCCGCGCGGCGCCTCCCGTTCCGTGCTATCATGTGAGTTTCCGATCCTGTTGCAGAGGCAGCGAACCCGGTCACAGGTGAGCCAAATGCGTCGAGTAGCTCTTTTCACGGTCCTCCTCGCGGCCTGTTCCGCGGAGACTCCACAGACCAGAACCGATACGGCGGCTGAGGAGCCGAGTCTGGAAAGCCGGGTGTCGAGCGAGCCCGTAACAGATCCCCGCGAGGTTGCGTTCGCGCCCGAGTTGCAGGTCGATCTGGAAGCCATGGAGCTGCAGGAAAGCGGCCTCTACGTCCAGGTTCTGCGGGAGGGTGATGGACCTCCCGCCGCCGCCGGGGACGTCATGGGCGTGGACTACACGGTGTGGCTTCCCAGCGGAGAGAAGCTCGACTCAAGCTTCGACCACCAGCCGCCGCAGCCGCTACAGATGATTCTCGAGGAGACTACGCTCATCGCCGGTTGGACGGAGGGCGTGACCGGGATGCGGCTCGGCGAGAAGCGCCGCCTCGTGGTGCCGTTCGATCTGGCCTACGGAGCGTCGGGGCGACCGGGAGTGCCCCCTTACACAACGCTCGTCTTCGAGGTGGAGCTGGCGCAGCACGAGCAGGCCGGCGGAGGGGAGTAGGTCAGCCCTCGTCGGCCTCCGCCGGCTGGCTCTGGATCCAGCGCTCGATCTTGTCCTTCAGCATGCCCAGGGTGATGGTGCCCTCGCCGATGACGAGATCGTGGAACTCGCGGATGTCGAACTCCTCGCCGAGAGCCTGCTCCGCTTTCCGGCGCAGATCCTGGATCACCAGACTGCCGATCAGGTACGCGGTGGCCTGGCCCGGAACGGCGATGTAGCGGTCGACCTCGGAGGTCACGCCGCCCTCCGATTCAGCCGTGTGGGCGAGCATGTAGTCGATCGCCTCCTGGCGCGTCCATCCGAGCGCATGCATTCCGGGATCGACGACCAGGCGTGCGGCGCGGAACGCCTCGTTCGACAGCATGCCGAGGCGGTCGACATCCGATGTGTAGAGCCCCATCTCGTCGGCCAGCCGCTCGGTGTACAGGGCCCATCCCTCGCCGAGCCCGGAGCTGAACAAGTACTGCAGCACCGGGTGTACCGCCGCCCCTTCCAGGGCCACGTACACCTGCATGTGGTGTCCCGGATAGGTCTCGTGAAAAGTCGTGGCCTCGAAGCCACCGGCCTTGCTGAGCCGTCGGGGCTCGAACGTGCCAAACTCGTAGGTGCCCGGACGACTCCCGTCCGGTGACCCGGCCGAGTAGAAGCCTCCACCCGTCCGCCGCATGTAGTCGGGATAGGGCTTGAGTGCGACCTCGGCCCGCGGCACGAAGCCGAACCACTCGGGAACGGCGGCCCTCGCCCGGTCCACCGCGTCCTGGGCGTAAGCCACGATCTCCTCGGCGCCCTCGAAGCTGTACTGCGGGTCCGTGCGCACGGTCCGGAGCAGAGCGCGTATGTCCTCCGTGCCGAAGCTGCGCCGACCGATGCCGCGCATCTCGGCCTGGATCCGATCCATCTGCCGCAGACCGGTCTCGTGGATCTCCTCCGGCGTCAGCGGGAGCGTCGTGTGGAAGCGAACGGAGGCCAGATAGCACTCGCGGCCGCCCGGGTCCGAGGTCACCCCGATCTCATCTCGGGCCTCCGCTAAGTACTCTTCCGCCAGGTAGTCCCGGTAGCGCCGCGTTGCGGGTTGGATCTCATCCGCGATCACGGCCTGCAGCTCGTCTCGGAAGGCCGGATCTCCGTCCCGCCCGGCAGGATCGAAGTAGGGTGTTGCCTCGGCGGAGACCGAAAGGAGAGCTTCGATCTGCCCGATAACGGCCGCGACGTTGGAGCGCGGGGCCGTGTACCCCTCCTCCATGCCGGCCCTCAGGTTCGCGACCTCCGTTTCTATGTAGCGCGGCACATCGCGCGCCCGGGCCAGGGCGTCGGCCCTGGCCTTCTGCGTCCCCACGGGCTGTTGGGCGAACACGCCCGGGAAGAAGTTGTGCCACCCGGACCATGTCGGGCTCACGTTCCACAGCTCGGTCCGGCACACCCTTCTTGCGACCGACGCCTCCAACCGGTCGAGGGCGAAGGCGTACGGCACGGCAGCCACCGTCCCTTCTAGTGCCGCGGGATCGAGCTCCCGAAGGCGAGACAGCCACGCGTCCTCGCTGGCCCGCCACTCGTCGAGTGCGTTGCGGCTGTGGTCCCCAAGTCGGTCGAGCGGGGCCGGATAGCCCGTTTCGTAGGCCTCCTCGGGGAATTGGGTGTAGTAGCCCGCGACGTACTCGTCGGCGACGGATAGTGCCTCTGCCACGGCACGGTTCACCTCGTTCTCCTCAACGGTAACACTCGCATCCCGTGCGGAGTCCGGGGTGCCGCAGCCGAGAACCGAGGCGGCGGCCAGCAGCAAGATTGCGAACTTCGGATGTCTCATGGGATCTCCCCGGAGGGCGGTCATCAACCTTGGCGTACTGGACGGCTCCAGTGTAGCCAAATGGGCCTTTGAGGAGCAGGGGTGCGCGGCGGCGCCGGCAGGCAGGCTATGAACCCAACGTCTGCGCGCCCTCCCGCACGGCCCCAAAGTTCGCTTCGCAGAGTTGCTTGAACCTGTTCAGCACGTTGGCCGTCACGCGGTCGTGGACCCACTCCCACGTCTTTCGGACCGGGTGGATTCGCGAGAGGTACTCCCGCCCGTAGGGGTTGAATCCGACGCCGAAGAAGACCTGCGTCTGCTCCACCTCCCCACGCTCCGGGATCGCCGAGCGGACGTAGATGGCGAAGACCCCGATCGGGTACCCGCCGCTGCATTCCCACAGGAGATACCGCGCATTGTCGAAACCCGAGCCGTCGGGCACATCCTGAACCTTCACGGCGGTCATGTTGAAGAGGGTTCCGAGACCTGGGCCGAACCACTTCCGCAGCCGGCGGGCGACGAGCGGCAATCGGCCTAGCAGAACTATCCGAAAGCGTTCCCGGCTACCTTCGATGTCCTCCACGGTCGCGACATGGTTCGGCCAGCAGGGTGACTCCCCATCCCAGAGCACCACCTCCTCGAACACGTAGCGCACCGGAGCGTCGATCCCGATCCGGTGGATGTTCAGCACGGCATATCGTGAAACGTCGATCCCGACGCGCTGGGCGATGCGGTGCGTATAGTCCTCTCTCTCGGGCCCCGAGGTGGTATCCACGAGCGTCTGGATTCCCGGCCTGTGGGCGAAGAAGTGGCGGATGTCCGAAAACACGCCGTGGCTCTTGTCCGGTCCGGCCTCGGGTCGGGTCATCGGTGTACTAGCCTCCGAACCAGCGTTGGAGGCGTTCGGCCTCGAAGCGGTGCTTCGCCTCGGCATGCTCCGGTGATACCTCCCCGAGCGCCACCCGCGGCTCGGGAGCGGCGAAGAAGTCTCCCTCGATGAGTGTCGCGGTCGTCTTTCCCATCTCCATGAAGCAATAGCCTCGGCCGTCGAAGGCGGGCGGAGGCTCCTCTTCGGAGACGTCCGCGGCGATCGCGGCAGCGACCCTGGTTCCCTCGAGCTCCGCCATTACCCCCGCCTTGGGCAGCGAGAGCCCGTTCGCAAGCTCGATCTTCGTCACGTCACCGATCGCGTATACCTTGTCGAACGATGTTCGCAGCGTTGCGGGATCGACCGCGATCCATACGCCGCCAGCCGTCAGGCCGCTGGTTGAGACCACCGGTGGCGGCCGGTGCGGCGGGACGCCGATGAGGATGTCGAAGTGCACGACCGAATCCGATAACACGACCCGGCCCGCCTCCACGCTCTGCACCTCTTGCCCGACGCGGAACCGGATCCCTCGCTCCGCGAGCCGATCCCCGAGCCAGGCGGACCCTTCCCTGCCCGCGTTCGGCATGAGGATGGGTTGGAGCGTACTGACCGTGAGCTCTGTCCCGTCGCGCAGGCCGCGCTCCCTCAGGTGATCGTCGATCAGCATCGAGCACTCGAACGGCGCCGGTGGACAGGTGTACGGCACACCCGTGATGGCTACAACGATCCGCCCGCCCTCGAACCCGGAGAGGGCCTCGGCCAGGCCGGGGACCTCACGTGCGTCCCAGACGTTGTGCCCGTGCACGGCGAGGCCCGGAACGAGATCGGGCCGAGGCTCGGCACCGAGCGCGACCACCAGGTAATCGCCGGAGATCGGACCGCCGTCCGTCGCGACGGTGCGGGTGTCCGGATCGATGCCGACGACCTCGCGTTGCAGGAATTGGATGCCGCGCTCGTCGAGCAGACTGCGCGAACGACTTCCGCCATCGAGGCTGCCAAGCCCTACCAGCGCCCAGAGCTTGCGCAGCCCCATCAGGAAATGCTGGCCCCGGTCCACGATGATGATCTCGTGATCGCTGCCGAGCCGCTGCCGCAACTCTGTGGCAACCGCGAGACCGCCGAATCCGGCACCGAGAATCAGGGTTCGTGTCATGGCGTCTCGCTCCGGCCCTTCAGGCGCGTCACACACCGACCACAGTCTAGCCAACCTGGCGACCTACGAAACATAGGGCCCAAGGGCGGGAAGCGAATCGGCGACGTCTACGGCCTAGCCAGCGTGCGTGGCGCGGCGGTTCCGGCCACGCGGAACTCACTTCTGACCACGAACTTATCCACATAAGTACCTTGAGGTCGCAGCACCGCGAGGTCGCTGTCGCGAGCACCGCGGACGCGAAGACGCTCGATTTCTTGCTCGAGGTCCACGCCGCTCAAGGCCTCTATGTCTCCCCGCGAGACTCTCGCCGCGACCGTGAGCTCGACGACCGTGGAATCGGTATCGACCCACGACCACAGGAGGCCCCGCTGCGCCTGGAGCTCGTCTACCCCGATCCGAACCGGCAGCGTTTGCCGACCGGGTTGCAGGGTCAGGATCCTGTCGAATGTGAACGACCGTCCAGACGCCCCATGCTGCAAGGGGTCTCCAGGATCGAGCCGCAGAAGAAACCGGTAGGTCCCCTCGCGCCGCACGTCGATCTCGATTCGAAGATTCAGGTCGCGGTAGTCGCTGCGGCCTTCGGGCACGTAGGTCGGGTCAACCTCCGCCGACAGGGGGGTCGTCAGCTCGGCCTCAAGTCCGTTCAGATGCAGAGAGCCCTCGATACGCGTCTGGAGCTGCCGTTCGTGCGCCCGAGCCCTCGCACCCTCTGCAGCCGACGCACCAAGGCCGGCGAGCCAGGCCGTCGTACCGATGAGGACCGCCACCGAAAGCGCGACTGCCGCCGGCGCCGTCCCCAGCCGGCGCTTCGTCCAGAACGCTGCCGCCAGGGCGACGAGCCCGAAGACGAGGAGCCTGTACAGCCACACGCCAAGCACGTAACCACCCAGACCCTCCCCTGGCGCGAGCAGCAGATGGAGGTCGTCGACGCTTCTGCCGAGACCCTTCAGGACGCCACCGATCGCGGCACGAACGATGAGGTGTGCCGGATAGACAGCTATTCCCGCGAGAATCGCGAGCAGGTAGGTCCTGCGAGGGGAGAGCGAAGTCACCACGTGGCAATCAGACCTTCCTTACCGAGGATCGGCGCCACCGGAAGCTGGAGCGGCGGGACCGGCGCCGCCATCCCCAGCTTCCGCGAGACTGTCTCCCTCCCTTACTCGAGCGGAATCCGCTCCTTGTTCTCGGCCAGCCAGGCGTCGAGCGTGAGCAGCGAGGGGTTCAGGGATCGGGCCACTTCCGGATCGCGGGCACCGCAGTAGTACTCCTCGAAATCGTGCTTGAACTGAAACATGTTGCCCAGGTCGTCGGCCCCCGGGAAACCGAAGCCGCGGTAGGCCTCGGGCGACACGGCGTTGTACCCGATTTCCCGGCCCAGGGCCCGGCCCAGCGCGGCGGCCATCTGGCCGCCGGTCAGCTGTTCACCGGAGATTCCGATGGTCTTCCCGGCGAGCTCGGGGCCCTTCCTGAAGATCCCGTAGGCGCAGCGGCCGATGTCCTCCGCCGCGATTCCGGGAAGCTTCCGGTCGCCCATGGGCAGTGTGATCGCGAGTCTGCCGTCCGGACCCGCCTGAGGGCCCATTCCGAAATAGATCATGTTGTCCCAATAGAACGATGTGAGGAGAAACGTCGTCGGAACGCCTAGCTCGGTGAACACCGCGTTGGCCTCGCCCTTCGCATCGAAGTGCGGGACCTTGTACCTCTCCATCAGGGTGGGCATGCGGTCGTCGTCGACCGGCACCCAGCGGCGGGTGTCCTCCAGGGTGGACCAGATCACGTGCCGCAGTCCGTTCTCCTTCGCGGCCTGCGCCATCGCCCGCGCCTGCGCCAGCTCCTGCTCGGGGGAGAAATGCTCCCAGAAGAAGGTGACGCAGAACGCGCCGTAGGTCCCGGCGAACGCTTGCTTCAGGCTGTCGGGATCGTCGACGTCGACCGCCACCACCTCCGCGCCGAGGGCGGCGAGCGCCCGGGCCTTCTCCGAATCCGGGTTGCGCGTCAGGGCACGGACGGCGAAGGGACCCTCGGCGTCATCCAGGATCGCCCGGGCCAGTCCGCCCCCCTGCGCTCCAGTCGCGCCCACTACTGCGATGATCTTTCTGTCATTCATCTCGTTGCTCCTTACGTCTCTAAGTCTGGGACGGCGGTCCCGCTCTAGGGCGTCGGACCTTCCATCGAGTGGCAGAGCGCTCTGCACAGGCGCCCCAGTTCCTCCTGCTGTCGGGCGTTCAGCGCCGCGAAGATCATTGAATGTCGAAGGAAGGTCAAGCTACGCAGTCGCCGGGGCCGCCCCGTCAGCGCCCACCTTCGTTGAAGGCGAAGCCGTTGCGATCCAGCCGGAAGTCTGGTCGCGGGGCCGCGTTAGCTACTGAACCGCCACCGCACCTATATTAGGCAGCGCTCCGCTTCCCCCTGTGTCCGCGACGAGCGAGCCATGGCCGATCTCGACTTTGCTGAAGGGACCCCATGAGGAACCCTGTCTCCGAGCTCTTCAGACGACGCGTTCCCCAGTTCGTGGGGCTCTACCTGGCCGGCTCCTGGGCCTTTGTCGAGTTCCTGGACTGGGCGGTGGAACAGTTCGTCCTCTCGCCGCACATCACGAGCTTCGTCTTCGTGTTGCTCCTGCTCCTGCTCCCGTCGGTTGCCTTGCTGGCCTGGCGGCACGGCGCGCCGGGCCGCGACCGCTGGGGGCGGGCGGAAGCGATAGGCATTCCGCTCAACGTGGCAGCAGCAGCGATCATTCTGTACGTCGGCTTCTCCGGCAAGGATCTCGGTGCGGCAACAACCAGCGTAGTGGTGGCGGACGAAGCAGGGAACGTGGTCGAGCGGGAAGTCCCCAAGCAGGAGTTCCGGAAGAAGCTGGCGATCTTCTACTTCGACAACGAGTCAGGCGACGAGAGCCTGGACTGGCTCAGTTACGGGGCAACGCTCGCGCTGCAGACGGATCTCGCACAGCAGTTGTTTGTCATTGCCGCCAGCCCACTGGCGGAGTCCGGTTCGGGTGGCATCCTTCTCGAGTTGCGGGAGGCGGGGTTCGAGGACGGGACCGGGGTACCGCTGGCTCTCAAGCGGGAGGTCGCCGAGAAGCGTCACCTCGACTTCTTCGTGTCGGGTTCCTTCTCGCGCGACGAGACCGGGCTCACGCTCGCCTCTGAGCTGTACGAAACGAGGCGCGGCAGGCTGTTGAACCGCCGTACTTTCACGGGCCAGGGGCCGTTCGAGCTGATCGACCAGATGTCGGAGCAGCTGCGGCGCGACCTGGACCTTCCCGAGTACCGGATCGAGGAATCCCCCGACCTGCCCGTGTCGGAGCTGCTCACATCCTCGCCCCAGGCGTTCGAGGATGCATCGGTCGCGCTTCACACGATCGCCACGGGGGACGTGGAGGGCGCGCTGCCCCTCCTGGAGAGCGCCGTCGAGGCGGATCCGACCTTCGCCCTCGCCCAGGCTCAGCTCGGCCTCGTGTACCTGCTCTCGAACCAGCGGCCGCAGGCAGACTCGGCGATGCAGGCCTCCATGCGGCATCTGTATCGGCTGCCCGAGCGTATGCAGCTCGGGCTTCGCACAGTCTACCAGTGGCTCTTCGAGGAGGACGCCGACAAGGCGTTCAACACGGCCAAGTACAGGACCGAGCTATATCCGGACGACATCCAGGGCCACGTCCAGCTCGCCCAGATGTTAGGAGCCCGCGGCGAGCGAGATCGACAGATCGCCGAGTACGAGGTGATCCTGGAGCTGGACCCCAGTCAGTATGACTACATCCGTCAGATAGGCGCGCTGTATGCAGCCGGCGGCGATTTCGATCGTGCGCTGGGATACTACGGGCGTTATGCCGAGCTCCTCCCGGACGATTGGCGCTCGTACACAGGAATCGCCAGCGCTCACCAGGGCTTGGGCGATCACGACCAGGCGAGGGCCGCGTACCAGCGTGCCCAGGTGGTGGAACCCGACGAGGCGCGCGTGCCGCTGTCGCTCGCCCGTCTGGAGCTGGATCTAGGCGACTTCGAGCGAGCCTCTGAGTACCGGGATCAGGCCCTGGCGGCCAGCAGGAGCGCCCAGGATCGTTTCTCTGTCTACGGATTCGACGAGACCCTGCACTACCGGCAGGGCCTGTTCGAGGAGCTGGAGCGGGACTACGAGCGACGCACCGCGGCTGCGGAGGAGTTCATGGACCCGGTCAACAGGTTAATCAACATGGCCACCTCAAATAGGCTGATCTACGCACCCGAGGCGGGGCACGAGGAGCGTGCCCTGCGCGAGCTCGATCGACTCTCTACCCAGGTCTCGCCCCCGTTCGACGGTCTGCTCGCGATCGCCTACCTGCAGATCTACCAGGCGCTCGAGGATGAAGAGCAGACTCAGGCTCAGGTGGACCGGCTGAACGCAGTAGTAGACGCGCTGGGGTTCGAGTATCTGCGAGCCGTGGCATACGTCGGGGTAGGTCGCATCGCGGAGATGAAGGGCGACTGCCGGGAAGCGATCGCCAACTACGACAGGATGGTCGAGATTGACCCCGGAACTTTGACGACTCGCGTCTCGATCGCCCGTTGCCAGCTTGCCCTAGGCGACTCGGGAGCGGCTGAGCAAACGCTGACCGAGGTTCTCCGCGTAACGCCGGCCTTCCCGAAGGCCCTCCACCAGCTCGCCCTCGTCTACGAGGAGATGGGACGCACCGACGAGGCGATCGCGCAGCTCGAAGCGGCACTCGAGATCTGGAAGAACGCCGACCCGGACTATAGGCCGGCGCAGGATGCGCGCGCAAAGCTCGTGGAGTTGGAAGCAGGCATCTGAGCCGCAAAGCAACGTCTGAGCCGCTTCACTGGTCGCTGTGCTCGAGCCGCCTCTCACGCCGATCGCGAGGACGCCGGGTGGCCGCGGTCGGCTCGATCCCGCTGATCCGGTTCTGGCGAGCGGAATTACCGAACGGTTGCGCCACTAGCTCGATCGTCTCCGGGGGAAGGTTGGGCCGGCCGGCCGCCGCCGGACTCTCCAACCTCGGCAGCGGATTGGCCAAGGATTCTCCCTTGATCTTCTCTTGGACCATCATGATTCCGTAGATGAGGTTCTCCGGGCGTGGAGGGCAGCCCGGCACGTATACGTCCACCGGGATGATGGCGTCGACGCCCTGGACTATAGTGTAGTTGTCGAACATGCCGCCCGAGCTGGCGCAGGCGCCCATCGCGATCGCCCACTTGGGCTGCGGCATCTGGTCCCAGATGCGTCGTAACACCGGTGCCAGTTTGTAGGTGACGCGCCCACCGACGATCAGCAGGTCCGCCTGCCGGGGAGTGAAGGCCAGCTTCTCGCCGACTCCGAAGCGGCTCACATCGTATCTCGATGCCCAGGTCGCCATGAACTCGATGCCGCAACATGCCGTGTTGAAGGGCATGACCCAGAGCGAGTTACGACGGGCCCAGTTGACGATCCGGTCCAGTCTCGTCGCGAGCCAGGGATAGGATCTGCTGTTCACACGCCTCGGTTCCCTGCTGAGCTACGGCTGAGCCGGCAAGGGGTCGTTCCCGGTCACGAAGGAGTCGACGAACAGCCTTGCGACATCGGAGCGCAGCACGTTGCTGTCGATGCCCAGGTTGTAGGCAGCGCTCAGCATGCTCGTGTTGGTCAGCACCACGAAGGCGAGACCTCGCTCGGGCGCCCGGACGATGAGCGAGGAGTTGGCATTCCACAGGCCGTAATGCCACTGGAGCTCGAGTCCCTGGTGCATGTGGATGAACCAGCCGAGGCCGTACGGAAGAGTCTCTCCGTCGTTTGAGATGGCAGGCGTGAACACCAGCTCCCAGGTCTCGGGGGCCAGGAAGCGGCCCTCGTCGATCGCGATCGAGTAGGCGGCCATATCGTCCGCCGAGGCGATGAGACCGGCGGCCGTGCCGAAGTGCCCGGGATACTGGGCGGGGAATACGCCCGATCCCTGGAGCTCGTATGGTTTGGCCATGTTGGCCATGAAGGCATCCCGGTCCATACCCGTAAGAGCGAACGCCACGAGATCCTGCACGTTGGGGGCCGTGTTCCGGAATCCCAGAGGCTCCAGGATTCGCTCGACGAGTAGCGCGCCGAAGGTTTGGCCCGTGGCGCCCTCGATAACGCGATCGAGCTGTCCGAACCTGCTGCCGTTGTAGCGGTAGGCGCTGCCGGGCACTCCCTCCGACGTGTGGGTCAGAAGGTGCCGAACCCGGATGGTGCCGCTGCTGGGGAGTTCGATCCCGTACTCGCTGACAGGGTCCTCGAGGTCCACAAGCCCCTGCTCCACAAGCTGCATGATGATCGTCGCAGCGAACGTCTTGGTCAGCGAGGCAAGGTGGAAGGAAGTGGTGGCAGTGGCCGGGACCTCTGCTTCAGCGTCTGCGTACCCGAAACCCCTGGACCACGCGATCTCCCCGTCATGCACGATGGCCGCTCCCATCGCGGGAATCCGGAGCTCGACGCGCAGGCTGTCCAGCGCGGCCTCGAAGCCCACCAGACCGTCCATGCGCTCGACCTGGATCGGCTGAGGGGGAGGGGACACCGGGCCCGCCGCATCGGATCCACAGGCCAGCAGACCGAGCAGCAGGCCGGCGATGAACGGTCTGCGCGGGAAGCTCAACGGTCGTATCATTTCAACCATCCCTGGGGTCTTCGGTTACAGCGGCTCGCTGCCTACTCCAGTCTCAGTCTCCTGAGCAGCTCGGTGAATCTCGGGTCGGCGCGGATAGGGTCGTACCGTGGCTCGGCCTTCAGCTCGGTCAAGAATGGCGACGCGACTTCCAAAGCCCTCTCCAGCCACTCGAAAGCACGATCCACATCTCCCGCCGCCACGTACACGAGGGCGACCCTGGTCGGATCCGCCTGATCCCGGTGCTCCTCGAGCAGCCGCTCCGTACAGGGGGCTGCCAACCGCCAGTCCCGTCGCGGTTACCTTCGCCTCGCCTGCTTCCTCGACCGCCCTCGCTACGCCGAAATCAGCGATCCGCGCGTGCCCGCCGGAGAGCATGATGTTGGCGGGCTTGATGTCCCTGTGAACGACCCCATGCTCGTGCGCGTGATGGAGCCCATCGGCCACCTCGCGGGCGAACCGCACCGCCTCGTCGACGGAGAGCTGCTTTTCGCGCTCGAGCCGGTCTCGCAGTGATTCGCCCTCTACGTACGGCATCACGTAGAAGAGAAGGCCGTCGGCCTCGCCGGAATCGTGGACCGGCAGGATGTGTGGGTGGTCGAGCTTAGCGGCGATCTCGATCTCGCGGCCGAACCGCTCCGTTCCGACCGCCGCGGCCAGCTCCGGATGGAGGACCTTGATCGCTACCTGGCGGTGGTGCTTGAGGTCCTCGGCCAGGAATACGGTGGCCATCCCGCCGCGGCCGATCTCGCGCTCCACCGAGTAACGGCTCTCGAGGGCCGTCTGGAGGCGTTCCAGGAGGTCCGGCATATCGTCCTCCGGTCGAGCGTGGGGTTTGTCATCAATATAGGGGAGGGTCGCTTAGCGCGCCTTCTCCGTGCCGTCGAACCGTTGTCGCCGAGTGGGTGGCTGAGTGGAATACAGCGGCCTGTGAGGGCACCCGGTCGAAGAACTGGACGGTCGCCCCCCGGGTACTTCCTCATGGTCTTCCACTCGCGGCTGAAAGAGGCGAGGAGGAAGCCATTGTGTTAATATTAGCTGTGCCATCGAGGCGAGGAACATCCTCCAAGGGAGGGTATACATCCGCCAACTCTCGGGTATGTGACGGACATGGTAAAGCCTCTGACGATCAGTCCCGACGGTGTGTTCGAGCTGGGGAGTCGCGCTTTCAGGATTCCCGACAGGTTTCCCCGACGACACGTGCTGAGCTACCGCGTGCTCATCGAGCCGCTGCAGCTCATTCCTCGTCTGAAGCCACTCTCCGTCGAACAGCTGATCATCACACGGAAGTACCTATCGTGGAGGGCCGCTGCCTGCCTCATTCCGCAGTTCAGAGAGACGGACCCGAAGTCACTCTCGCAGGCGCAGCTGGACCGGCTGCACAACTGGATCGCTCTGAACCGTCCTCAGCTACTCACGAACTAGTAGTCCCTCGGAGCCGGCCGAAGGTCGGCCATACCCACCACCGCCCGGCGTATGGACGCTCAGCACGTCGCCCGGCTCCGCCTCGAAGATCGTCCGCCCGGGAAGTTCCCGCTCATCGCCGCGGCGGATTAGGAATGCGATCCCCGGGGATCCCGGCTCACCGCCGCCTAGGCCGTACGGCCTGCGGACCCGGCTCTCCGCGAGGAGCGTAACGAGGGCCGCCGACAGGAACTCGTAGTCCCGCCGGATCCCGTCTCCGCCGCGGAAGAGCCCCCCTCCGCCCGAGCCGTCACGGAGCTCGTACCGTCGGATATGCAGTGGATAGCCGTACTCGAGGGCCTCTATCGGCGTGTTCAACGTGTTCGTCATGTGGGTGTGAACTCCGGAAGTGCCGTTCGAGCGCGGACCTGCCCCGGCACCCCCGCCGATGGTCTCGTAGTAGGTGAACGCCCTATCCCGCCCGGGGTCCCGGCCGCCGATGGAGAGGTTGTTCATCGTGCCCTGACTCGCGGCTGGCACCCGGTCCGGGCACGCCTGCGCGAGCGCCCCGAGCAGCACGTCTGTGATCCGCTGCGATGTCTCTACGTTTCCCGCCGCAACGGCGGCGGGTCGGCGGGCGTTCACCAGAGTCCCCTCCGGCGCGGTGACGCGAATTGGAGCCAGGCAGCCGCTGTTGGAGGGCACATCCAGCCCCATGAGCGCCCGGAAGACGTAGGCCACGGCCGACAGCGTAACCGCATAGACGGCGTTGAGGCTGCTCTTGGCCTGGCTGCTGGTGCCGCTGAAGTCTACCGCTGCCTCGTCGCCGTGAATGGAGACGCTCACTTCGATCGCCGACTCCTCCCCCGATTCGGATGGGTCGAGTGAGTCGCGGAACCGGTACTCGCCGTCCGGCAGCTCCGCGATGAGGCTTCGGGTCGCCCGCTCGGCGTGCTCGAGCAGCCTCTGCATGTACCGGCGCACCTCCTCCCTCCCGTACCTCTCCGCCAGGGCCGCGAGACGTGCGGCGCCGGTGCGTCCAGCCCCGAGCTGGGCACGAAGGTCGCCGGCCCGCTCATCCGGGGTGCGGACGTTCGCCAGCAGCAGCGTCCACAGGTCCTCGTCGATCTCTCCGCCTCTCACCAGCCTCACCGGCGGGATGATGAGCCCCTCCTGAAAGATCTCCCCGGAGAGCGGCATCGAGCCTGGGGACAGCCCTCCGACGTCTGCGTGATGTGCCCGACTGGCCACGAAGCCGATGAGGCGGGAGTCG
>JBDGYE010000127.1:0-4699 GCA_039584255.1 Gemmatimonadota bacterium
GGGGAAGTCCCACTCGCCCCACCGGTAGGAGTTCACGGTCTGGCCCAGGAGCGTGACCTCCGTGAAGCCCTCGCCCGCCGTATGCCTCACCTCGCCCAGCACGGCCCCGGGGTCGCGGTTCTTCTCGGGCCCACGCACGTAAGGCACGATGCAGAACGTGCAGCGGTGGTCGCACCCGCGCTGAACGGTTACCCACGCCGTCACTCCATTCCGCCGGATTGCTTGGACGCCCTCGTAGTGCTCCGAACCGTCCAGCTCCAGCAGGAGCTGCCCCCGAGGAGCCTCCCCGCTCCGGATCTCGTCCACGAGCTCGCCGAGTCTCCGGTACGAGTCCGGTCCGGCCACGAGATCGACGCCGGAAGTCCGCTTCAGCAGGGATCGTCCGAGCCGCTGGGCCATGCAGCCCGTAACCGCCACAACGAGCTCCGGACGGAGGCGGCGGTAGCGCTGCAGCTGCCCGATCCGACCGAGCACGCGGCGTTCCGCATGCTCCCGGATCGCACACGTGTTGACCACGATCACGTCCGCGTCCGCCGGATCGTCCACCTTCAGATAACCTCGGCGCGCCAGGGCTCCAGCCATCAGCTCCGAGTCGCCGATGTTCATCTGGCAGCCATACGTCTCGATGAACGCCTTCCGCGTCACCGGAACCGGTTGCGACGCCACTCCGGAGGCACGACGCGCTCGCCGCAGTTGGATCAGATCCGTCATCGCTCCTGTTTGACGAGGTAGACGATCACCACGATGCACGGCCGGATCATCCGTTCAGCACCGCCTGGACCGCCGCGGCATGAACCTATGAATCCCCGCGACGGGCGGCCACCTCGACTCGGCTCGTTGCCGCTCGGCGACGCGCGATGTAGCATCCCGCCCATGTTCCGCACCGAGGCGTTTCGGTTCGATGGGCTGCGGGTCCCGGTGGAAGTGTGGGGCGACGAGGGTCGTCCGCTCGTCTTCCTTCCCGGCCTCGGCGCCCACCCCGTCTACTACGCAGCGGGCCTCCGCCGCCTGTCCGAGCACTTCACTGTCTTCGTTCCCGACCTCTCGTTCCGGACCCATGAGACGCTGCCCGAGGGCGTCGCCCCGTATCTCGCACTCGCCGGGGCACTGGGCGACCGCTTCGCGCCGGCCGCGCCCCAGGCCGGCCACTCGTTTGGAGGACTACTCGCTCTCATGGGCTCCCGCCCCGCTATCGCCCTGTCTCCCACAGTGCCCATCCGCGTGGGGTGGCCCGCCAAAGTGGGCCGGGCGGTCATGCTTCAGCTGCGCGAGTACCTGGGAATGGAGGGGAGGCTAGGACCTAAGTGGGCGTGGCGCATCATGTGCGACTACGTGCGCACGGCGGTCAGCAAGCCCAAGTGTCTGTTCCCGGCCGTCTCGGAGACCCTGAACTGCCTGGCGCACCGCTTCGACCCAGCCGCTCCCATCGCCCACGTCGTGCTCGCCCAGAAGGACCGGCTCTACTTCCCGCACGAGTACGAGGCTTATCTGGCAGCCGCACCAAGCGGGACGCTGGTGATACGGCACGTACGGAGGGGGCACGACTGGCCGGTGACGGATCCAGAGCTCCTGGAGAGCGAGGTCCTGCGGGCGACCGGCTGAGTTGACGGGCGGGCGGAATGCGGGTCTAGGAGCCCGTCCGAGTAATGGGGTGCGGCCGCGCGCAGGCTCCTAGCGCTGGAGCAGTGAGAGCGAAATCGAGAACCGCGTATAGCTTTCCTCTGAACCGGTCCGCTCCAGATCGCCCCTCTTCCCGACTTCCATTCCCAGGTCGAACCGCGAGGCTCCCCCTGCGAACGAGGTTCCGAACCCGAACGTGAAGGCGCTCTCGGTCAACTGCTCGAAGCCGGTCTCGTAGAACGGAAGGTCGGAGAAGCGGTACCCGACGCGGAGCGGCAGAGGAATGCCCAACAGCGTCAGGTTGGAATACTCGACGCCGCCGCCCAGCCACCAGACGTCGGCCGAAGCGAAGTCCAGCGACGACACGTCCGTGTTCGACCACCCCTTCCAGCCGCCTGCCGCGGTCACGAGGAAGCTCTCGGACACCCTTACGCTGCTCCCCAGGGCTATCTCGAGCGGCATGTCGAACGTGCGCAGGGGAACTGCGGCAGCGGCCGTGTCACGCTCCGCCTCCAGCCTCGAGGTCCACGAGACGACCGCCGAAAAGGTCGCTATCCGAGGGATGCGCCCCGCCAGCCCTCCCCGCAGGCGGTAGGATTTGAAGCCCCACCGCGCTTCACCGGCAGCGAAGCCGATGTTGTTGTTCGGGTCGTCGATCTCGGGCTCGAAGTTGCGTTGGAAGGTCTGGCGCAGGTTGCCGGTGAGGACGTCGAACTCGGCGCCCAGGGCCACCGGCCCAATCCTCCGCAGGGCGGAGAAGTTTACGGACGACAGTGCACCGTTGTGCTCCCGGCGCTCTTCGAACGGAAACGTCCCGAAGCCTGTTCTCAGCGTATCGGATACGAGCACGGTCCAGTCCAGGTCCAGTTCCTGGCTGAAGCCGAAGCCGAACGCCCACGCTCCGATCGGGACAACCGCCTGGAGAACGGAAACGCGGCTTCGTCCCGTGGAGTTTGCACCTCCGGGCGTCTCCACATTGACGTTCTCCGGAGCCAGCGTCAGGCCGATCGCCGGCTTTCGAAACAGAGCCATGTCGGCCGGATTTCGGGCCGAAAAGGAGCCGCCGTCCAGGCCGAGGCCCGTACCACCCAGGGCGGCGGCGCGCCCGTCCACCGGCGGCGGCGGGTATCCCAGACCCAGGGCGGTAACAGGGGACTGGGCTAGCGCCGGTAGCACACCTGCGAGTAGACACAGCAGCGCGGCGCTTCCCACGGTTCGCGTCCCGGCCGGGAGCCCTAGGCGAGGCAGGCTCATCCGTTTCACGGGAGCCGGAACACTGTCCGCGGGCTGATGAGCAGCCGGAGCACCGGCTGAAGCGCCGGGGCGTCCTCCGCCGATCCGAACTCCCAGAGGCCCAGCTCCTGGCTCTCCGGCAGGGGGCGCACTCCGATCCGAAGCTTCGGGATCGAGTCTGCGTCGGCGAGCGACCACAGGCCGATCAGCTCGGTGATCGGAACGACTAGCGGCCTGCCCGCGGCCAGGGAGTCAGGATCGAGCGCGACCAGGATCCCGAGTGTCGCGCCGACCGGAGTCCTCTCGCCATCCTCGAACGGGTCTGTCAGGAGTCGGAAGGTGGTTGTGGACAGGATCTCGCTGAGGCGGAACGGCTCGTCCGGACCGGCGAGTGGCCGGAACTCCAGGACTGCCCGGTTGATCGTTGAGCCTCGAAGCTCGAAGCCGCCTATCCTCTCGGGAAGCTCGAAGTCCAGGTAGATCCTGGCCGACGGCAGCCCCGCCAGCCGAAGCCGAGTACTCACGGCCGGCAAGGGCGGATCGTAGATGAATGTGAGTGGAGTGGGCCCCCGCACTACCTGTACCGTAGTGTCCTTGCCCTCGGGTCGCGCTTCCGTGAGAATCGCGACGGAACGGATGCGCAGACGGGCGGAATCGCCCTCGGCGACGACCGCGAAGCCCGGCTCGCCGTCGCTCGCTCGCCAGGCCTTCAGCAGGGAGTCTGCGTCGACAGCCAGCGGGATCAGCACGGTGTCGGCCGGCTCCTCGACCAGCAGCCCTCCGAGCAGCGCACCCAGATCTCCTCCGGGCGTGGTCCAGGTCTCTCCCGGCCGGGCCTCCACCCACGTCGCCTGCTCGGCATCGAAGCTGCGGGTTACCTCGAGAACGGATGTCTGTACGCCGGCGGAGGGGAAAACGCTCCGGGCCGTATCGATCGTCAGCCGGATCTGAGCGCTCTCGAACGTTTCGACGGCCACGCGCACCGTGTCCACTACGACCGAGTCCGGAAGGGTGCTGAACCTTCCTAGCACCCGTGCGCGAAGGTCGCTTTGGTCCGTGGCGAGCTTGAAGGAGGCGGTGGCCGGAATCGCGAAGCCCAGGTAGGTGGTGTCCCTCCACGACGGAAGGTCTCCCGCCCCCAGCTCCACCTCGATTGTCGGAGAGGCCTGGCCCGGGGCCGTGTCTGAGGAGTAGCCGGTAAGGGCGTCCTCCGTGCACCCGAGCGGCGCGGTCGCCGCGGCTATGGCCGCGTAGAGCGCGAACCTCCTGACCCTCACCCGGCCTCCTCTCCGCCTCGCGCGTCGGGATTCAGCTCGAAGTGTCCTGGCAGCAGCTCCGACAACCGCCACCGTTGTCGGCATCCGGACGTGCCCTCGCTCACCACCTCCATGTCCGTGCCGAACTCCGACAACGCCTGCCGGCACACCCCGCACGGGGCTACGGGCTCCGGCGAACTGGAGCAGACGAAGACGCGGAGGAACGAGCGGGCTCCGGACGCGATCGCCGTGCCGAGTGCTACACGTTCCGCACACATCGTGGCCGAGAACGAGGCGTTCTCGACGTTACACCCCGCGAAAATGCGCCCGTCGCCCGTCTCTACGGCGGCTCCGACACGAAACAGCGAGTAGGGCGCGTGAGCTCTCCCCATCGCCTCTCCGGCCGCTTCGCGGAGCCGATTCAGCCGTTCCTCGGTGTCCTTCTCCAAATCCCTTCCTTGTCGACGCTCTTCCGCATCATCCGCGGGCCGCTGTGGGACCCGCCCCGGGCTCGATTCCCAGCCGCGGCAACCGCCGCGTCAGCCCGGTCAGTATCTCGTAGCTAATGGTCCCGCATGCCTCAGCCATTT
>JBDGYE010000062.1:0-16178 GCA_039584255.1 Gemmatimonadota bacterium
CTTCGACTGCACCTCCGTGATCGCAGCCGTCAACGTCGTCTTCCCATGATCCACGTGGCCAATCGTACCCACGTTTACATGCGGCTTCGTCCGCTCGAACTTCTGCTTCGCCATCGCCACCGATCTCCTGACCTGTGTTTCTCTATTCCCTCCGGGACGCGGCAGCTTCAGCTGCGCCCCGTGATGATCTCCTCAGCCTTCGACTGCGGAACTTGAGCGTAGTGCGCGAACTGCATCGTGTAGACGGCGCGGCCCTGGCTCAGGGACCGAAGTGTCGTGGAGTACCCGAACATCTCCGCCAGCGGCACCGAGGCTCCAACAACCTGGGCCTGCGCCCGCTGCACCATGCCGCCGATCTTCCCCCGGCGGCTGGAGAGGTCACCCATCACGTCGCCCAGGTACTCCTCCGGCGTTACCACCTCGACGTCCATAATCGGCTCTAGGAGCACCGGGTCGGCCTTCGAGACGCCCTCCCTTAGAGCCATAGATCCCGCGACCTTGAAAGCTATCTCGCTGGAGTCGACATCGTGGTAAGAGCCGTCGATCAGCGTCGCCTTAATGTCAATTAGCGGGTATCCGGCGACGACGCCGGTCTCCATGGCTTCCCGTATCCCCTGCTGCACCGGAGCGACGTACTCCCGGGGAATGGCACCGCCGACGATCTTGTCCTCGAACACGAAGCCCGACCCGGCCTCGGTGGGCTCCAGATTCACTACAACGTGGCCGTACTGCCCGCGACCACCTGTCTGGCGGACGAAGCGGCCCTCCACCTTCTCGACCGCCAGGCGGATGGTCTCGCGGTAGGCCACCTGGGGCCGGCCGACGTTGGCGTTGACCTTGAACTCGCGCTGCAGGCGGTCGACGATGATCTCCAGGTGGAGTTCGCCCATCCCGCTGATGATCGTCTGGGCCGTCTCTTCGTCGGTGTAGACCCTAAACGTCGGATCCTCTTCCGCGAGCTTGGCCAACGCCTCCGAGAGCTTGTCCTGATCCGCTTTCGTCTTCGGCTCGATGGCCACACGGATCACCGGTTCGGGGAAGCTCATCGACTCCAGGATCACCGGATCATTCGGATCGGCAAGCGTGTCGCCAGTCTTCGTGAACTTGAGTCCGATGGCCGCTCCGATATCGCCGGCGTAGAAAGCCTCAGCCTCTTCACGCTTGTTGGCATGCATCTGCAGCAGACGACCGACTCGTTCTTTCTTTCCCTGCGTCGCGTTGACGATGTGTGAGCCCGCCTTGAGCGTTCCCGAGTAGACTCGAAGATAGGAGAGACGTCCCACGTAAGGGTCCGTCAAGATCTTGAACGCAAGTGCCGAGAAGGGCGCGTCGTCGGAGCTCTCCCGCTCCACCACGCTCTCGTCATGGTGGGGAGGATGCCCCAAGACCGACGGCACCTCTTGCGGGGATGGGAGGTAGTCCACTACGGCGTCCAAGAGCTTCTGAACGCCCTTGTTCTTGAACGAGGCGCCGCACAGCACCGGAGTGATGGCACCGACGAGCGTCGCGTTTCGAACCGCCCGGCGGACTTCCTCTTCCTCCAGATCCCTTCCATCCAGATAGTGCTCCAGAAGCTCCTCGTCGTGCTCCACCGCCGCCTCCACGAGCTGGTGGCGCAGATCCTCCGCTTTGGCCCTAAGGGAATCGGGTACCGGACCTTCGGTCCACTCGACTCCGAGGGAGTCCTCGTCGTAGACGACCTCCATCATGCGAACCAGGTCGATGTGGCCGGTGTAGAGCTCGCCCTCTCCGAGCGGGTACTGGACCGGGAACGCCCTGGCTCCCAGGCGCTCCCGCATCATCGTGACGACGTTCTCGAAGTCGGCACCCACGCGGTCCATCTTGTTCACGAACGCGACCCGCGGAACCCTGTACTTGTCCGCCTGTCGCCACACGGTCTCGGACTGCGGCTCCACCCCGCCGACGGCACAGAACAGCGCCACCGCACCATCGAGAACCCTGAGGCTACGCTCCACCTCAACGGTGAAATCCACATGGCCCGGGGTGTCGATGATGTTGATCTGGAATTGCTCGTCGAAGCGGTTCCAGAAGGCAGTGGTGGCGGCGGAGGTGATGGTGATGCCTCGCTCCTGCTCCTGCTCCATCCAGTCCATCGTAGCGTCGCCGTGATGTACCTCACCCATGCGGTGCACACGGCCCGTGTAATACAGGATGCGCTCCGTTGTGGTTGTCTTACCGGCATCGATGTGAGCCATGATGCCGATGTTCCTGACCTTCTCAAGCGACGTACCGCGAGCCATGTATATCGAATCCTGCTCTTAGGTCCTTCCCGTCGGACCCGCTCCGTGGAGCTCCCGGAGCCGGGTTCCATAGCCTCTGCGTGCCCGCCCGCTACCAGCGGTAGTGAGCGAAGGCTTTGTTCGCCTCCGCCATACGGTGGACGTCTTCCTTCCTCTTGACCGCGCCTCCATCACCGCGGGCTGCGTCCATCAGCTCGTTGGCCAGGCGGTCGGACATCGTGCGGCCAGCGCGCTGCCGGGCGTGGCTCACGAGCCAGCGACGGGCCAGAGAGTCGCGGCGGCTGGGGCGCACTTCCATGGGCACCTGGTACGTCGCACCGCCGACCCGTCGGCTGCGCACCTCCAGCACCGGCTTGGCATTGGCCAGCGCCTGTCGGAACACGTTCAGCCCGGGCTGACCTGTCTTCTCTTCGATCTTGCGCATCGCCTCGTAGAAGATGTGCTCCGCCGTTGATTTCTTTCCATCCAGCATGATGACGTTGATGAACCGGGTCACCTCCTGGCTCCCGTACTTGGAATCCTCCGGAGCCTCCCTCGGTACCGCCCGCTGCCGTCGTGACATGTGCCCTTCCTTGAACAGAGAGCCCGGCCGAACGTGCAGGCCGGGCGGTTCCTGCTACACGGGATTTCATCCGGTCACCGGTTCCGGCTTGCCGCCGGACTCCGGCGCCTTAAGGTGCTACACGCGCTTCGATCCGTACTTCGATCGTCCCTTCTGTCGGTCCTCGACCCCCGAGGCGTCCAGGGTACCCCGGATGATGTGGTACCTGACTCCAGGAAGATCCTTTACTCGACCACCCCGGATCAGCACGATGCTGTGCTCCTGAAGGTTGTGGCCTTCCCCCGGGATGTAGGCGGTTACCTCGTACCCGTTTGTGAGCCGGACGCGGGCGACCTTTCGAAGCGCCGAATTCGGCTTCTTCGGCGTCGTCGTGTACACTCGCGTGCACACACCCCGTTTCTGGGGGTTGGCCTCGAGCGCCGGAGCCTTGCGCTTCTTCTCGACCTTCTCGCGCCCGCGGCGCACCAGCTGGTTGATCGTGGGCATACGCCGGCCGTGTCTCTCCAGTCGGTATCGATAGAAACCGCTCCCCCGTGTGCCCGATTCAGGTGCACGCGAAGCAGCGGTGACAAGCACGGGGGCGCCCGTCGCCCCCGTCCCAAAAAAAGGTGTCGACCCCCCGGTCGACAGACTGAGCAAGCTAGAGGGAATGCCCCCTATTGTCAAGGAAGGCGGAGGGGTATCGCCGCGGCGAACGACCCACCCCTCACGTCGCCTCCAACGGCGCTAATCGGCCCTGGAAGCAGGCCTCGGAACCAGCTCGCCGAGGCATCGCCGTTCTCTTGTCTCGCTCTCCCGGCGATGCGCCGACGCGAGCGTGTCCCGGGTCAGGCCTCGGCCTGCACTTCTTCCTCCGCGGGCTGCGCCTCACCTCGCAGCTCCGCGAACAGGCCACCGGCCGCGGCGACCGCTGGCTCCGCCGGCTCCACCCTACGCATCTCGTCCAGCTCGCGCTGGAGAGGCTCGCCCACTAGGAAGTCGACGTCCGCGTACCGGTGGATCCCCGTGCCCGCAGGCACGAGGTGCCCGATGATAATGTTCTCCTTGAGGCCGCGCAGGCCGTCCACCGCTCCACGAACCGCGGCGTCCGTCAGGACCCGTGTCGTTTCCTGGAAGGAGGCGGCGCTGATGAACGACTCGGTGGTCAGGCTGGATTTGGTGATGCCCAGCAGAACCGGCTCGGCCCGTGGCGGCTTGCCGCCGCCCTCGATCACTTCGCGCGTGCGCTCGCGGAACTCCATGCGGTCCACGTGCTCGCCCTCCAGGTACTCGGTGTCGCCAGGCTCCGTGATGCGGACCTTCTGGAGCATCTGCCTCACGATGACCCCAATGTGCTTGTCGTTGATGCGCACACCCTGAAGGCGGTAGACCTCCTGAATCTCGTTGAGCAGGTACTCCTGGACCGCTCTCGGCCCCTTCACGCGCAGGATGTCGTGAGGATTGACCGGACCTTCGGAGAGACGGTCGCCTGCCCGCACATGGTCCCCCTCGTGCACCCGGAGGTGCTTACCGACCGGAACCTGGTAGACCTGCTCGTCCTCGTTCTCCATGGTCACAATGATCTCGCGCTTCCCGCGCTTGATACCCCCGAAGCTTACTCGGCCGTCCACCTCGGTGATGGTGGCCGGGTCCTTCGGACGCCGGGCCTCGAACAGCTCCGCAACGCGGGGCAGGCCGCCCGTAATGTCGCGGGTCTTGTAAGCCTCCCGGCTGATCTTCGCCAGCGTGTCACCGGGCTGTACCTTCTCCTTGTCGTGCACGAGCAGCTGAGCGCCGACGGGCACGATGAACTCCCGCAGCTTGTTGCCCTTGGAGTCCACGATCTCGATCCGAGGGTGCAGCTTCTTATCCCGGTCCTCGATGATCACCAGCTGGCGGCGGCCCGTGGCCTCGTCCAGCTCCTCGCGGAAGGTCTCCTCGGGAACGATGTCCTTGTACTGGATCTTCCCGTCGTGGTCGGCCACGATCGGCTCAGAGTACGGATCCCAACTGAACAGCCGGTCGCCCGGATCTACTGCCTGGCCGTTGCTTACGTTCAGGGTGGCGCCGTAAGGCACCGCGAGCCGCGACCGTACACGATCCTCATCCGTGCGCATCAGGATCTGCCCTTCCCGGCTGGTGACGACCATACGACCGTCCGGGCTTTCCACGAATGTGATGCGCTCGAAGCCTACCGCTCCGCGCAGCTTGGACTTCCGCTGCGTCTGGGCAGCGATGCGGGCCGCCGTTCCACCGATGTGGAAAGTCCGCAGCGTGAGCTGTGTCCCCGGCTCGCCGATGGACTGGGCAGCTAGGATACCCACTGCCTCACCGACGTCGACCACCTTGAGGGTTGCCAGGTTGCGGCCGTAGCACTTCTGGCAGATGCCGCGACGCGACTCACAGGTGAGCACGGACCGGATCTTGACCGACTGCAGCCCCGCTTCCTCGACCGCTTCGGCGACTTCTTCTCCTACGATCTCCCCGGCATTGACGATCACCTCATCGCTGATGGGGTCGACGATGTCCTCGCGAGCCACGTTCCCGACGACCCGGTCGCCCAACGGCTCGATGATGTCCTCGCCCTCCTTGAGGGCCGAGATCTCCAGGCTCAGAACCGTGCCGCAGTCCTCCTCGACGATCGTCACGTCCTGCGCCACGTCTACGAGTCGGCGTGTGAGGTAGCCGGCGTCCGCTGTCTTAAGGGCCGTATCTGCCAGACCCTTGCGGGCGCCGTGCGTCGAGATGAAGTACTCCAGCACGCTCAGGCCCTCGCGGAAGTTCGCCCGGATTGGACTCTCGATGATCTCTCCGATACCACCCGTCAGCTTCTTCTGGGGCTTGGCCATCAGGCCACGCATTCCCGCCAGCTGCCGGATCTGGTCGCGGGATCCACGCGACCCGGAGTCGAACATCATGTAGATGGGGTTGTAGCCGTCTCTCGATTTGGCCATCGAATCGACCATGGCATCCGCCACATCGTTGTTGGCGTGGGTCCAGGCGTCGATGACCTTATTGTAGCGCTCGCCGAACGAGATCACGCCCTTGTGGTAAGCACGAGTGAACCGGTCCACGTCTGCCTGCGCCTCGGCGAGGATCGTCGACTTGTCCTCGGGGATGACCATGTCCTCCATCCCCACCGAGACACCGCCCAAGGTCGCGTACCGGAAGCCGAAGTCCTTGAGCTCGTCCAGGAACTCGGTGGACCTCGCCAGGCCCGAGTTGCGGAAGACCTCGAACACGAGATCACCCAGCGAACCCTTGCTCATCGTCTCATTGACGAACGGCATCTCTGCCGGGAGAATGGAGTTGAAGAGCACCCTCCCGACGGTCGTGTCGATCCACCGGTCGCCGTCCAGATAGCGAACCGGCCTGTGATAGTCCGGGGTGCGCCTTTGCGTTCGCAGGTCCCCGTTCTCGAGGGCGAGCTCGATCTCGGTGGCATCCGTGAAGTGAGGCAGGCCGCCTTCCTCTATCCGCTTCGCAAAGTCCGATGGGGCCTTGGTCACGAAGTAGCAGCCCAGCACCATATCCTGACTCGGAGCGGTGATCGGCCTCCCGTTGGCCGGCTTCAGGATGTTGTTGCTGGAGAGCATCAAGACGCGTGCCTCAAGCTGCGCCTCGAAGGACAGCGGCACGTGGACGGCCATCTGGTCGCCATCGAAGTCCGCGTTGAAGGCGGCACACACCAGCGGATGGATGCGGATCGCCTTCCCCTCCACCAGAACGGGCTCGAACGCCTGGATGCCCAGGCGGTGCAGCGTCGGCGCCCGGTTCAGCAACACCGGGTGGTCCTTGATGATGTCCTCGAGCACCTCGAAGACTTTGGGATCCAGCTGCTCGACGAGTTTCTTCGCCCGCTTCACGGTCTCGGCGTACGCGCGGCGCTCCAGCTCGTGGATGATGAACGGCTTGAACAGCTCCACGGCCATCACCTTGGGCAGGCCGCACTGATGCAGCTTCAGCTCGGGACCCACCACGATCACCGAGCGGCCTGAGTAATCGACCCGCTTGCCGAGCAGGTTCTGCCGGAACCGGCCCTGCTTGCCCTTGAGCATGTCCGACAGCGACTTGAGCGGTCGCTTTCCCCGGCCCCGGATCGCCTTGCCGCGCCGACCGTTGTCGAACAGGGCATCGACGGCCTCCTGGAGCATCCGCTTCTCGTTACGCAGGATGACCTCGGGCGCCCGCATTTCCAGCAGCTTCTTGAGCCGGTTGTTGCGGTTGATCACGCGGCGGTACAGGTCGTTCAGGTCCGACGTGGCAAAGCGGCCGCCATCCAGGGGAACGAGCGGACGCAGGTCCGGCGGGATGACCGGAATCACGTCCATAATCATGTGCTCGGGGTTGTTCCGCTTCACCGCATCGGGGTCGCTGTTTCGGATCGCGTCGATGACCTTCAGCCTCTTCAGCTTCTTCTTCTTCCGCTGCTTAGAGGTCTCCGTGGCGACTTCCGTGCGCAGGCTCTCCGCCTCGGCGTCCACCGCGAGGTGACCCATCAGGGTACGGACGGCCTCGGCCCCGATCTCCGCCCGGAACTGCGTATCCCCAGCCTCACGGGCCTGTTCGGTGAGCGTCCAGTACTCGTCCTCGGTCAGGATCTGGCGGAACTCGACCTCCTGCTTGCCAGGCTCCGTGACCACGTACGCGGCGTAGTAGATCACGCTCTCGAGGTCGCGCAGCTTCATTCCCAGCAGATAGCCCATCTGGGAAGGAAGCGTCTTGAAGAACCAGATGTGCGCGACTGGGACGGCCAGCTCGATATGGCCCATCCGCTCGCGGCGCACCTTGGACAGGGTCACCTCGACTCCGCACTTGTCGCAGACATGGCCGCGGTACCGGATGCGCTTGAACTTGCCGCAATGGCACTCCCAGTCCTTCACCGGGCCGAAGATCCGCTCGCAGAACAGCCCGTCTCTCTCGGGCTTGAACGAGCGGTAGTTGATCGTCTCCGGCTTCGTGACCTCGCCGTAGCTCCAGGATCGGATTTCGTCGGGTGACGCGATCTTGATCTGGATCCAGTCGAAGTCGGAGCTGGCTCCTCGATGTCGGGGGAAATCGATCATCTCGTGCTACCCCTTATCGTCCCGTGGACCTTCACTGCGTGAATATCGAATCTGCGTCCTCGCTGCCGAGCGTGACGCTGAGACCCAGCGCCTGAAGCTCTTTGACGAGCACGTTGAAGCTCTCCGGAACTCCCGGCTTCGGCAGGTTGTCTCCCTTGACGATCGCCTCGTATGCCCGGCTGCGTCCCGTCACGTCGTCGGACTTCACCGTGAGCATCTCCTGCAGCGTATGCGCGGCGCCGTACGCCTCCAGTGCCCACACCTCCATCTCACCGAAGCGCTGGCCACCGAACTGGGCCTTTCCGGCCAACGGCTGCTGTGTGACGAGGCTGTAGGGCCCTATGGATCGGGCGTGAATCTTGTCGTCAACGAGGTGCGAGAGCTTCATCATGTATATCTCGCCCACCGTGATGTCGGCGTCGAACTCCTCGCCTGTCCTGCCGTCGCGCAGGCGCATCTTACCGGCCGGCGTCTGGCCCGCTTTCACCATCAACTCCACCGCGGCAGCATCGAGCCCGAACTTCGCACGGCGCTTGCCTACGAGCTCCGCGGCCGCGGTCCATCCAGCCTCTGTCAGCTTGGCCGCCGTGGTGGCATTGGCTGCGGCGCGGGCGACTTGCACGGCGTACTTGCCGACGGAGTCCAGCAGGTTGCCCACCTCCGTTTCGACCTTGGCACCGAGGTAGGCGTCGAGGCTGCGGCCCAGGCCTCTCGGGTGGCCATTCTTCTGCGGCTCGAACGTGCCCTCGTACTCTTGAATGGCCTGCACAAGCTTCTTGATGGCCTCGGGCGTGATAACCGGCTCCTCCACGTCCGGAGCCAGAGAGCGTCCCGCCCATAGGGCCCCGGCGAGCTTGACCAGCGCTCCGACGTCGTTCTCCGTAGCCCCCTGGAAGACCGGCGTGTAGGCCAGGAAGCCCAGTTGGCGCGCGGCCCACCCCAGGTGGGTCTCGAGGATCTGACCGACGTTCATTCGGCTCGGAACGCCGAGCGGATTGAGCACGATGTCAACGGGCGTACCGTTCGGCAGGAAAGGCATGTCCTCCTCGGGCACGACGCGGGCGATGATCCCCTTGTTTCCGTGCCGGCCGGCCATCTTGTCGCCCACCGAGACCTTGCGCTTCTCGGCCAGGTAGACTTTCACCAGCTGAACTACCCCCGGCGACAGCTCATCGGCCTGAAATACACGGTCGATGCCCTCTTCGGTACGCTCGCGGATCCGCTCGGTGCGGCGCTTGGCCTCTTCGATCACGCGCCGGATCCGCCTGCTGGCGGTGCCGTTCTTGACCTTCAAGGTCGTCAGGTCGACGTCGCCTAGATCCAACTCCTTGAGCGCCATCTTGGTGAGCTTGGTCCCCTCCTTGAGCAGAGGCTCTATCGTCCCCCGCTTGAGGCACAGGGCAACCGTCTGTCCCTGAAGAAGCTCCGCGAGCTCTTCGTCACGAGCCTCGGTAACCCGCCCGATCTCCTCGCGCTCCGCCTCGCGAAGCCTGGCGATCCGTTCACCGTGCTCGCGCTCGAGCAGCGGGTCATCGATGCGTCGGGAGAAGATCTTTACATCGATGACGGTTCCTTCGACGCCAGGCGGCACGCGCAAGGAGCTGTCCTTCACGTCCTTGGCCTTCTCGCCGAAGATGGCCGTGAGCAGCTTCTCCTCGGGCGAGAGCTCCGTCTCTCCCTTCGGCGTGATCTTCCCGACGAGTATGTCGCCGGTCTTTACGCTGGCTCCAATGCGCACTATGCCGCGCTCGTCCAAGTCCACCAGCGCTTCTTCCGCGACGTTCGGTATCTCGACCGTGATTTCCTCGGTGCCACGCTTCGTGTCGCGAACGTGGAGCTCCAGCTCCTGGATGTGGACCGAGGTGAAGGCGTCGTTCTTGGCGAGGCGCTCGCTGATGACAATCGCGTCCTCGTAGTTGTGGCCGTACCAGGGCATGAATGCCACGGTCACGTTCCGTCCGAGCGCCAGCGCCCCGCCGTCCGTGGCGGCGCCATCGGCGACCACGCCGCGATCGCCCACCGTCTGACCCACCTCGACGATGGGACGCTGGTTGATTGCCGTGTCCTGATTCGTCCGCCAGAACTTCTTCAGTGAATAGCGGTCGTACTGCGAGAGGCGCGCCAGCGGCTCGTCGCCGGCGCTCGAACGCGAAACCCCGGTGTCGATGACTATCTCGTCGGCGGTCACGCGCGTCACATTTCCTGCTCGGCGTGCCGTGACGACGGCGCCCGAGTCCCGGGCCACCTTCTCCTCGAGACCTGTTCCGGTGAACGGCGCCTCGGGAAACAGCAACGGCACGGCCTGGCGCTGCATATTGGAGCCCATCAGGGCCCTGTTCGCGTCGTCGTGCTCGAGGAACGGGATCAGGGCCGGCGATACCGCCACCAACTGATCCGGTGCGACGTCCATGAAATCGATCTCGTCAGGGGGCAACAGCGGGTAGTCGTCGCGCCGCCTGCACAGCACCAGATCGCGCTCGAAAGTGCCGTCCGGGTTCACAGAGGCGTTGGCCTGCGCGACGGAGTACTCTTCCTCCTCGCTGGCCGAGAGCCATACGATCTCATCCGTGATCCTGCCGTCGACGACCCGGCGGTACGGCGTCTCCAGGAATCCGAGCTCGTTGAGGCGCGAGAAGGTCGTCATCGACGTGATGAGGCCGATGTTCGGGCCTTCCGGCGTCTCGATCGGACACATCCGGCCGTAGTGCGAGTAGTGGACGTCCCGCACCTCGAATCCAGCCCGCTCGCGGCTCAATCCTCCCGGTCCGAGGGCGCTCAGCCGACGCTTGTGCGTCAGCTCCGCCAACGGGTTCGTCTGGTCCATGAACTGGCTCAGCTGCGAGCTTCCGAAGAATGCCTGGATGACCGCGCTCACGGTGCGGGCGTTGACCAGATCATCGATCGACATTCTTTCCGGATCGCTGCTGATCGACATGCGCTCGCGCACCAGGCGCGCCATGCGCGAGAGGCCCACGGAGAACTGGTTGGCTATCAGCTCACCGATCGACCGCACCCGGCGGTTCCCAAGGTGATCGATGTCGTCGGTGTATCCACGCCCTTCATTCAGCTCAATCAGATACCGCACGATGGCCACGAAGTCCGACGGCGCCAGCACAGTCGTGTCGACTGGCGGAAGGTCGAAGTGCAGGAGCCTGTATACCTCCTTGAGCCGGTGGTTGACCTTGTGCCGGCCGACCCGGCCCAGGTCGTAGCGCTTCGGGTTGAAGAACAGCCTGTCCAGCGCCGCCCGAGCCGTCTCCAGGTTCGGCGCCTCACCCGGACGCACGAGCGAGTAAATCGAGCGCAGGGCGTCCGCCTCACCCCTCGTCGGGTCTTTCGCCAGAGTGTTCTTTATGAGCGGCGACTCGCCACGGGGCCCGCCGGTGAACACCAGCGCGTCGCGGACCTTCTTTCCCCTGAGGTTGTCGAACCTGGCCTCGTCAAAGTCGTCACCCTTCTCGGCCAGGACCTCACCGGTCTTCGCCTCGACGACGTCGGCGGCGAGCCTTGGCTGGAGGCTCCAGTCGCGCCGCATCACCAGATCTTCGTAGGAGCCCCGGATCGGGATGTAGGTCGCGCTCGAGTAGACCTCGATCTCCTTCACCCCGGCCCGTACCAGTCTGTCCACTACGTCCTCTGTGAGCTCCTCGCCTCGGCGAATCACGAAGGCGTCGGGATCGTCGAAGACCCTCGCCTCGGCGATCCCCGCCTCGAGGAAGCGACGGACCAGCGTGTCGTCGATGCGCTCGCCGGCCATGGCGAGCGATTCGCCCGACTCCGGATGGGCAACGTCCTCCGCCAGCCACACGAGCTCCAGCTCGGCGGGATCCAAGCCCTCCAGCTCCAGAGCCGCCGGAGCGCCCGGATCGTCGGCCAGGATCGAGGTCACCATCAGGGTGCCGAGGATTTCCCTACGAGTCGACCGCTCCTCCTCAAGCTCCGTCATTTCGACCGTGCGGCGCTGGTAGAAGAGATCGAGGATGTCCGAGGCCGTACCATATCCGAAGGCCCGCAGCAGGGCGGTGGCCGGAAACTTCTTGCGCTTGTCGATGTGGATGTAGATCACATCGTGGATGTCGAGCGTGAACTCGACCCACGAGCCCCGAAACGGGATGATGCGGGCCGAGTACAGCCGTGTCCCGTTGGGGTGGATCGTCTCCTCGAACACCACTCCCGGGGAGCGATGAAGCTGGCTGACGATCACACGCTCCGCCCCGTTCACGACGAACGTTCCCTGTTCCGTGAGCAGGGGGAGGTCTCCGAGGTAGACTTCCTTCTCGAGGATGTCGGCCGGTCGCTTCTCGCCGTCCCCGAGATCCTCGTACACGACCAGGCGCAACGTTGCCTTGAGCGGCGCAGCGTAGGTCATGTCGCGCTCCATGCACTCTTCCACCGAGTACTTCGGATCGCCAAGCGAGTAATCCACGAACTCCAGCGAGAAGTTCTCGTTGACGTCCGTGATCGGGAAGATCTCGTTGAAAACCCGCTCCAGACCCGCATCCTGCCGTTCGCCCTCCGCGTCCGGCTGCAACAGCCGATCGAACGCCTCGAGCTGCACGTCGAGGAAGTGCGGCATTGGCATCGGTTGTGTACCGAGTTTCGCGAAGGAGACTACCGAGCCGTTTGTCTTCGGTTCAGCCAACTTGCCTACTCCTGCTGGTCGGAACGATCCAGCCTGGATCGCGCCCGTGGTCCGAGAATGCGGGGACCCGCCAGGAAGCCGGGTCCAGGCACACAACGCCCCTGCCCCGTCCCACCCGGGATCCGGGATGAGCTCGGGACGAAGGGCGCCGCGTGAGCGCCAACTGAGCTTTGATTTCGAGCAGCCTGCATCTAGAGCCAGTGTCTGGGTGAATCGTGCGGTGGGGCCACACCTGCGTGCCCCGCGACCAGCACTACTTCATCTCGACAGTGGCCCCCTGCTCTTCCAGCTTCGCCTTGATAGCCTCGGCCTCTTCCTTTGAGACAGCTTCTTTGACCGGCTTCGGAGCGTTGTCGACGAGATCCTTGGCCTCTTTCAGTCCCAACGAGGTGACCTCTCGCACGACCTTGATGACCTGGATCTTCTTGTCGCCCACGCCCGCCAGAATCACGTCGAACTCCGTCTGTTCCTCGGCAGCCGCGCCGCCTCCGACGGGTGCCGCCCCGACGGCAACCGCAACCGGAGCGGCAGCGGTTACCCCGAACTTTTCCTCCATCTTCTCCTTCAGCTCCGCCGCCTCGAGGACGGTCAGGGAGCCGATCTTCTCAAGCAGCTCGTCAACCTTGCTCATCTGTTCGCCTACTCCCTGCGTCCGAGTTCAGACTAAAGAGCCGGTACCAACCCAACGGACCGCTCCCACCCGTGGGGATCCGGGTCCAAGCCCTATTGCTCCCCCTTCTTCGCTACTTCGCCGATCATATACGTGATGTCGCCGATCAGCCCTCTGAGCGCTCCGGCGATACCACTCACCGAGGCGGTCAGCCCGCCCGCGATACTGGCCAGCACTTGGTCCCTCGGCGGCGTCTCTGCGAGCCGACTGATTTCCTCCGCTGAGACCTGTCTCCGCTCGACGACACCGGCCTTCAACACCGGCCGGTTGTCATGTTCCTTGGCGAAGTCCCGGACCACCTTGGCCGGGAAGACCGGATCCTCCGATCCCATCACGAGAGCTGTCGGCCCGATGAAATGCTCTGTGAGGTCCGGGTAATCGAGGCCCTCGAGCGCACGCCTTGTGAGCGTGTTCTTGACGACCCGAAACTCGATTCCCTGCTCGAGGAGCCGGGCGCGAAGCTGACCCATCGCTTCCACATCCAAGCCCGTGAAGTCGGCAAGGTATACGATGCCCGCGTCGCGGAGCCTGCCATGCAGCTCGTCGGCGATCGCCTGTTTCTGATCCAGCCTCATACCCATTGACTCATCCCGCCGTCGGGGCACAGCCCCCGCTGAGATCTATTGAGATCTATCTGTAGAGATTCGGGTCTATGCCAACGCCAGGACCCATCGTGCTGCTGACCGTGACGCTGCGCACGTACGTGCCCTTCGCGGCCGACGGCCTGTTCCTCTTGATAGCGTCCATCAGCGCCCCGAGGTTCTCCTGCAGAGCCGCCAGCTCGAAGCTCACCCTTCCAATCGGCGCGTGGATGTTACCGAACTTGTCGACGCGGAACTCGATCTTGCCGGCCTTGGCCTCCTTCACAGCGCGTCCGACATCCATCGTGACCGTGCCTGCCTTCGGCGTCGGCATAAGACCGCGGGGCCCGAGGATTCTCCCCAGCTTCGCCACGTCCTTCATCAGGTCCGGCGTCGCGATGGCCACGTCGAAGTCCAGCCAGCCACCCTCGATCTTCGCGACGAACTCCGTGCCGACGAAGTCGGCTCCAGCCTCTTCCGCCTCCCGGGCCTTGTCGCCCTGGGCGATGGCCAGCACCCTAACGCTCCGTCCCGTTCCCGCCGGGAGAACTACCGTTGCGCGGACGATCTGATCCGCGTGCCGGGGATCGACGCCGAGCCGAACGGCTACATCGACCGTCTCATCGAACTTCGCGAACGACATCTCCTTCACGCGGGCCAGGGCCGCATTCGGTTCCAGCAGCTCTGTCTTCTCGACCGTCGCCACCATGTCCTGGTACTTCTTGCCGTGCCTGGCCATCAGTCCTCCACCTCCACGCCCATGGAGCGCGCGGTTCCGGCGATCATCCGCGCCGCTGCTTCTTCGTCTCTGGCGTTCAGGTCCTCCATCTTGATCCGCGCGATCTTGAGCAGCTGCTCCTTCGTGACCTTCGCCACCTTTTCCCGGTTGGGCTCAGGTGACCCGGATTCCAGCCCCAGCTCCTTCTTCAGCAGCACCGCCGCCGGAGGCGTCTTGGTGATGAAGGTGAAGCTCCGATCGCCGTAGATCGTGATCACCACGGGAATGATCATCCCCGGCTGATTCGAAGTCTTCGCATTGAACTGCTTGCAGAAGTCCATGATGTTCGCGCCATGCTGTCCGAGCGCCGGCCCGACCGGTGGGGCCGGCGTGGCCTGACCGGCTGGAATCTGCAGCTTTATTAGCGCCGTTACCTTCTTCTTGGGTGCCGCCATCGTTCGCTTTACGATCTACGGAGCCTCGAGAGAGACCCCTAGTATCCCTTGAGCTGCGTGTAGTCCAGCTCGACACTCGTCGGCCGACCGAACAGGCTCACCGCCACGCGTACCTTGCCCTTGTCCGGGAAGACCTCTTCCACCGTCCCGCTGAAGTCGCTGAACGGTCCCTCCATGACCTCGACTACCTGACCGACGTGGAACGGAATCTCCTCCTTGGGCCCTTCCTCCTCGAACTCGTCCGCGATTCCGAGGATCTTGTTGACCTCGTCGTGGTGAAGCGGCTGAGGCCGCGTACCGCCACCCAGGAACTTGATCACGCTCTGCACACTCGTGATGAGGAACATGGTCTCCTGGTTGAGGACCATGTTCACCAGCACGTATCCCGGATACAGCCGCTTGGTGGTCCGGACCTTCTTGCCGCCCTTGATCTCTACGACCTCGCGGGTGGGCACGATCACTTCGCGGATGAGCTTCTCGTCTTCCTCTCCGGGAAGCTCCACGATCTTGCGCTCGATGAGCGCCTTGACCTTGTTCTCGTGACCCGAGTAGGTCTGGATCGCGTACCAGCGCGCCTGTTCCTTGACCTGGGTTACTTCGTCAGCCACTGAGAATCCCCACCACGGTTCGTACGGACCACGAGAAGACGGTGTCCATCAGGCCGATGATGATCGCGATGACGATCGAGAACACCAGTATGACCGCCGTCGCGTTGCGCAGTTGTACCCTGTCCGGCCAGGTGACACGACGCATCTCGACCTGGACGTCCTCGAAGAACTGCTGCATGCTCTTCATACCGGCCATATGGCAACCCGCTCTTTCCTTTCCGCCCCCGCCATATCGACGACATCACGCCGGCCCCTCCCCGTGCTCGACGCGGGATTCGGCTCCCTCCAGCTTCAGGGAACCGGGACCGGCGTGACCCCCGCTGACACGCGTCAGCGGGTTTCCTTATGGTTCGTATGCGCGTTGCAGCGGGGACAGTACTTCTTGTACTCGACCCGCTGCGGGTGTATCCGCTTGTTCTTGGTAGTCGAGTAGTTGCGTTCCTTGCACTCGGTGCACTCGAGAGTGATTTGATCCCGCATCTATAACGTCCTACCCAGAGTGTTCCCTTCGTTCTCCGCCGGGGCGTAGCTTTGCCGCAGGCGAAGCGGGCGCCCATGTGTTACTCGGTGATGTTGGTGACCACGCCGGCGCCCACCGTGCGGCCGCCCTCACGAATCGCGAACCGTAGCTCCGCG
>JBDGYE010000063.1:0-16105 GCA_039584255.1 Gemmatimonadota bacterium
AGACCGTCGAGGGAGTCGTCCAGACTGCTCAGAGGCTCCTTCAGGTCGGTGGTCACCGACTGGGTAAGCCGCTCGAGCTCCTCGTGGGTGGCCTCGAGTTCGGCCATGAGCCGGGCCCGGTCCAGCTCCGCCTGCCGTCTGGCGGTGATGTCCCGAACGCCTCCGACCACAGCGACGGAGCCCTTCCCACTCACCCCAAGCGGCCGGGCGTAGTCCCTCAGCCACCGGGTCTCGCCGCTCTTGGTGACGATCCGATACTCGACGATGTCGGTGGCGCCAGCCATGAGGGCGTCCAGGTGGGCACGGACGATCGGCAGGTCGTCGGGATGCGCCAGGGTGAGCCACCCTTCCCGTTCTGCCAGCTCGGCCGGTGTATAGCCGCTGATGCGTTGGACGTTGAGGCTCGTCCATTCGCTGATCGGGCGCCCGTCGGCCTCGATCGTCAACGCGTACGCCCAGTCGGAGACGACCTCCGATATCGCCCGATACTGCTCCTCGCCCGCGATCTGGTCGAGATCCCTGATACGATCGCCCGAGCCCCGGCTTCCGGAGCCGTCGGCTCTCTTCTTGTCCTTTCCGCGGCGGGGGGAACGCCCAGTCGTCACTGGATGGTCCATGTCTCCCAGAGGATTCGGTTTTCCGGACCCAGGGGGTGGGTCGCTGCCGTGTACCGGCGGGTGCTCTTCAGACCCGACCCTGAGGCCGAAACGGTCCGCAATCGGATTCAAGCAAGATTGAAACCGTTATGACGGAAACCTGCCGGGATATCTGGATCCAGCCGCCGGAAGCACCCAATCCGGTCTGTGGCCGTGGGCGTAGCTTCCGACAGGTAGGGCGCATAGCGGCTCGCCGGGGAATCGTGCGCACCGGCGCGCCGCGCTCCGTGAACCTGCGTGAGATTGGCTGAAGGCCCTCGGGGGAGGGGTCCGCCCGCCGGGGGGCGTAGTCATTTTGGCCCGAAAGTGGACAATCGCGCGGAGAGGAGGCTTGTCCACGGCCGGCGGTGCACCTACGGTCGGGGCATGATAAAGGCGAGCGCGGCGGCGATCCTTGCTGTGGTGGGATGCGCCGCAGCCGGCGAGGCCCGGGGACAGGACGTTCCCGCCAGCCTCCGGCTGCAGGGCCGACCCGGCGACTGGGTCGAGTACCGGCACGTGAAGTCGGTGCGGCTAACGGTTCCGGACGGCGAGGTCCGGACACGGACCGTGATCAGACTTCGGCAGACGGTACTGAAGGCCGAGCCCGACGCCATCACCTATCACTCGCGCATCGAGGACGTGCGATTCGAGGCCGATCCGCCGCCGCCAGGGCTTCCCGATCTGTCGGCCCTGAACGGCTTGGCATTCGACCATACCTCGGACCGCCATGGGCGGCTGCTTCGGCTCGATCTTCCTGGTCAGCCGGAGGATGCGGCCGGGGCGCTGCGCGCGCAGCTCCAGAACTGGCTGGCCCAGCTGGGTTTCCCGCCTCTTCCCGAGTTCCCCGCGCGGCCCGGAGATGCATGGACCGACTCAGCCAGGGTAAGCGCCTCAGCGGCGCTCGGAGTAACTGTGCCTTGGGAGCTGCTGGAGACGCGCCGCGTGTCGCTGGAGGAACTGTCCGTGACGGAGAGCGGCACGGAGGCCGTTCTGCGCGTGCTGTCGGACTTCGAGGTCGGCCCGGAGGAGGCGGGAGATCCGGCTGCGACGCCCGACGTGAGAGGTGGGGGTGAGCAACTGATCCGTTTCGACGTGTCGCGGGGGCGGTTCCTGGGAAGCTCCGGGACTAGCGAGCTGCGCTTCCCGATCGGCTCCGGCGAGGACGGAAGACCGGTCGGGGCGACTGCGGTGGGAAGCCACCGCACGGAGGTGATGGACTCGTCTACGGAACCGAGCGCCCGGCCAGACTGAACAACTGCTCGCCCCTCCGATAGGCCCGTTCCGCCTCCCCCGGTTCCTCCCTCAAGCGGTAGGCCTCGCCGAGGGCGATGTGAGCGATGTAGTACTGCGCCGGGATACTGGACCGGGTCGACGGCTCCGGCCACAATCTCCAGTCGAGCAGATACTCCAGCTGGAATACGTCCCACAGCAGCTTGTGCGTACGGTCTTTGTCCACCCACTGGACGTCGAATCCCACCGAGGCTTCGAGCTGCACCCGATCCGTCGTCGACTCCAAAGGACCGTCGATCAGCTTGTAAGCCAGCCCGTGTCTCACCATGAACGGCTGCAGGTCCCACTGCTGGTAGACCGGAGGTGCCGTCGCAGCGAAATAGACCGGCCGGTCGCCAAGCGACTCCCTGATGATCCGGTACACCAGGAAGTCGGGGTGCGAAAGGAGCCGGTCGTCCGGAAACTGGACCCTGATCGATGGAGAAAACTCCACCTCGAAGCCTGCCGGCGCTATCTCGAACACGGGAAGGCGGTCGATTTCCTCATCGGTCATGGAGTGAATCGGTCTCTCCGGAGGGGTAAACTCCATTTCCCGGTAGAGCTCGAGCGCCGCCTCATGGTCGAAGGGCCGCTGGCAAACCACGACGGTCGGCGTAGCCAGCGGATCGATCCCATCCAGGCACGGCTGCGTCAGCTCGCGTAGCTGCTTCGGATACCACTTGGTGCCCAGGTAGGAGTGGACGATCACCGTAACATCGCGGCGAATTCCCTCCACCTCCTGCAGGTACCAGAGCGGGAAGGTGTCGTTGTCGCCGTTGGTGAACAGGATCGCGTGGGGCTCCACGGACTGGAGCAGGTTGTAGGCCCAGTCTCGGGCGGAGTAGTCGCCGCGCCGGTCAGCGAGCTGGAAGTTCAGCAGCAACGGTATCAAGGCCAGGCCCAGCACCGGCGACGCCATTCTCAGTCTTGGCGCCGGCTCCCCGCCACCCTGGAGCCGCTCCGCGAGCCGCTGCCAAACGGTGACGATCCCCATCCCGGCGTACAGTCCCCACAGGTTGAAGCTCAGCACGTAGAAGTAGTCCCTCTCTCTCACCTCGTGCCGGTCGATGGGGACCTCGGGATACATCGAATAGCCGTGCCTGAAGTTCAGGTAATAGATCAGCAGCAGGCTCACGGTGAAGAACAGGGTAATGAAATAGACGAAGCTATCGGCATCTCCGCGCATGTGCCGCGCGAGACCGATGAACCCGAGGACCACGAACAGCAACGTGATGAGCTGCCGGGCGGCCGGTGTGATCGGCCGGGCCCACTGCCAGTCGAAGTACTGCCAGTAGTTCGCCAGCTGAGCCTTGAACGGTGCCTGCCGCTCGCTCAGCGGAGGCTTCTGATACTGCTCCCGGGCCATGGAGGCCGACAGGGCGTCGCACTTCACGAGCAGGCGGGTGTCGCCCATGACCGTTTCGTGCTGGGCGGGCGTGATGGCATCCAGGACGCTGGCGCACTGCGGATCCGCTTCGTCGATGACAGGGTTCTGGGCAGACCGTATGGGCACGAACAGCAACTGGACGCTGAAGCCCACCGCCGCGAACGCCACACCTCCCAGCACGAGCCGCCAGCGGAAGAGGGTCCTCCAGCTGTGCCACAGGACGAACACGCCCAACGCCGGGATCGGCATGAGAGACATCTGGTGGTTCGTCGATCCCAGGGCCAGAAGGAAGCACACGAGCAGCACCAGCCGCGCCCCGCGGTAGTTCTCGCTGTTGTCCTCCCACAGCATGGCCAGGTAGGTGATCAGGGCCACGAAGAAGAGCGATACCGTGTAGACCTTCTCGTTCACGGTCGACTGGGCCCACACCGTGTAGGCCGTGGCCCCGACCAGCACCGAGATGAAACCCGCTGCCAGGGCGACGGCACGCTGCTCTGCGAAATGGGCCCAAATCCGCACGACGGCCAGGAACCAGAAGACGGCCGCGCCAGCCGACATGGTGGCGCTGAGCAGGTTGATGCGGGTCGCCACCTCGAGGCCGGTCCAGGCCGTCAGGGTCAGCCAGGTTCGGCCCAGGATGACGAACAGGGGGTTCCCCGGAGGATGGGGCAAGCCGAGGATGTAGGCTGTGGCCACGTACTCGGAGGTGTCCCAGAAGGCCGTGGTGGGACCTAGCGTAAGGACGTAGAGCAGCCAGACGGCGAAGCCGGCGACCAGCGACCAAACCCATATGGGCAGTCTGCCAACCCGTTCCTTTTCTATTCCGCTCATCGCTTAGTCAGAAACCCGGTGTTCGTCTGCCAGAAACCCGGCCGGATCAGGGAGGTTTCCGACGGGTGCGCCGCAAGGCGGCTGAAGGCGAAGGAAGCTAACGCGACGGCCAATTCATGGCCAAATTCGGGCTGTCAGGACGCGCACCCCACCGGCCGGCACTTCGATCTCCCCGAGCTCCACCAAGCGTGGACCGGAGAGGTCCTCTACGATCTCCATCGATAGCGAGTGCCTGCCGGCGGGGAGACGGAGCCTGGCGATGGAGAGACCGGCCGGGAGGAGGTGCCACGACCGCGTGTCCGCCCGCTCGAACAGGGCCACAGCGGCGCCGGCGGTGAGCCGGGCGATCTCTCTCAGAACCTTGTCGTCGTCCTCACCATCGTCGTCGATGGCCCTGACGATGGCGTACTTGGCAGCCGAGCGAGCGATCGTCTTCACGAGGACCGCGTCCAGGCCAGCCTGGAACTCCTCGATCACCGAGCCGGAGAGGTCGACGTTCATCCCCGAGGGAGCCCGCATCCGCGGTCCCGTCCCCGCGGCGCCGGGCAGCTCGCGCCCGGGCGGCGGGTCGGATGACGGGGCTCCGCCTGCCGCCTCCTCGGGCGGCGTGGCCGGGAGCTGGATCGCGGCTGCCGAAGGCGTTTCGCTGGCAGCCGCGGAGGCCAGAAGCGTGGCCTCCACCGAGGCGCTCCGCGCGACGCCCCCCGTTCTGTCGATCTCGGGCCATGCCACCCTGAGCTCGAGGGGCCGGTCGTCGTCCTTGGCGTCTTCTCCTTCGTCCTCTTCCCGCTCCCTGGCGCTCTTCAGACTCGTGCGGGAGGCGCCAGCGACCTCGCACTGGCCGCCATCGCCGAGGCTCCACGGTACGTCGCCTCGGAGGCTCAGGCCGGAGAAATCGGAGACGTCACCGAACGAGCGCGTCGCCACGCAGGATGCGGCCGCGAAACGGATGTCGGTGTCCGAATCGGTCAGGGCATCCGCCTCCCCGGGAGACAGCACCAGCTGTCTCGAGCGCTCTACCCGATGGGCGACGAATCCCGACTCCAGCACGACCACCACGTCCCCCTCTCCCACCGTCTCCTCGGACGGGGCTCCCGCGACGGGCTGGAGAAGGATCGGGAGCAAGCCCGCCTCGGCGCCGGCGACGTCGATCGCACGGACTGCGGTTGCTGCGTCGGCCCCTACGACGATCTCCTCCAGATGGTCGCGGCCTCCTCCCGGCTGCACGTCGGGCCAGACATGCCGGTAGGCGACCAGCGCGTCGTTCATCTGTCCCGCCGCCTCGAAGACGGTTCCGGCGAAGTACCTGAGCGCTCTGCGCAAACCGGTCTCCGCCAGATCGTGCTCCAGCTCTTCGGTCCGCTCCAGCAAGTAGCTGAGGCGTCTGGCCTCGACCGCCGCCTCTTCCACATCGCCCAAGGCGAGGTAGTTGAGGGCGCCGAAGTAATTGATCATCAGGCGCTCGGCGCGATTCGGCATGTAGGCCAGCGCCCGGTCATTTGTCACCAAGGACAGAACCGCCCGCGAGATGCTGCGGGTGTAGCGGTCATCGACGATAAGCTCGGCGAGCTGGAAGGCGTCGTTACTATCCTCGTAGAGGCCGGCGTAGTGCTGGAGCAGGCCCCTGTGCATCAGTAGGAGCAGACTGTCGCCAGCGTCGTCCGCGTAGTCTTCCTCGGTATGGCCCAGCGCGTCCTCGAAGTTCTCCTGTTGCGCCAGGGCGCGCAGAGTCGCGTCGTACGAGGTCTGGCCCCCAGGACCGGAACGAAGCGGACGCATGAGGTTGCACCCGGTCCACACCAGGGTGAGCGGAAGGACCAGAGCGACGAAGGAGAAGGACGCGAGCAGGCGAAGCGCCCGCGCTTGCGGGCGCCCCCTTCGGCCGGCCCGGCGCGGCGGGCGGCCAGATCCCCACCTACCGGTCCCGGGTGAGAGCATCGCCTTACTACCGGGCCTGCCTCTCCAGGATGATGATGCGCTGCTGCGCGAGAGCGATGGCCTCGGCGAGCTTGGCCGCGGCGTCACCCCGCGCCTCGATCCTCTCCAGTTCCATCCTGTGCAGGAACAGCTGATACTGGATCAGCGCCTCGATGGGGCGCAGCGCCTTGTCCAGGGCCTCGGCGATCTTGAAGTCGATCAGTGGGTCGCCGGGAGTCAGGATGCTCGCCCGGTCGTAGCGGTTCAGGGCGCTCTCGAAGTCGCCGCGGGCAGCCATGTCATCGCCCTCGCGGACCAGGGCCTCGGCCATCGCTGCCGCCCGGCCCTCGGTCGTGGCATCCTCGGGCGAGTTCACGATCCGCACGCCCTGCGGCTCGCGGTACGCGTACCGGCTGACCCCGTTCGACGCCAGCTGCACCACCACCAGGTCTCCCACGACATCCGCCGGCGGCATCGTCGAGGAGGTGGGCATCATCACGGTCGCATCGCCCGCCGCGCGGATCGACCATGTGGCCGGAGTCGTACCAGTAGCGGCCAGGACCTGCGTTTCGGTCATTCCGATGGCGACCTCGCCGCGAACGACGGCGTCGCAGATCTCGGGCGCGCATGTGGCCAGCGCCTCCGCGTTGAGGGCGTCGCGCTCCGCCGCGGCCTCGGCGCGTTCACGCTCGGTGCGGGCTCTCGTGGCCTCGACCGTGCCCGAGCTGTCCTCCACCCGCTGATCGTTCTCCAGGATAGGCTCCTCGTGGACCTTCTTCGGCACGCACGAAACGACGGCCGCGGTCGCCAGGAGCAGCAGCGCTCGTCTCATATCAGCCTCGTATCTCTCGCTCTTGCCTCGCAGCCGGATCCCCGGGCGGGATCACAGCCCCAGCGGCTTCCGCTCGATGTACTTCTTGATCTCGTGCTGCCCCGCCCAGACGACGATGTTGGTTTCCAGATCGATCAGGCGCGCATCCACCTGGTAGAAGACGATCTTCTCCTTGCGCGTCAGTCCCAGCCGGACCGTCTCCTCCTCGTCCTCGATGGACTGGAGCTCGCCCTGCAGGATGTAGTTCGCTCCCAACTCTTGCCCGAGCCGCGCCCGCGTGTCGGCGCGCGCGAACTCCTGCTGGTCCGATCGCTCGTCCCGAATCTCCTCGCGCTCCTCGGAGCCGGCGACGATGCTCACTGCACCGGAGTTGACGAACGCGATCTCAAGGTCGTGAACGAACGTGTTCACCGGGACGTGCTCGGATGTCCGATTGTGGAACGAGCCAACGATCACTGTCGGCGACTCGCCCGCGTTGTTGGTGGAGTAGTTCCCGATCCACGCCCCTCCCAGGCTCTGCTCGATGAGAGCGTTCGCCACAAGGCGTGAGTCGGTGTCGTTCCAGCGGCCGGACAGGTCGGTAACGGTCTCCGGCTCCACGCGGGTAACGTGCTTGGTGCTGCAGGCCAGCGGACCTCCCGCCAACAGAGTCACCAGGAGAAGCGGGAAGCCCCGGCTCGCGGGGCGAACGCGAATGAATGAATCGATGGACATGTCGCCTCCGGGTCGAGCTCCTTCAGTCTGCCTCAGGGCGCCGATGCCTGTGCAGGCGCCTCCGACCGAGAATCGAACCACGCACTCCTACCCGACGCAATACCCCCGGATCCCGAGTTCCATCTTGGGCGCCGCGTTGACAGGTCGCCAGTGCGTCGGAAGGTTCGCGCACATGGCTGTCGCCAATGTGGAGACCCGGATCCGAAGCAACCTGAGAGAGCCCGACTCGAAGCGACGCTATGTCAGGTCGCTGTTCGGCCGCATCGCGGGGCGCTACGACCTGACGAACGACGTCATGTCGCTCGGGCAGCACCGCCGCTGGAAGAGGCTGGCGCTGGAGCTGGCGAGGATCCAGGTGGGCGATGTGGTCCTGGACCTCGCTGCCGGGACGGGTGACTTCGCCCTCCGCGCTGCCGCCGCGGTCCCGCAGGCCAGGGTTCTGGCGGGCGACCTCACGGCGGCCATGATGAAGGTCGGCCGGGTACGGCGAGGGGCTGACCGGGTGAAGTGGATCCAGTGCGACGCCACCTGGCTGCCCTTCGAAAGCGGGAGTGTGGACAGGGTTCTCATCGGTTACGGCCTGCGCAACTTCCCCGACCTGGGACGATGCCTTGCAGAGATCCGCCGCTGCCTGAGTCCGGGAGGACGGTTCGTGTCGCTGGACTTCGGCAGGGCGGAGCCGGAGTGGCTCGACCGGGCTTACCTGAGGTACCTGGAGGTATCGACGGCCGTGGCGGGGTGGGCGCTGCACCGAGACGCGGAGTCGTACCGCTATATTCCAGAATCACTGCGGGAGTACCCGGCTCAGAGGGGAGTTACGGATCTGATGCAGCGGGTGGGATTCGTCCGCTGCGGACACATCGATCTGGTCTATGGCGCGATGGCGATTAACTTCGGTGAGGCGCCCGAGTGACCGGGCGTCGACTCACCCTTCCTTCTGCTTCCAGATCGTGAGCTGACGGTGTCCCGTCTCGCTGCTTTCCAGGCGGGCGGTGAGCGTATCTCCGTCCTGCAGATCCAGATCGTCTCGCATATCCTGCGGGATCGTGATTCTGCCTCCACTGCCGACGTTGACGGTGGAATAATACAGGACGCGGTAGATTCCCATGCTCGCTCCTCGGGGTGGCGGCCGTGACAGCCATGAGGCCTGCTTCCACGCGCTCTCGCGACCGGCGCGGAGACACCGGTACGCCGCGTAAATGAGAAGTATATCATCGAAGCCGGTAGTTTCAAAAACATGGCTCGCCGCCTGTGCGATGGCCGTGAGCGCGCTCGGCATGCTCTCGTGTGGTGGTCCCTCCGGGAAGCCGCTCGTAATAGGCGCTACAACGTCCGTGCACGACAGCGGTTTGATGGACGTCGTGGTGCCGGCATTCCGGGCTGCCCACCCGGGCCATCAGGTGAGCGTAGTGGCCGTCGGGACGGGGGAAGCGCTGGCCCTCGGGCGCAGGAGAGATGTCGATCTGGTGCTGGTTCATTCGCCCGAAGCGGAGCGTGCCTTCGTAGTGGAGGGGTACGGCCGCGACCGGGTTGAGCTTGTGCGGAATGACTTCGTGATCGCGGGCCCCGAGACGGACCCTGCCGGAATCCGGGCCGGCGGCGGAGCCCTTGACGCCCTTTCTGGAATCGCCGCGGCGGGAGCTCGCTTCGTCTCGCGCGGAGACGAGTCCGGCACTCACGCGAGGGAGCTGGAGCTCTGGGCGAAGGCCGCCATCGAGCCGGGGGTTTCCTGGTACGAGGAGGTGGGCCAGGGGATGGGCGCGACTTTGCTCATTGCCAGCGAGCGGCAGGCATACCTGCTGACGGACCGCGCCACGCTGCTCCAGATGGGCGCGCGGCTGGACCTGGTGGAGCTGGTGGACCGGGACCCCGCCCTGGAGAATCGCTACTCCTTGATCCGAGTCAGCGGGGCCGTCAACGAGGAAGGGGCCTGCCTGTTTTCGCGCTGGATGCGGGGCGAGGAGGCAGCCGCGCTTCTCGATTCCTTTGGTCGTGACCAATACGGGTCGCCCCTCTTCGAGCCGCTCGTAGAGTCGGCCCTGTCGGAAACGGACGAGGCGGCTCGGACGGTCTGCGGCGGGAGCGAGCCGGGATCATGAACCCGTTCCGCGAGGCACTTGGTCTGCTGACGTCCGGTGACCTTTACGTGGCCGAGGTCGTGCTGAGGTCCATCTACATCTCGGGCACGGCCCTCGTCATAGCCACCATGGTCGGCATCCCTCTCGGTACACTGGTGGCCCTGTCGCGATTTCGGCTGCGTACCCCCGTCGTGGCGCTCGTGAACACGGGCCTGGCATTGCCTCCTGTCGTTGTGGGCCTGGCTGTCTACCTGCTTCTGTCGCGCTCGGGGCCGTTGGGCCCGCTGAGTCTGCTCTACTCTCCGGCTGCCATGATCTTCGCTCAGGTCGTGCTGGCCGGCCCGTACATCGCCGCGGTTACCCTGGCCGCGGTGCAGGTAGTCCCGCCCGACGTCCGGCTCCAGGCCCTGGGGCTTGGCGCGAGTCGGTTGCAGGCCCTGTGGCTGCATCTGCGCGAGGTGCGTGTAGCGCTGGTGGCAGCCGTGGCGGCTGGCTTCGGCGCAATCATCAGCGAGGTGGGAGCCGTGATGATCGTCGGCGGCAACATCCTCGGTGAGACGCGCGTCATGACGACGACGATCGTCCTCGAGACGCGGCGCGGAAACTTCGATGTAGCGATCGCCCTGGGCGTGGTGCTCCTGAGCATCGCGTTCGGAGTAAACCTGCTGCTCACCCTGCTCAACGCGCGGGGGATGCGGCGGCCCCTGGTGTCCTGAGGCTCGGGGATGATGAGCGGCGTTCAGGCTCTGTTGGCTGGCGAGGACCTGGTCGTCGAGGCGGACGGCAGGCGTATCCTGGACGTGGACCGCCTGGAATTGCGCGAAGGCGAGATCCTTGCCGTGCTGGGACCCAACGGATCGGGAAAGTCAACGCTTCTGCGGGTTCTGGCCCTGCTGCAAAGGCCCCACGGTGGGCGCGTCACTTTCCGCGGCGATCCGACGATCGCGGCCGAGCGCGATCTCCGCAGGTCGCTGGCCATGGTCTTCCAGCGGCCGCACCTGTGGGCCGGAACGGTGCGCAGCAACATCGAGCTCGGACTCAGGCTCCGCGGTGTACCACGAGAGGCGAGAGGCGCGGCGGCCGACGCTGCCGCGGAGCTACTGCAGGTGTCGCACCTGCTGGGCGCACGAGCCGAGGGGCTCTCGACAGGCGAGGTGCAGCGAGTCGCCATCGCGAGGGCCCTGGCCCTGGAACCGGGAATCCTCATCCTAGACGAGCCGACCGCCAGCCTCGACGCCGAAGTCCGGACCGCGCTGCGCGAGGACCTGGAGCGGGTTGCCCGAACCCGATCTCGATCGACCGTCATCGCAACACACGATCGGGCGGAGGCCTTCTACGTGGCCGACCGGATAGCCGTGCTCAACGGTGGCCGCGTGGTCCAGGTGGGCACTCCGTCGGAACTCTTCGAGAACCCCGCGGAGTCCTATATCGCCACAGTCACGGGGGCCGAGTTCTCCGTCCGCGGCACGGTCACGGGCGCGGAGGACGGCCTGCTCCACGTTAGAATCGGCGATCGCACCTTCACGGCCGTGGGAGCCGCGGCCCCCGGAGACGAGGTGAAGGTCGCCTACCGGCCGGAGGACCTGTTCCTGTCCCGGGAGTCGATCGCGGGCGCGAGTCCGCGCAACCGGTTCCCGGCGCGGATCGTGGAGATACGGGCCCTCGGCGGCCTGCTGCGGCTTCGGCTGCTGGGTCCCGCCGAGATGGTGGCCGTGGTGACCCGGGCCGCCGGCGACGAGTTGGAGCTGAGAGAGGGGCTCGAGACCCAGGTACAGGTCAAGGCCACGGCCCTGCACGCGTTCCCTCTCTGAACCGGGCTGCCGCCGGGACAAGGCGGCACGCAAGCCTGCCGCTGACGTACTCAGTGCTCGGCGGCGTGCAGCCCTTCCCCGTCGATCAACGCCATCTGGTCGTCGAGACTGGACGGAACCTCGTGATGGCGCCGGCAGCGGGCCTCATAGCTCTCCGAGCCCCCCACCTGGATCGTTGGACCCTCCGCCGGGGCCGGCTTGCCGTCCAGGAGTCGCTGGTTGCGGGTCGCCAATTCGCCGCAGATCACACATATCGCGTGCAGCTTGTCGATCTTCTCGGCGATCGCCAGGAGATGAGCCATCGGGCCGAAGGGCAGGCCACGGAAGTCCATGTCGGTACCCGACACGATGACCCGGACACCTCGGTTGGCGAGGCCCTCCACGACGCCGATCACCCCGTCGTCGAGGAACTGTGCCTCGTCGATGGCCACGACCTCGGAGTCGTCCTCGATGCACTCGGCGATGGCGCGGGAATTCGATGCGGGACGGGCGTCGATCTGTCTGCCATCGTGAGAACTGATAGCGTTGATTCCGCCGTACCGGTCGTCGAGCTGGGACTTGAAGACCTGGACCTTCTTGCGGGCGATCAGGGCCCGCCGCACCCGTCGGAGCAGCTCCTCGGACTTGCCGCTGAACATCACTCCGGTGATGACCTCGATCGAGCCCTCGCGACCCTCCTGCGTCATGCCGGCCGTCGGATCAGATGTTGGAGACACTCTGGCTCAGGAGCTGCCGCAGCTCCTCGTCGCTCATTCCGATGACCTCGTGCTGTGCGGCCGCCACGTTGCGACTCTCATGCTCGACGAAGCGGGCGGGGTTCATCGGTGCGTCGAGACACAGAAAGAAGATGCGGGCCGCTTCCGGAGAGTCTGGCTGCCCGCCGCTCACGTAGACCTCCCACGTCAGTAGGTTCTCGTCGATGATGGTGCGCGCCATATGGCTCCTCACACCTCCACGGAAGTCGCCAGTAGCTCTCGGAGATCGTCCTCGGAGAGCTCCTCGGCCGCCTCGCGGGGCACCTTCGAGTATCCGGGGGGAACCAGGTTGTACCGTTGGGGCACCGCCCGATCTCTTCCGTTCCGGAACAAGACCATCAGTCGCGGCGACTGCGGACTCGTCCCCGAATGGAGGGATAACTCGGCCTCCCAGATCGTTCCGGATCCGCTGGTGAACTTGACCTTCTTGCTATCGGCGGTACCGTCCAGCCGCCAGATGAGCTTTCCCAGGAGACTGGAATCCTTCCTAGCCATGGACTGACCCAATCGCTCTTCGAAGAGGTTTGAAGGGCACTCACGATGCTCCCTCAGGGCCGCGAAAAAGGGGCCGTCGCATAAGCTAGAGGCGGCCGGCCCCCGTTGACAACCTGTGGTGCCTGCGCTCGGCAAGATCGTTGCTCGGCCGCTACACCCGAGGCATCTCCACACGCCCGGCGCCTGTCATTACGGCAGATCGCAGCCCTCGGGGTCCACCTGACAAGCGCAATTATCACAGCAACTTTCGCTGGTATGACGGGTTTTTCCACAGGGTTTCCCAGCTTCCTCATTTTTCCGATCCCGGGTATGTTTCTTGTAACCCGTGCATCCCACTGCGACGCGACGTGTGCCGGGTGAGCGGGGCGTTTTCCCGCTCGTCATCTATACTGGGCGGACTGGTGAGCCTGAGGTTCTCGATCAACGACAAGTGCACGTCATGCATGGCGTGCGTGAGGGTCTGTCCTGTCGAGGCGATAGCCGTGACAGAGGACCAGATCCGCATAGTTGACGAAACGTGCATCGAGTGCGGTCTCTGTGTCCCCAGCTGCCACCACGATGCGCTCGACGTCTTGGGAGATGTGGAGCGTTGCCGAGAGTCGATAGAGGCCGGACGGGCGCTGCTGCTTCTGCCAACTGAAGTCAGCGTCTACTTCTTCCCCGCAACTCCGGAGCAGGTGATCAACGCCTCGTACGGGGTCGGTTTCTCGGCGATCCAGTTCGAGGCTTTGGGTGACGAGCTGATCGCCGAGGAGTACCTGAAGCTCTGGCGGGAAGGCTCCGAGCGTTCGATGTTCAGATCCACCAGCCCGATCGTCGTAAACTACTGCCGCACCAAGATCCCGGAGCTTTTGCCCTTCCTGGCACCGGTGGTGACACCGGCCGTCGCACTCGCGCGCTACATCAAGGCAACCGAGGGGCCAAAGTACGACGTCATATACGCCGGCCTCGGGGCACCGGGCCCGAACGGTGGGCAGGAGGGAGTGGACATCGCCATCTCGCTTCGCGAGCTGGAGGACCTGTTTGGGCAGGCTGGCATCGATCCGCTGGATCAGCCGCTGACGCTCAGCAGGATGCCGCCTCAAAGGCGCCGGTACCTGTCGATCGCCGGTGGCCTGCCACTGAGCATGGTCTCGGAGCAGCCGCAGAACTCGCGCCGGTTCAGAAAAGAACGTGGTCTGGACACGCTGGGGGCGCTCGCGCGGGCAGCCATCGGAGAGGAAACGCCGCTAGGATTCGTGGACGTGCTGCCGTTCGAGGGGAACCTCGGGCATCCCGCTTTCGGACCACCAGAGGACCTCTACTGGCGTAAGGAGGTGGCGGAGCTCAGTGAGCCCCCCAGATCGAATGTGCCGGTGGTCGCCCCACCTGAAGGAATTGACCTGGCCACATTCTTCGAGCCCAAGTCGGGCGCTCTTCCGCCTGCGGACCCGGCCGAAGTACAGAGTATCCTGGAGGCGATCGGAAGGACGCCGGAGGGCAACTACTGGAACAGCGGATCCTGCGGCCACGCGACGTGTCTCGAGTTCGCCGCGGCCGTGGCCCGGGGCCGGTCCACACTCTCGCTGTGCCCCATCTACCTGGGGCGGCAGTTTGAACAGGCGGCCAGGGATGCCCTCCACGATGGCCTGACCGGCGTCTACACCTTCCGCGTGCTCACCACCCGCCTGGACGAGGAGCTCTCGAGGGCCAGCCGAACCGGAACCTCCGTCGCCGTACTGTTCATCGACTTGGACAGGTTCAAGCCCGTCAACGATCAGTTCGGTCACGCGGCCGGCAACCAAATCCTCAAGAACGTCGCACGTATTCTCACGGATGCGACACGCAGCACGGACATCGTGTGCCGCTACGGCGGTGACGAGTTCGTGGTCATCCTGGTCAACCCCGATCAGGACGGCACAGGTCGCGTGGCCGAACAGATCCGCCGGGAAGCTGAACAGATGCGTATCGCGACTCCCGCAGGGGAAGTGGGGGTTACGCTAAGCATTGGACTGGCTTATCATTCGGGAGTTGAGCGAACGTCGATCTCGGCCGAGGAGCTCATGGCGGAGGCAGACGCCTCGCTCTACGTCGCGAAAGCGCAGGGCGGTAATACCGTTCACCCAGCTGTCGGAGGCAGGCTCGTCGGATGACACTCGAGGAGAGGGGTCCAAGAGCCGACGCGGAACTCGATCCCTGGGGGCTTCTGCGTATCGAGAAGCTTCTGGTAGGCCTCGATGGTGTCGCATCTCTGAAGATCGTCCCCGATGGCAGAGGGGGGATCGACGAGATCCACGTCCTGAGCGCGTCCGACCTAGGACCGAAGCAGGTCGTGCGGAACATCGAGTCGGCCCTTCTAGCCGAGTTCGGCCTCCAGATCGATCACCGCAAGATCTCGATCGCCAAGGTGCGGGGAGCCGAAGCGACCGCCCCGTTGGCCAAGCCGGCAGCCACGGCAGCCGCAGCGCCGGAACCGTCCCGCCGCCTTCTGCTCGAGAGCCTGCACATAGAGCGCTCGGCCGGTCAGAAGGTCACGTGCAAGGTCGAGCTCTTGGAAGGCGGCTCGAAGTACACCGGTGAGGCCGAAGGCCCTGACTTCGAGAGCGCCCGGATGGAGACCGCGGCCACCGCCGTGCTGAACGCCGTGCAGCAGGCTTCCGGTCCGAACGTGAACCTGTCATTGCAGGGCGTGTCCCGAGCCACCGCGTTCGGACGCAGCTTCGTCATCGCCGTGGTTAACGGAGCAGTACGGCGCGAGACAATCTCGCTCGCAGGGATCGGAAAGGTCCTGGACTCGCCGGAAGAGGCAGCGGTCTTCGCCTCGCTACAGGCCATCAACCGCTGGATAGGAGAGCGTTAGAGAGCTCCCACCGGCACGCACCAGCCCCGCGCTGTTGCGCTACAGCACCGTTTCGGTTCTCTTTCATGGCGCCCCCGCAAGTCGTCCTGTCATTTTGCCCTAGTTTATGGAGGTCGCCAGACCAGCTAAGAGCGGTCCAGGCAACCGAGTAAGGAGGGAACACCCCCAAGCCTTTCAGACTGCCTAGCAGCTGAGCGGAGCGAATCCTCCGGAGCGGAGCCGAAGCATGCCCGATAGCGAATGGGTGTGACTTCATCCCGGAAAGGAGGTGAAGCTCATGAATGGCTGGAACATGATTCTTGCGCTATTCGGCGGAACTGTCCGTTGGTCGTCTTTCTTCGGCGGAACCGTTAGGTGGTAGTCTAGCAGGGCTTGGGGGTATTTCTTTAGGTTTCCGGCATGGACCGTAGAGTAAAGTCGACGATCCTATTGACCGTCTTTATGGCGGTCGCATGTTTCATCTACATTTACTGGCGTTTCCCTCCCGCTGTTGACCGCCAATCAAGCGTCGCGTTCTTCACACTCCTTGCGCTAAGTAC
>JBDGYE010000064.1:0-16031 GCA_039584255.1 Gemmatimonadota bacterium
AACCGTCGGCCGTTCTCAGCCGCCGGCGACTGCGTTGAGCTCCAGTAGCTGCCCCCTGTAGAGGCGGGCGTACATGCCGTCCGCAGCGACGAGATCGACGTGGGTTCCCTGCTCGAGGATGCGACCGTCGTCGATAACGAGAACCCGATCGGCCCTCTGAACCGTCTTCAGCCGGTGGGCGATGATGAGGGTTGTCCGACTTCGCATCACCTCTTCCAACGCCTCTTCGACTAGGCGCTCGCTCTCTGTGTCGAGGCTGCTGGTCGCTTCGTCGAGGATCAAGATCTCGGGCTCCTTGAGGAAGATCCGGGCTATGGCGATACGTTGACGCTGTCCCCCGGACAGCCGGACTCCGCGTTCGCCTACCATGGTTCCGTAGCCGTCCGCGAGGTTCTGGATGAACTCGTGCGCGTGGGCGTACTGCGCGGCCTGCTCGATCTCCTCGTGTGCCGCTTCGGGCCTGCCGTAGGCGATGTTCTGGTAGATGCTGTCCGCGAAGAGCAGCGGCTCCTGCGGAACGATGCCCACCGCGGTGCGCAGCTCGATCAGCGGGATCCGCCGCAGGTCTGTGCCGCGAAGACTGATCAGTCCCTGGGTGGGATCCCAGAAACGCGGCACCAACGCCGCCAGAGTGGACTTACCGGCTCCGCTGGGACCGACGAGCGCCACGATCTCGCCGGGCCTGATCTCGAGGTCGAGGCGCTGAAGCACCCAGGGCTCGTCGCCTCCGTATCGGAACCACACGTCGCGAAACACCAGGCCGCCCGCGTCGCTAGCCGGGGGAAGAGCCTGCGAGTGGCGAGGCTCCTTGATGCTGGGCTCCATGTCCATGAGCTCGAAGACGCGGCGGGCGGCCCCGAGCGCTTCCTGGTAGCTGCCCCACAGGGAAGCGAGGGCGGTGATCGCTGCCGCCACCGAGACGGCATACAGGAGGAACGAGACCAGCTCGCCCGCAGTGATCTGCTGCTCCAGCACCAGTCGTCCGCCCTCCCACAGGACGACGACGATCCCGCCGAACGCGATGAACGTGACGACGCCGAAGAACAGCCCCTTGATCGCGGCGCGGTGAATCGCGGTTCGAAGAGCACTGAGAATTCGCTTCGAGTAGCGCTCCTCCTCCCACCCCTCACGAGTGAAGCTCTGGACGATGGGGATTTGGGTGAACGCCTCCTCCGCCGTGGCGTTCGCGGCGGCCAGCTGGTCTTGTACCTGGGTGCTCTTCACCTGCAGGAAGCGGCCGAACGCGAATGCGCTGAGCACCACGATCGGCGCCACCATGATGGTGGTGAGCATCAGGTCGGAGTGCAGCAACGCCAGCAGCGTCAGCGCGCCGACCAGATACAGGACCTGCCTCAGGAACTCGGCGATCTGGTTGCTGAGAACGGTCTGCAGCGTGGTGCAGTCCGATGTGAGCCGGCTCGTCAGCTCACCGGAGCTCCGCTCCGTATAGAAGTCGGGTGACAGCGTGAGCAGGTGAGAGAAGAGATCACTGCGGAGTCCTGCGATCACCTTTTCGGAAGTGGCTCCGAGGATGAACACCTGGAGAAAGTTCAGAAACGCCTGAATCGCGAACAGGATGAGGAGCCCGACCGCGATCGAGTTGAGTACGGCCGCGTCGCGGCTCTCGAACGCCGCGTCCATCAGGTAGCGGACGACAAGCGGGAAGGCGAGACCGATGACCGTGCTGAACACGAGTGCGACGGCCGTGACGGCCAGCGCCGTCCGGTGTGGGCGAAGCCGCGGGAGGAGTCGCTGGACGGCGAACAGAGAGAATGTCTGCCCTCTTTCGGACGCGCTGTCCATGCGCTCTTTCGTTGCCGTTCACCACATCGATCGGGCTCTGACACCCGCGTCCAGAGCCTTGTAGCGTCGGGGTGCCGCCCGGTCTATCTTCCCGCACCGTCGTGCGGATTCTAACTGCTCACCCGCAGTCCGCACCATACGGAGGCTCAAGTGACTGGTGATACGAAAACGCGCTCGTGGGGGCGGCTGGCCGGTGTGGCGGCGGTCGCCACTTACGCACTCATCGTGCTCGGTGGAATCGTCCGAATCACCGAGAGCGGCATGGGCTGCGGCGACGACTGGCCGCTCTGCAACGGCCAGCTCATCCCGGCGATGGGCTTCGAGACGCTGATCGAGTATGGGCACCGCCTGGCGGCGATCGTGGTCTCGGCCCTGGTCGTTGCGCTGGGCGTGCTCGCCTTCGCTCCCGGCGATCGTTCGGGCGCGCGATGGGGCCGGCTTCGGAAGCTCGGGATCATGGCCGCGCTGCTGCTGGGAGTGCAGGTGATGCTGGGCGCGATCACCGTTTGGCTGGAACTGCCCCCGGCGAGCGTGATCCTGCACTTGGGAACGGCCATGCTGCTCATGGCAGTCCTGCTGGTGGGCGCTCTGGAGGCAGGAGGTGCCGCCGAAGGCCGCGCGCCCGTGAGCGACGGGTCGGCGAAGACTACCGGGTGGGCTGCGACATTCGGTCTGGTCGTGGTGCTGGCGGGCGGGCTGGTGGCGAACTTGGACGCGGCATTCGCCTGCCAGGGATTCCCACTCTGCAGCGGACGGTGGATGCCCGGCGACAACCCTCTGATCCACATTCACTGGGGGCACCGGTTGGTGGCCTACACCCTGTTTGTCTGGTGCCTCTTTCTACCCAGCTACGTGAAGCGCCACCGGCCCGATGATGGCGCGGCGCGAACGGCTGCGCTGTTGGCGGCGGTCGCGGTCGTGGCGCAACTGGTGGCGGCAGCGGCCATGGTGCTGGGGAATCTGCCGGACTGGTTACGTACCCTGCACGTCGCCCTGGGCGCTGCCGTGTACGGGGCGCTGGTGATCCTGGCGTGGCTCGTGCGCCGGCCGGCTGCGGCGCCTGCGACCGTCGAGACGGCTGGTTAGAGGTCAAACCGCCTCGAGAAGGGCCACGTGCGCGAGGCCGCCGGCGGCGCAGATGCTGACGACGCCCAGCGTCCCGGAGGGCTCCTGGGCCAGCTCTACCGCAGCCTGTGACAGGAGCCGTGCTCCGGTTGCGGCGAACGGATGACCCAGGGCAATGCTCCCACCGTTCGGGTTCATCCGGTCGCGGGGAAAGGGTCCAAAGTCGGCGGACGCGCCCGCCTTGTCGGCGAGCCACTCCTCGCTCTCCAGGGCCTTGATCGTGCACAGGACTTGGGCCGCGAAGGCCTCGTGGATTTCCCACAGGCTCACGTCCCCGTACCCGAGACCGTGGCGTGCCAGGAGGCGGGGGATCGCCAGCGCCGGCGCCATGAGGAGACCCTCCGCGCTGGGATCGATCGCGGCTTCCTCCCAGTCCACGAGGCGCACCCGGGTCAGGTCTCCACCGAGCCTGCTGGCGCCCTCCTCACTCGCCACCCAGACGGCTGCCGCGCCGTCGGTCAGCGGCGAGGAGTTGCCTGCGGTGAGAGTTCCATGCCCGCGGCCGAAGACTGGCTTGAGACGGGCCAGGTTCTCGGTTGTGGAGTCGGAGCGAGGAATCGTGTCGGAATCGGTGTCGAAGGTCCCGGGAGCCACCAGCAGCGGACGGAAGAAGCCGCTCTCGGCCGCCGCCGCGGCCCGTTGGTGGCTCTCAGCGGCCAGGCGATCCTGCTCCTCGCGTCCGATCCCCCAATCCCTGGCCATGTCCTCCGTGTGCTCTCCCATCGACTTCCCGGTCGTCCTCTCCTTGATCGCGGGTATCGCCAGCCGGACGTCCCGAAAGCGGACCCGGCGGATAGCGTGTAGCACGCCCTTCGCGCCCTTGGCGCTGCTGGCCCGGCGGATCCCCCGACTGAGCTGCTTGGAGAGGCCGATCTGGGTGCTCGACATGGATTCCGCGCCACCGCACAGGGCCAGATGGATACGTCCGAAGTGAACCTGGGCCGCGGCGTGGGTGGCGGCCGCCAGGCTAGTGCCGCATTGCTGTATGACGGTCACAGCCGGCACGTGCGGATCCAGGCCGGCGTCAAGCCACACCTCCCGTGCCCAGTTGCTCACCGCTAACGTAGGTATGACGGCCCCCCAGACGACCTGGTCCACATCGCGTAATCGATCGGGGCCGGGCCCGCCGGCTCCCACGACCGTCTGCTGCACTACCGGAACGGAGAGCTGAAGGGTGTCCAGCCCGGAGAGATCCCGGTCGATCTTGGCGAACGGGCTTCGCAGCCCCGGGAGTAGGTAGACAGGTCGAGAGTCGCTCATGGTAGGACCTCGCTGGGAGTCTCTTCGCCGACGGGTCGCAGGGCCTCGAACGGGACGCCGGCCTCGCCGGTTTCGGCGTCTGGCGTCACGCGGGAAGCGAGTGCAAGATGGGAAGCTAGCGGCAGGGACGCCACTGGAGGCCTGGGCGGGTTGGGGAAACGGCCGCGCGATATCGAACGCCGAGATTCCAGCGCCCCCGTCGTTTGCATAGAAACAACATCATACATATACATTCAAATACAAATACAGTATGCCACAACCATGTGTTCGCTTCGCACCAAGCCCGACCGGCTACCTACATGTCGGAGGGGCCCGGACGGCCCTGTTCAACTACCTGTTCGCTCGTGGGAGTGGCGGCGTCTTCCTCCTGCGCATCGAGGACACCGATCGCGAGCGGTCGAGCGACGAGATGACTCGACAAATCGTCGACGCGATGGCCTGGCTGGGTCTCGAGGTCGACGAGCCTCCGATCCACCAGGCGGACGGCCTGGCGCGGCACCAGGCAGACGTCGCCCGACTTCTCGAGAGCGGCGCCGCCTACCGATGCTTCGCGAGCGCCGAAGAATTAACCCAGCTCAGGGCCGACGCCCGCGACCGGGTCGTTCCGTTCCGGTACTTGGAGTACGGGGACCAGAGGCCAGAGGAGTCCGAGGAAAGGGCCGCGGCCGGGGAGACGCACGCCGTTCTGCTCCAGGTACCCTCCGGGGGCATCGCCTGGGACGACTCGGTGCATGGCCCGACGGCTGTTGAGGGTGACCACCTCGACGACTTCGTGGTACTACGCTCGGACGCGACCCCGGTATACAATCTGGCGGTGGTATCCGACGACATTGACATGGGGATTACCCACGTCATTCGCGGCGACGACCACCTCTCCAACACGCCGAAGCAGATCCTTCTTTACGAGGCGCTCGGGGCGGAGCTACCGACGTTCTGCCACGTACCGATGATCCTCGGGCCCGACGGCAAGCGCCTCTCGAAGCGTCACGGAGCGGCATCCGTGGAGGCCTATCGCGAACAGGGAATCCTACCCGAGGCGCTCGTGAACTTCCTGGCCCTGCTGGGATGGTCGCCCGGCGATGACCGAGAGATCATGGGTCTCGATGAGTTGGTAGATGCCTTCTCGCTGGAGCGGATCCTCAAGAAAAGCGGCGTCTTCGATCCCGAGAAGTTGGAATGGCTGAACGGTAAGCACCTCGACCGGATGCCACCCGGGCGGTTGATGCCACTGGTGCTCGATGAGATGGAACCGGAGGCGCGCGCCCTCGCCGAGGGGGAGCTGGATCGTGTCGCGGCCGTAGTGGACCTCCAGAAGACGCGAGCGCGTACCATACCGGCCATTGCCGATAGTACGGCTCGGTACTTCGTCGAACCGGTGGTCTACGACGAGACGGCGGTGGCGAAGCATTGGCTCAGGCAGCCGGCCGCGACCGCCGAACGCCTGCGCGCCGACCGCGATGTCCTGGCCACAGTCGAGCCCTTCGAGCACGATCCACTGGACGAGGGCTTCCGGGCGCTGGCCGGCCGGCTCGAGGTTGGACTCGGGAAGGTCGTTCACCCGATGCGGGTTGCGGTGCTCGGCGTCGCCGACAGCCCCGGGATGTTCGACGTATTGGTGCTACTGGGAAGGGAGCGCGCGCTCCGCCGTATGGACGCTGCGCTGGTAGAACTCGACCGGCGCACGAGCGACTCGGCAGGCGGCGGGACCGGTCGGTGAGCGCCTCGGAGGACACGATCTGGATGGGCCGCGCGCTGGCGCAAGCTCGCAGGGCCGCCGAGCGCCAGGAGGTTCCCGTCGGTGCCGTGATTGTCTGCCCCGACGGGACCGCGATCGAGGATCACAACCGAACTCGTGAGTTGGCGGATCCCACTGCACACGCCGAGATGCTGGTCCTCCGGTGGGCCGCCGAGCGGCTGGGCGACTGGAGGCTGAGCAGCCACACCCTCTACGTCACACTCGAGCCCTGCACTATGTGCGCCGGGGCGATCGTCCTGGGACGCGTGGACCGCCTGGTGTACGCGGCGGCCGACCCGAAGTCGGGGATGTGCGGCTCGCTCGGGAACCTGGTGCAGGACGAACGCCTGAATCACAGGGTCGAGCTGGAGGCCGGAGTGTGCGGCGAAGAGGCTAGCGCGCTGTTGAGTGAGTTCTTTGGCGCCCGCCGGCGCGCCGGCTCTGGGGCGCTCGAGCCTGAGGAGCCCGTGCCATGACCGAGGCCGACGCTGAGAGTGTCCTCGTCGCCGGCGAGCTCAGGGAGCTGTCGGGACCGGATCCCGAGTGGCCTGGCCTACGCCGCACCGTCTTCCGAACGCTGAACGAATCGGTGCCGGCCGATCCGGGCATCGTCGCGTGGATTCCGACGGTCACCCACCCGGTCGGCGAGGTCGAGCTGGGGCAGTTGCCCGGCCTCCGCGTGGTCGCCAACTACGGCGTCGGCCACGACAACATAGACGTCGAGGCGGCGTTCCGTCGTGGGATCGTCGTAACCAACACCCCCGATGTTCTCACCGACGCCACCGCCGATCTGACGATGGCGCTCCTGCTGGCCACTACCCGACGGCTTCGAGAGGGCCTCGATCTAGCCCGGAGCGGCGCCTGGCAGGGCTGGCACCCAACGCAGCTTCTGGGAGTCGGCCTCCAGAGCAAGGTGCTGGCGATCCTTGGCGCGGGCCGGATCGGGGCGGCCGTGGCTCGTCGGGCGGCGGCCTTCGGGATGGAGATCGTTTACTGGGACCGGGAGCCTCGGCCGGGACTCGAGGTAGAGGTCGGGGCCCGGCGTGCCGAAACACTCGGCGAGCTTCTCGCGGAGGCCGATGTCTTATCGGTTCACTTGTCGCTCTCGCCGGCGACGGGGGGCCTGATCGGCGCCGACGAGCTGGCGGCATTGAAGGCCGGAGCCGTGCTCGTAAACACCGCCCGCGGGCCAATCGTGGACCAGGACGCACTCGCGGAAGCACTTAGATCGGGTCAAGTAGCGGCCGCTGGACTCGACGTGTTTGCCGCGGAGCCCGAGATTCCCGATTCCCTTCGCCAGCTTCCGAACGCCTTTGTTCTTCCGCACCTGGGAAGCGCTACGCAAGAGGCGCGTCAGGCGATGTGGGAGCTGGCGGCCGCGAACGCGCAATCGGTGCTGGCGGGGAAAGAGCCACTCACGCCGGTAGTATAGCCGCCGCTTCATCGTTGCGCCGTCAGTTCAGCGTCGTGTCTAGCTAGTTCCTGGAGTTGCCCGAGCCGCAGGCTGCTCCCGACTGATCCAGGGTCGCTCCGAAGCCCGTTTCAACCTGCCGCCTCCTTATCCTCCGATCTCGGGTGCAACCTCCGCGGCCCACTGCGGCGAGTCGAAGTCGTGCTTGCCAATGAATCGGAGCATCAGGTAGAGGACCAGACCGCCGATGACATACGAGAAGACTGGCGACATTCCGAAGGCGGTCGGGATGTCGCCGATCAGCATGCCTACCAGCGCCACCACCAGGGCGTACGGCAGCTGCGTCCGCACGTGGTCGACGTGGTCGCATGCCGAGGCCATGGAGCTCAGCACCGTGGTGTCAGAGATCGGCGAGCAATGGTCGCCGAAGATCCCGCCGGCGAGGACAGAGCTGGTGGTGCCCAGCAGGAGTCCGTACCCGGCGGCGCCCAGCCCCACTCCGCCGCCGAGGGCGACGGAGAGCGGCACCACCAGCGGGATCAGGATCGCCATCGTTCCCCACGAGGTTCCGGTGGCGAACGCGATGGCCGCCGAGGTCGCGAAGACCAGCACCGGTAGCAGCTCCGGCATCAGGTTCCCCTCAAGCAGCCCGCTCAGGTAGGCGGCCGTGCCCAGGACCTCCGTCACTTCGCTCAGTGACCAGGCGAGGATGAGGATGATCCCGGCCAGCAGCATGGCCCGCATGCCGCCGACCGCGGCCCCGATGGAATCCTCCATGGAGAGGATCCGCTGCCCGACGGCGAGAACGATGGCGATTATGATGCCGGCCAGGGAGCCCCAGAGCAGGGCGTGGAAGGGATTGGCCTTGCCGAAGACCTCCCATAGGGTGCCCGGTCCTCCGAGGTTCGATCGCCCCTCGAGGTAGAGTCCGGCCAGCACGACCATTACTACCGTCAGCACGGGGACGGCCGCGTTGTACCATCGGTGCGGGGCGTCCTCGTCCGCGTCCGCGATGCCGGCAGTGTCGGCCATCAGCATCGCTCCCTCGCGGTACAGACCCTCGCCACGTGAGGCGCGGCGCTCCGCCTTCAGCATGGGCCCGAAGTCTCTCTGGGTGAGCACGATGAGACCGACCATGAGCAGTGCCAGCAAAGGATAGAACAGGTACGGGATGGAGTGAATGAAGACGGTGAACGGGTTCGCCTCGCGAAGGGCGGCGGCCATCGCGGGCGAAGTGCCAGGCTGCGAGGCAGCGTTCAAAAGCCCGTCACCGATCAGCGAGATCTCGAAGCCCACCCACGTCGAGACGAAGACGATGGAGGCCACCGGAGCGGCTGTAGAGTCGACGATGTAGGCCAGTTTTTCCCGTGAGACCTTCATCCGGTCCGTTATGGGCCGCATGGTGTTGCCAACGATGAGCGTGTTGGCGTAGTCGTCGAAGAAGATGGCCAGCCCGCTGAGAAATGTGGCGAATTGGGCGCGGCGCGGCGTTGTCGCCAGCGGCCGCACCGCCTCGACGATGCCGCGCGTTCCGCCGGAGCGGCTCATCACGCCGACCATGCCCCCCAGCAGGAACGAGAAGATGATGATCGAAGCGTGATCCAGGTCGGCCAGCGCCGGGGCTATGAACCTGTCGATGGCCCTCATCGTACCCGTGATGGGATTCATTCCGGCGAAGAAGAACGCACCCAGCCACACGCCGACGAAGAGGGATGTAACGACTTCCCGGAAGACGAGCGCGAGGATAATCGCCACGAGCGGCGGTAGGAGGCTGATCCAACCCGGGAGCACCGGCGCGTCGAACGCGGCCGCCGACTCGCCGCCGAGCCCAAGCTGAACGGCGATCGGGTTCTCGCCCCTGGAGATCTCGAGGTCGGAGAGCTCGAGCGGAACCCCTGGCTCGAGAACGCCCTGCGCCAGCACCCGCCCCGTCTCCGTGACTATACTAAACCGTTCCGGCATCGGGCCCTCGAGCGCCAGGTTGATCCCGAAACCGACATCGGAGAGAATGATCCTCGGCCCTTCGACAGCGACGGATGGCTGCTGGACGTTATCTGCTCTGGCGACCCGTGGATGCGAAGCACCCATGGCGGAGAAGGCGAGGACGCCGACGGTCAGAGCTCGTCGCATGGCCGTTCCTGTCGTGTCGGATGCGTGATCGGGGCTTCTACTGCGCGCCCGGAAAGGCGCGCCGGAAGCTAGATCCGAGCCCTGGGATTGTAAAGCAAAAACGTGTCCCGGAAGGGCGCTTTCAAGCCGTTGATCCGCCGCGATGCCCTCCGTATACTGCGGCGGTCGAGTGTCCCATCTAGCCGCACGACCCTTATCTCTGACGAGGCGGAACAGGTCGCGATGACAGCCCCGGAGACGACTGCCAGAGAGCTTCTCGACGCGGAAGGAGTCGAGGAGGCTCTGGCACGGCTCGCTTCCAAGATTGAGGACGGCGGCACCGAAGACCTGGTACTGATAGGGATCCGCCGGCGCGGAGTCCAGCTCGCCGAGAGACTGGCGACGATCCTCAGCGACAGCCACGGGAAGGTCGTCCCCACGGGGAGTCTGGACATCACCCTCTACCGGGACGACTTCCACCAGGTGGGACCGCGGCCGGTGATAGGGGTCACCGACATACCGGACAAGATCACCGGGCGGAGGGTGGTCGTCGTGGACGACGTTCTGTTCACCGGTCGGACCATCCGTGCCGCCTTGAACGAGCTGGCCGACTTCGGCCGGCCGCGGTGCGTGGAGTTGGCCGTCCTTGTCGACCGAGGCGGGCGGGAGCTGCCTATCCAGGCTGACCACGTAGGCATCAGCGTCGAGACCACCGACAGAGATCAAGTCGAGGTCAAGGTCCCGGAGCTAGACGGAAGCCTCTCCGTGATTCTTGTCAGTTCGCCCGGCGAATGAGCAAGACGCCAACACGTATCGGGCTCGGCAAGGACCTCACGGGTCTCGAGGATCTGTCGGGCGACACGATCCGCGCGATACTCGACACGGCCGAGCCATTCAAGGAGATCAGCGAGCGACCCATCAAGAAGGTCCCCGTCCTCCGCGGCAAGACCATCGTCAACCTCTTCCTGGAGCCTTCGACCCGAACCCGCATCTCGTTCGAGTTCGCGGAGAAGCGCCTGGGGGCAGATACCGTGAATATCAGCGCCAGCGGCTCGTCCGTCGTGAAGGGCGAGACACTGGTGGACACGGCCCGCAACCTGGAGGCGATGCGTATCGACATGGTCGTGATACGGCACAGCTCCTCCGGCGCGGCGCAGTTCTTGGCCGACCGCATCCCGTCCAACGTCATAAACGCCGGAGATGGTCAGCACGAGCATCCGACGCAGGCTCTGCTCGACATGCTCACGCTGCGCGACCGCCTCGGCCGCATCGAGGGCCTCAAGGTCTGCATCGTGGGAGACATCGTGCACTCGCGCGTGGCCCGCTCCAACATCTTCGGACTCCAGGCACTGGGAAACGAAGTGGCCGTATGTGGGCCGAAGAGCCTCATCCCTTACGGCATCGAGGAGCTGGGCGTCCGGACGTTCCCGCACGTCGAGGAGGCGATCGAGTGGGCGGATGCCCTGAACGTGCTCCGGCTTCAGCTGGAGAGGATGAAGACCGGTTTCATACCGTCCCTGCGCGAGTACAACCGCGTGTTCGGCGTCTCGCGGGCCAGGCTGGAACAGGCTCCCAGGGAAACCGTGATACTGCACCCGGGCCCCATGAACCGGGGGGTCGAGATCGACTCCGACGTCGCCGACGGCCCGCAGTCGGTGATCCTCCCACAGGTGACCAACGGGGTTGCCGTGCGCATGGCCGTCCTCTACCTCCTCGCCGGCGGGCAGCCCGGCGGCGCCGAGGCGGCGAAGCAGGAGTCGGAATGAGCCAGCCACTGTTGCTGCGGGGCGGCCGTGTCGTCGATCCGTCGCAGGGTCTGGACGGACCGTCGGACGTGCTCGTCGTCGACGAGAGGGTGGAAGCGGTCGAGGTCTCTCTCGCGGGTCCGGACGACGGGGAGGTCCTGGACGTGTCCGGACTCGTCGTCGCTCCGGGCCTCATCGACCTGCACGTGCACTTCCGAGAGCCGGGAGGGGAGCACAAGGAGACGATTCATACCGGGTCGCACGCCGCCGCAGCCGGAGGCTTCACGACGGTATGGGCGATGCCGAACACCGACCCGCCGATCGATGATCCAGCGGCCGTGGGATACGTGCGGCTCGCGGCTCGGGCAGCCCGGGGAACACAGGTAATGCCCGTCGGGGCGGCGTCGCTGGGCCAGAGGGGCGAGCAGATGACACAGATCGGCGAGCTCGTACACGCCGGTGCCGTCGCGGTCTCGGATGACGGGAACCCGGTGTGGGACACCGGGCTCATGCGACGCCTCCTGGAGTATACCCAGACCTTCGATATCCCCGTCCTGCAGCATGCGGAGGACCCAAAGCTGGCCGCCAACGGTGTTATGAACGAGGGCAAGGTCGCCACGGCCCTGGGCCTGCGGGGCATTCCAAATGCGGCGGAGTCCACGATGGTGGCCCGCGACGTCTGCCTAGCCGAGCTCACCGGGGGCCACCTGCACGTCTGCCATGTCTCGGCCCGCCAGTCCGTGGAGCAGCTCAGGATAGCGAAGGACAAGGGTCTGCGTGTAACCTCGGAAGTGACACCGCACCACCTGGCACTCACGGAAGAGCTGTGTCGCGGTTACAATACAGAGGCAAAGGTGAATCCGCCGCTGCGCACGGAGGCGGACGTGGAGGCCGTGCTGCGGGCACTCGTGGAGGGGGTTATCGACATCATCGCCACGGACCACGCTCCGCACCATTATGAAGAGAAGGAGCGCGAGTTCGACGATGCCCCGTTCGGTATCAACGGTCTGGAAACGGCCTTGGGCCTGTGCATGAAGACGCTGGTCGTGCCGGGGATCCTATCGCTGTCGCAGCTTGTGGACCGGATGTCGTGCATCCCGGCCCGGATCATGGGGCTCGAAGGCGGCACGTTGCGCCCGGGGTCGCCGGCGGACATCGTCGTCTTTGATCCCGAGGAGGGGTGGGCGGTCGAACCGGAGCGATTCGTTTCGCGCAGCCACAACACCCCCATAGTCGGCTGGGAGCTCACCGGGGGAGTGCGGCGGACGTTGGTAAGCGGCGAGACCCGCTTCGTGGCCTACCGGCCCGGAGGGCCGGAAACACCTGGACCGGATACAGAAGCATGAGCGACGACAGGGAGCAAGTAATCCCGACCGAGATTCGCACTCTCCTGGACCAGCGGCTCACGTACCAGGAGTGGCTGGTGCGCCTCGATACGCTCGGAGGAGAGTACCGTCCGGAGGTGGCCGCGAAGGTTCGCGGCGACTACCAAGACCGCCTGCATGGCGTCGAGGGCGAGCTATCGGGGCATCGAACAGTGCTTGAGAGCTCCTTAGCCGAGCGCCGCGAGAGCCTCGGCGGCATCCTGCAACAGCACGATGCACGGACCGCCGAGCTGGAAGAGAGCGAGCTGCGGCACAAGGTCGGCGAGTACAACGACTCGGAGTGGGAAGGCCGCCGGGGCGAGCATCAGGCCGTCCTGGACGAGCTCGATGGCGAGCTGACCCGCGAGCGGGCTGCGGTCGAGGAGCTGGAGAGGGTCCTGAGTGAGCTCTCCGGGGCGGCCGGCGCCGGCGTTCTCCCGGCGGAGGAGGCTGTCGCCGTGGCCACCGTTGATGAGGCGTTTCTTGAGATCGAGCCGCATCTGGAGGCCGATGAGGAGGCCGCTCCGGAGCCCGCGGCCGAAGCCCTGGCCACGGCAGCGGTCGAAGAGCCGGAAGCGCAGGTAAAGGCCGAGCCTGAGCTCTACGATGAGACCGAGGTCGAGGAAGAGCTGGCGGAGGTTGCCGAGGAGCTGGAAGAAGAGGTGGCTGAGCCCGAGCCCCACGGCGAGGTGGAAGTCGAAGGGGGCGTGCTGCCAGAGGACGAAATCGTCGCGATCGAGGAGACCGCTGCTGCGGTGGAAGTGGTCGAGGACGAGCGCGAGTTCATGGACGAACTGGAGTTTCTGGAGTCGCTCTCACTGGAGGATCCTGAGAGCTTCGACGCCGTCTCGGCCATGCTGGAAGACGAGCAAGAGGGAACCGACGCCGAGCCGGCCGAAGGGAATCAGGAGCAGGGCGGAAGGGAGGGCTGAGGCGACGCCCAACACGAACAGCCCGCTGCCGCTTCCGGCTACGGGCTGTCGGTCGAGCTTCTCCCCGCGTGGGTGTCGCTCAGTCGCTCAACTTTCGGACGTACCGCGCGAGCCTCGACTTCCGCCTGGCGGCGGCATTCTTCGGAACGACGCCCTTCCTGGCCGCCTTGTCCAGAAGAGACGATACGGCCCGGAACACTTCCTCCGCCTCCGGCGCCGTTTCCGTCTGGAGGAGCGTCTTAGTGCGGGTTCGAATCTCGGCCCGCATCTCGCGGTTGCGCGTTCGCCGCTTTCGCGACTGCCTGAGACGCTTACTCGCGCTCTTGATGTTCGGCAACGTTCGATATCCTCGGATCTTCTCGATGACTTGCGTCGTTTTGTCCCGTTGGCTAAAGAAACGATAGTCTACGCCAAGCACGGCCCCGGATCAAGGTGGCCCCGGCGGCGCTGAAGGAGGAACGATCGTAACCGCGTCTCGCCGCACTCCAGAGATGCACCAGGTGGAGCCCTTCGTGGTCGAGCTGGAGAGGTTCCAGGGCCCCCTCGACCTTCTCCTCCACCTGATTCGCGCGCAGGACATCGACATCTTCGACATTCCCATTGCCAGGATCACCGACCAGTTCGTGACCGCCCTGTCGGGGGGCCTCGAGGAGATGTCCCTCGATCGGGCCGGAGAGTTCCTGGAGATGACCGCCACCCTCGTTCGCATCAAGGCTCAGCTGCTTCTGCCGCGGACGGATCATCCGGACTGGGAGGAGGATCCTCGATCCGAGCTCGTGCGCAGGCTCCTCGAGTACGAGCACTTCCAGGATGTCGTCCATGTGCTCTCTTCGGCGGAGGCGCAGCGGGGGCGTCACTACGGCAAGGGCTACGTGGAGCAGCGGGGGACCCCTCTGGTCTCCCGTCCGGTCATCGATCTCACGCTCGATGGTTTCCTCCGTGTCGCGGCCAGGATTCCGGAGTCGATCCCGCCTGCCACGGTTCGCCCGCCCTCGCAGACGGTGACCGTCGAAGAGAAGGCCTCGCTCCTCCGCCGGCTGCTGAAGAAGGCGAAAAGGATCTCGTTCGAGCGCCTGTTCCGGCCGTGGGGCACCCGATCCCATGCCGTGGCCGCATTCCTGGCCGCCCTGGAGCTGGCCAAGCAGCAGGTGGTCCGGATCGAGCAGGTCGAACCGTTCTCATCTATCTGGCTACTACGGGGTGGGAGCAGTGACGCCGCAGGTGCGAGCGATACGCCGGCCGAGGCGAGACCGGAAGGCGCCGCCGAAGCGCTGGCCTGGGTTCCGGAGCCGCAGGCCGAGCCGGGCAACGCCGCGAAGCCTGTCCCAGTGGCCACGGAGCTGGCCCCGGGCCAGGCCGGATCGGGCCCAGAGGCCGCCGAAGAGGAGGTGAGAGAGTGAGGCCGGAGCAGGTCGTCGAGGCCACGCTCTTCGCGAGCCAGACGCCGCTGACTGCGTCGGAGATTGCCCGAGCCGATGAACGTCTCGACAAGGATCAGGTCCTCGAGGCCATACAGAGGCTCCGCGACAGCTACGAAGAGCGGGAGAACGCCTTCCAGATCTACCAGCTTGGAGACGGCTTCCAGATCCTGACCCGACCCGAGTACGCCCCGTACCTGGAGCGCTTCGATTCCGTGGCGCGCTCCCCTCATCTGTCGCCGGCGGCACTCGAGACGCTGGCCATCATCGCCTACCGACAGCCCATCGGGCGCGTCGAGATCGAAGAAGTCCGCGGAGTGGGAGCCAACTCCGTCCTGCGCACCCTGTTGGACTGGGAGCTCGTGGAAGTGGTGGGCCGGGGAGAGGGACTGGGGAGACCCCTGCTGTACGGCGTAAGCCAGAGGTTCCTCGAGCACTTCGGGCTCAAGGATCTGGACGACCTTCCGTCACCGGACGAGCTGCCTGTCATCCTCGGCGCCCTTCAGGAGGGACTGGAGGCGGCGGACGAGCCGGGTGAGCCCGAGCCATCGGCAGAGGGGGCCGCGGGCGAAGCGGGGAGTGCGCAGGAGGCTCCCGACCCGGCGCCGGCTTCCGTAGTCGGCCGGGAGGCGGACTCCCCCGAGCCGCCACCGCTGGATTGACGTCGGCCGCGTACCATGCGCCTGCAGAAGTTCCTGGCCAGGGCCGGGGTGGCATCGCGCCGCGCCGGTGAACGCTTGATCGCCAAAGGTCGCGTGCGGGTCGACGGGGCCACCGTCGTGGAACAAGGCGTGCAAGTAGATCCAGAGAACAGCGTAGTCGAAGTGGACGGCCGCCGCGTGCAGATTCGCCCGGCGCGCTGGCTCGTGCTGAACAAGCCGCCCGGTTACATCTGCAGCCGGCTGGATCCGCAGGGACGGCCGACGGTGTACGATCTCCTCCCGGACGACGCAGCGGAGTTGTTCCACGTCGGGCGTCTCGACTTTCTTAGCGAGGGGCTTATGCTGTTCACGAACGAGGGGGAGGTGGCGCAGGCCCTCCTCCACCCGAGCCGGGGAACTCCCCGGCGCTACAGGGTCACCGTGGCTCGTCCGGTCGCTGATGACCTTCCCGAGCGTCTTCTCACAGG
>JBDGYE010000065.1:0-24551 GCA_039584255.1 Gemmatimonadota bacterium
ACGCGGCCAGGAAGACGAGCACCATCACCATGGTCCCGGGTGCCGCACCGAGCTTGCCGAATCTGGGCAGCTTGTCCCCGGTCTGGGGAGCCGACGCGGGGAGCGGCGCCGGGGGCTTTACGATTCCCGGCGGAACGCCGCCGACCGCGGCTACATCAGCGCCGGCCGGCATCGGCCTTCCGAAGAAGACCGAGACCACCGTGATGAGTATGAAGATCCCGCCCCCCAGCGCGGCAATGATCCCGCCGATCGCCGTGATCGCCAGCATCAGGTCCACCGCCGGGGCGAACTCGACCCCGTAGGGCGCGTTCGAGAAAGTGATGTCCCAGTGACGGCGCGGTGTGCCGAATGTGCCGGCGAATGTCATGGCCATTGAGAAGATCAGCATCCCTGCCGCGAACAGGTACGGCTGGACCCTAGCCAGCGGCCAGAAAGCTACCCGCTTCCGGAAGATCAGCGGAATCACGTAATAGGTGAGGCCCATGAAGGCCAGTGCGGTTCCACCGACCACGGTGGCGTGGAAGTGGCCGGGAATGCGCAGGGTGTTGTGCGCGATGATGTTGATCTGCTCGGTGCCGAAGGTGACCCCGGTGATCCCGCCCACGAAACCGAAGATGATCACCGAGAACACCAGGGCGCTGAAGGCCGGGTCGCCCCACGGCGCCTTTTTGAGCCACTCGAACATGCCTCGCGTGAGGCCCCGTAATCGCTGCCCCACCTCCATCCCGGCCGGCACGGTGAAACCGTGGATCATGCTGGCCAGCACGGCCATGTACATGAAGTAGCTCGTGTTCACGACCTTCCAGGCCGATCCCATCCCGGGGTCGACCAGCAAATGGTGCGCGGAGGCCATCGAGATGAAGAGAACGTAGAGAACGAAGGCGCTGCGGCTAACCTTCTCGTTGAGAACGACCGCCCCCAGCGTGAAGGCTCCCAGCAGGTACCACACCGCGACCATGGCGGCAACGTTGATCTGCTGCGAGGAGTGGCCGAGGCCCCACCATACCATCCGGTAGACCTGAGCGTCGACGTTCATGACGCCCAGCGACCACAGGAAGGTGGGAATGTAGATCGCCGCGCCGTGTCCGAGCGTGATGACCGCGATGATGGCCGCCGTGATGGCCCCGAAGGTCACGAGAGGCACCGACCCTTCGTACGTATGCTCCTTCTTCGCCACCACGAGGCTGGCGAAGAACAGGATGACCGCGACGAGAGCCCCGACGGCGAACAGGATCACCCCCAGGTAGTAGGCTGGATGCGCCTTGAGGGGCACGTACGAGGTGAAGAGCACGTCGGCCCGACCCGTCCACATCGTCCACTCGATGAGGAGCATGCCGAGCACCATGAGCGCGAACGCCGCCCACCCGACCTTTGGGGCGGGCATGCGGCAGTTCAGCAGGATCGGGCCGGCGAAGTACAGAATCGCCACCTCGAAGAACAGGATGAAGAAGATCAGCATGTTCATCCCGTGGACGGTGAGGATCCGGTAGAACCAGGTGGCGTCGAGGAGGTGGACCGCCTGCCATCGGGTCAGCAGGACTAGGATCGCCGCTATGCCCCCGATGAGCAGCGCGACCGTTCCCATCACGGCGTTTGCCTTGATGAGCGCGTCGGCCTGTGAATGGACTTTGAGCCCGGTCGTCGGGCAGGTGCGAAAGCCCGTGTTCATCGCTCACCTCCGACGCTGGCGGTCCGCGACATGTCATCCTCGACGATGATCCTCCCCACCATCGCGTGGTGCAGAACACCGCAGAACTCGTTGCACACGACGCGGAAGTCTCCTGCCTCCAGCGGCTGCACACGCAGTCCGTAGTCGTAGCCGGGAACGACCTGGAAGTTGATGTTGAGCGGGATGAGGCTGAATCCGTGGTTCACATCGACAGACGAGAGGTGGAGGGTGTACTCGACTCCCTTCCGGAGTATCAGCGTCGGCGTCCATCGCCACATCTCGGCCATCAGGTAGACGTCGCCTCCCGGCGGAGGCTCCACGATCGGGATGCCGTTCTCCTCTCCGACCTGGTACTGGGCGATGAACTCCGCGGTCCGGGCCCGGAACGCGTCCGGTTCCACCCTGTGGCGGATCCCCGAGGGGTTCTGCCCGCCCTTGACATGCCACAGAGGCATCATCGCGAACAGCACCATGCACCAGATGAAGGCGATGCCGACCCAGGTCTTCTCGGCGCCGTGGACCGGCTTCCACCACACGCCTTTCGGCGACTCGATTCCCGTGTGCATCTGCGAGCTCCTGCGTTACGGGAGGGGGGCCGGTTTGAGGCTGAGGATCTCCAGCAGCCCCCATAGCGTGTAGAACACGAGCATCACGACGATCCCCGCCAGAAGGAGGAGAAACGGGCTGTCGAAGATCCGCTGCCCCAGGGGCACTTCCCCGCCGGTGGAGGTGTCGTCCGCGGGATGAGTCATTCGGGCCTCCTTTGTTGTAATTATCATGATGTTATCATAATTTATATGGCGCAAGGGCGCTTCCATTGCGGCGCCCTTTTATCGGCGAATACAAGTGGCTAGATGAAGCGACCGATCAGAGCACTCGAGCGTGCCCTCCGCCGTCCGCTGGCGTCGGCCGACGCGGCCATGAACCGCCTGTACGGGTGGCGGTTCAACCCTCTCTACCACAGCGGGGCGCTGGTCGTCGCCCTGCTGCTGGTGCTCCTGCTTACGGGAATCTACCTGGTCTTCTTCTACCGGGTCGGTGCGCCATACGAGTCAGTGGCCAGGATTACCGGGCAGGTGTGGCTGGGCCGCTGGATCCGAAGCCTTCACCGGTACGCCTCCGATGCAGTGCTGATCGCTGCCGCCATCCACGCGCTCCGCATGTTCGCACAGGGTCGGAGCTGGGGTCCCCGCACGGTGGCCTGGGTCTCCGGGCTCGGGCTCGTCTCGCTGATCCTCATAGCCGGGTGGACAGGCTACGTAATGGTGTGGGACGTTCACGGGCAGGTTCTGGCGGTGGAGGGGGCAAAGTTGTTTGACGTGTTGCCCTTGTTCGGCGAGCCCATCGGCCGCTCCTTTACCGGCGAGCGGGACATCCCCGGAGCCTTCTTCTTCCTTAACCTGTTCGCCCACATCGTCTTCCCCATCGGCCTCGCAGTTGTTCTGTGGCTCCACGTTCACCGGATGGCGCGTCCCGGTCTGATGCCGCCGCGCCGTCTCACCTGGGCGGTGATCGGACTCCTGACCGCCATTTCGGTGCTGTGGCCGATGCCGATGGGCCCGGAGGCAGATGCCCTGCGGCTCCCGGTACAGGCGCCGTATGATGTGCTGTACTCGCTCTGGCTCCCCTTCTCAAGGGCGTTTCCGGCGGTAGCGACGTGGGCGGTCTGGATCGGGGTGTCCCTGCTTCTCCTGCTCATACCGATGCTGGCCCGCCCGGCTACCCGTCCCTCGCCATCGGTGGTCGCCGAGAGATATTGCACGGGCTGCGAGCAGTGCGCCCTCGACTGCCCGTATGAGGCGATCGCCATGGTCCAGCGCTCGGATGGGAGGGCTGGCCTGGTGGCGCGAGTCGATCCGGCGCTGTGTGTCAGCTGCGGCATATGCCTCGGCTCGTGCGCCCCGATGGGAGTGGGGCCGCCGGGGCGTACAGGACGTGATCAGCTGGCGGCGGCCCGGGAGCTCATCGAGCTGCGGAAGCCGGGTCCGGCAGAAGTCCTGATCGTGGCCTGCTCCCAGGGTGCGGGCGCCGTCACCGAGACCGAGACGTTCGACGGGGCCCCTGTATTCCGGATCGGTTGTGCGGGGGCAGTACATACCTCGGTGATCGAATACGCCGTTCGATCCGGCGCCGGTGGAGTGCTCATCGTTCCCTGCCCGCCGCGGGACTGCTGGAACCGCGAGGGGCCGAAGTGGCTGGAGCAGCGGATGTATCACGACCGCGAGGCCGAGCTGCGCGAGCGGGTGGACAGGCGCCGAATACGGGTCGTTTACGCGGGCGCAGGCGAGCGGGAGCTGGTCCGCGCCGCTCTAGGTTCGTACCGCGCGGAAGTGACGGCACTGCTACCCGCCGGAGGCGAGGCCGAGATCGACCTGGTCGAGGAGTGCAGAGAGCCGGGTCGGGAGGTCGTGGGATGAGCCCCCGGGCCCGAAGGTGGACGCTACGTCTCCTTGGAGCCGTGCTGGCCGTAGCGGTAGCGGTCATAACGGCGGCGCTCTCGAGGGTGCCCTGGTCTGCGGAGAGATCGGAGCGGGCGCTCGTACGACTTTCGTGGCGCGCACCCATAGCCCGAGTAGAGGAATGCCGGACGTTGACCGGAGAGGAGCTATCTCGGCTCCCGTTGCATATGCGGAAGCCCGAGGTTTGCGAGGGCCGTCTGCTGCCGTACGTGCTCAGCATCGAAGTGGACGAAGAAGAGGTTCTGGAGGAAACACTGCTTCCCTCGGAGCCCGGCAGGATAGGCCCGTGTACGTGTTCCGGGAGTTGAGCGTGCCACCCGGAACGCGCCACATAGAGGTGTCGTTCGTCTCTCGCGACGAGGTCGGCGTTTCCGTGGAGGCCGAGGCCGCCGCAAGAACCGAGAGCGCCCCTGTCGATCTGAGCATCGAGAAGACGGTGACGCTGCCACCGGGCGCGGTTCTGCTGGTCACCTACGATGAGGCGTCAGGGGGTCTGGTCACCCGGGAGTGATGCGTGCTGCGGAACGGCTTAGGTGCTCACGCCGCAGCGAGCCGCATTGGCGCCGTTTCAGCGTGGCCTGACGGCAACGCCAAAGCTCTTCCACGCGGTCACGACCTCCTCGGCCAGTGTCCGGCTCTCCTCCAGGAACCTCTCCCGCTGCTGTTCCGTCGCTCTGAGCCGATCGGCGCGTAGGAGGTGGCCGTAGGGCTCCGCCACATTGCGGTAATGGCCCTTCCCTAGCTGAACCCCCACGTCGAAAGCCACCTCGGCCAGCTCGTCCGCGGATTCGAACGAGGTCTCGACGTCCATCTCCCGGTAGTTGGCCACCCACGCATGGGTCCAGTAATAGTCGCCCCGGAACTCGACGTAGCCCAGGAACTCGAAGGGACGGTAGGCGATCCTTGTCTGGCCTACCAGAATCCTGAGGGGGTCGCCTTCCGCGGCCTCGACGCACTCGATCCCCGCCAGGCTCCGCACCTTCTTGACCTCCAGCACTACGTCGTCAAGCGGGTCGTGCTCGGGACCGGCGAGGCGCACCAGGTACTTGGCGTCGAGCGCGCTTCCCACCCCCAGCTTGAGCGATCCCATCGCCACCGCGTCGAAGAAACGCCGCTCCAGGTCCGGGTGCTCCTTCAGCATGAGGTCCGTGTAGGGCGACATCGCCAGGGCGAGCTCAGCGGCCTCGTCCGAGGGAATCGGCTCCATGATCGAGTCGACCGACTCGTAATAGCGCTTCCGGTCAGCCGAGAAGCCAGCTCGGATCCGCTCGACCACGCGCGGCTTGGACACCTCGGCCGCCGTATCGGCCAGGGCGGCCCGGTAGCCGTCCAGGAAAGAATCGACCAGGTCGTCGGATCGGGCCTCCCAATTGTTGGCCCGGGCCGTCAGGCGCAGCGAGACCGCGAAGCGGAGGGCGTCCACGATACCCGGACCGCGAGAGGAATCATCGAAATCGGTGAGACCGCGCCCCAGGTCGGTGACCGCGTACTGCTCCAGATGGGCATCCCCGTGCAGATTGAGGGTGGTCCCACGGCCGACGGATCCCTCCCAGACCTCATCCGCGTGCCGACGGCACACCTCCCGACTGAACGGGATGTTGATGAAGCGGAAGTATGTGTGAGGATCGGCGAGAATTCGGTCGAGCAGCTCCGGGTTGCCACTGAAATCGAGAGACGCCGGGTCCATGTACAGAGGCCCCGTCGCCGCATCGGTGCCCTGCCTCGGCGACTCGCCGCACGCCCACAGCAGACCCGCTACGACCAGAAGAGCCGCCTCACGGCGCATCCCTATTCTCCTGCCCCTGCTTCAGTGTACACCCGACTTGCCTCCCTGTCCGGCTCACCGATCCGCCCGCTCAAGATAGGCCACCTCGTGCGGAACTTCACCCGGGTGATCCGCACGCGTGACCTTCCAGTTCGAGCCCGGGCCTGGCCGCCCAACGGCCGGACGGGCATTAACTTTGCCATGCAAAGTACTTGACGGTGCGCAGCAGGGGCCGTATTCATATTCAATATGCTGCACAAAGCGTACGGAAGTCCCCCGGAGGCCCGCGGGTCGCAGGCACTCAGCGACAGGGCGATCGAGAACCTGCAGTATATCCGCGAGACGATGGAGCTCTCCGGAACCTTTACCGCGGTATCGGGCTGGGGAGGGATCCTGATGGGGATCGTGGCGCTCATCGCAGCGGCCCTGGCGGGACCTCAGGAGGGAGGCGCCCGGTGGCTGATGGTATGGCTCGCGGCGGCGGCGATCTCGGCCGCGGCTGCCGGCCTCGCCGTCGTCCGAAAGGCACGACGCGCCGGGGTGCCGTTGCTCAAGGGCCCGGGCAGAAAGTTCGCGCTGAACTTCGCCCCCGCCATCCTCGCGGGAGCGGTCCTGACGCTGGCTCTGTACGAAGGCGGAAGAGCAGACCTGCTCCCCGGTGTCTGGCTCCTCCTATACGGCACGGCGGTTGTGGCGGGAGGGGCGTTCTCGGTGCGCATCATCCCCGCCATGGGACTCACGTTCATGATTCTGGGTGCGATCGCCCTGATGCTGCCGGCACTCGGAGGTGCGCTGTTGATCGCGGGCTTCGGAGGCATGCACATCGTGTACGGGACCATCATCGCACGGAGGTACGGTGGGTAAGAAGAGCTCCGCGGCCAGAAGGCGAGAGGCGGAACCGCCACCAGAAGGCTCGGCGACCGGTGGCCAGGCGGGACTAAAAGCCATGCATGGACTCAACATCGCTGGAGGGCCCCTGCAGCTCGATGGGCTCATCCACGAGCGGGTCCGACTCGGAATCGTGAGCGCGCTTTCGGTGAGCGAGTGGCTCTCGTTCACGGACCTGCGGGCGATTCTGAGGACTACGGACGGCAATCTGAGCGCACACGCCCGCCGTCTGGAAGACGCCGGCTACATCGAGTGCCAGAAGTCCTTCGCGGGTCGCGTTCCCCACACGGAGTACCGGCTCACCGTGCGCGGTCGGATGGAGCTCGCCTCTTATCTGGATCACATGGAGGCACTGATTCGGGCAACTCGAGAGGGTTGACGGGCCTTCTGGGGCAAGGCCGAACTCCTTTTTTGGGGGTAGTAACTCTATGATACAGAGTACTCTGCAAGAATCCACGAGTCGAGTGCTGCACGTAGCGATCATCATGGACGGGAACGGCCGCTGGGCCGAGGAGAGGGGCATTTCGCGATCCCGTGGTCACGCTGCCGGAGCGCGGGCAGTGGAGCGCGTCGTCCGAGCGGCGGGCGACCTCGGAATCGGAACGCTGACACTGTACGCTTTTTCCTCGGACAACTGGCGACGGCCGGCGGGAGAGGTGCGCTCGCTGATGCGACTGTTCCGGGCATACCTGCGATCCCAGGCGGAGGAGTGCGCCCGAGAAGGCGTCCGAATGAGGGTAATCGGCCGCCGGGACCGCATCGCGCCGCCTCTATTGCGCGAGATCGAGAGGGCCGAGGTCACTACGGGCGCCGGCGATGGCCTCGACTTGCGAATCGCCCTGGACTACTCGGCCCGCGACTCGATCCTCGCGGCCCTCGGCAATGAAGGCGACCTCGACCGAACCGCCTTTGCCCGGCGGATGGGTGAGGTCATCCACGGGGGCGTGCCCGCCGAAGATGTCGATCTGCTCATACGAACGGGTGGTGAGCAGCGGCTCAGCGACTTTCTGCTGTGGGAATGCGCCTACGCCGAGCTCTATTTCACAGGCAGGCTGTGGCCGGATTTCGGGCCCGAGGATCTGGAAAAGGCGATATCGGAGTTCCGGAGCCGCGAGCGCCGCTTCGGTTCGGTTCCGGGCGGGGCCGGCAGGACCGCCGACTTCACCGACAATGGCCGCGACTCGCGTGGCCCGCAGAACAGAGGAGGGCCACGTGAATCACGTGGGAATAGGGTCCCCTACTGAAACGCTGGGAGCGGGCCTGAGCGTCCTCATCCTGGCGGCCGTGGCGTGCGGAATCGGGCTGGCGGCCTGCGAGAGTCTCCCGCCTCCACCTCCGGACGAGTTCTCGTGGGAAGCCTACGTGAACGCCGCGGTTGGCTACGAGATGGAGATTCCGGACGCGTACAGGCCCGATGAAGAGGATGATGGCAAGGCCGTGTTCTTCCGGTGGCGGGGAACCGTTCCGGTGAAAGTCTATCTGGCCGACGAGGAAATGGGCCGCGATCGCGGACTGTGGCCTGGCCACGAGCCCGTCGGCGAGATCGAGCTGGGCGGTCGACCCGGTGCACTGTACGAGTACACGCATTGCGATGGCCCGTTCTGCTCGAAGATGAAATCGTTCGTCGTGGAGCACATGGGAAGATCTCTGGGCCTGGAGTTCCGAACCGAGGGAGACCTCGACGAGATGAACCGCCACATCGTGGATTCGTTCAGCTTCCTGGGCGCGGCGGGGGGAGAGGCGGCGAGCTCGGGAGGCTGAGGCAACTCCAGGAGACAAGCCAGATGGTGGGCCGCACGCCCCGATCCGGACGGGCGGCCCACAACCTAGCGGCTGTCGTACACCGTAGTGTTGCCCGCCTCGTCGAAGGTCAGAACGTCGTAGGACTCCTGATGGGCACCCTCCATGCCGGGTGATCCCATGGGCATGCCCGGAACCGTCAGGCCTTTCACAGCGGGACGCTCCTCCAGCAGGCGCTCGATCAGGTCCGCCGGAACATGACCTTCGATCACGTACCCCTCCACAACCGCCGTATGGCAGCCCTGGAGCGGCTGTGCGACGCCGTGTCTTGCCTTGATGGAAGCCATGTCGTCGACTTCCACCGTCTCGACCTCGAAACCGTTTTCAAGCAGGTGACCCACCCACTTTTCGCAGCACCCTCATGTAGGCGCCTTATAGACGGTCACCTTTGCCTGGCTCGCGGCTGCCAGTACGGTCGCGTCGGTTCCGCCCTCGGGCGATCCCGCGCGCCCGTCGCCGCAGGCGAGAGCGGCTACGCCAACCAGCACGGCCGCGCTCAGCGGAGCGGTCCACCTGTGATTCCGCTTCATCCCGTTCGCCTTCCGTGTTTCACGTGAACGACAGCTCGATCGCAGCCTCGAGCCGGCTCGGCCGGACCCACCGGCCTGGCCGACAACGCCCAAGGTGCTTCCCCTGAAGGCACCTGTCCAGCCTCGCCGCAGCCGGGCCTTTGGAAGCCGGGCTCCCGCTCAGCCGGAGCGCTACGACCTCGATGAGCCCGGTCACCACGCGAGCCCTACCGCGCCGGTGAGGTACTCCATCAACGGCACCGCGGAACGGCATACACCCGCGAACCTGTCGGCGAAGTCGGCCGCGCACGCCTCTTTCTCGCTGAGCTGACGAATGACGATGAAGTCCTTTCGCCTCAGCTCGTCTGCCGCTGGATGATCCTTGTCGTATCCACGCGGGATCCGCTTCAACGACTCGCCCTCGAACCCGAAGCCTCGCTCCACCATCTGGTCCCGGACACGGCCCCAAGCGTCGGGGTCGTGCGCGATCCGGTCACGGATCTTCTCCAGCGCCTCCCGGTCGGGGTGCCAGATTCCGGCGCCCGCGAAGACGCTCCCCGGCTGCAGGTGAAGGTAGAAACCGGGAGCGTGCACGTCCTTCGCCTTCTCGTGTCGAAACTGTACGGCAGCCCACGTCTTGTAAGGGCTCTTGTCCTTCGAGAAGCGCGTATCGCGGTGAATTCGGAACAGAGAGCCCCCGACCTTTCTCGGGTCGGCCACCATGCTGGGGCTTATCGTCCCCAACGGTTCGTCGAAGTCCGCTATGAAGCGCAGCAGCGGCTGGCGGACAGCCGTCTCGTAGCGCTTCTTGTTGGCCTGAAACCAGGTCCGGTCATTGTACGTCGTGAGGTCGCTGAGGAACTGGAACAGCTCTGGCGTTATGTACGGCTCGGTCATGGCTCGCCTCCCGACTCGCGCGCTCCGCTCGACGTGACGGTTTCTGGAGGGTGGGCCCGCCCGGGCCGACCCGGCCTCAGAACCTGAGGTGTTCCCGCCGAGGCTGTCAAACCGGACCGGGGCTGCCCGGCTGTCGAGCCCACCGCCTGGCAAATTGCTGGCACCACGGCCACTTACGTAACTTGGCGCATCCAAGGCCGCTCACAGGCGATCATTCCCCTTCGAAGGGAGGCCGAGTGGAGCGACTCCGTAAATACGTTCTAGTCGCGATGGTTCTCCAGCTCTTTTTGGTCATGGCAGCCCACTTCTCCGACGCCGTGATGCGGACTTCGGGCCTGTTCGGAGCCGGAATCCCGCTCGTGGTGGCATGGCTGTACGCCGGCAGGAGGGAGCTGAGCTTCGGAGATTCGTCGGCCGGTGGTCTGGCCATCGGCGCGGTCGGCGCCTTCGCGGGGATTCTCTTCGCTATTCTGCTCCGCGATCAGACGTGGCCGTTGCTCGCGCTAGGCACCGCGGCATCCGCCGCCGCGGGCTGGCTGGGCGCGACCGTCGCCTGGATCATCCGGGGGAAGAAGCGGAAGGCGGCCGACTGACATCGGTCGAAAGCGGCCGGTGGAGACCCCACCATTCCTCCGCGCGCCGCGGTGACCACGGCTCGTCGAAGCTGACCGAGGACAAGATACGCTGCAGCTCATCGACGCTTTCGTACCGCTCCTCGGGCTTCTTGGCGAGGCAGCGCATCACGGCCGCCTCGAGCGGTGCCGGCAACGTGAACTCGGAGACTTCGGAGAGCGCGATCGGCTCCTTCCGAACGTGGGCCGCCAGCACGTCTACGGCTGTCTTTCCTTCGAACAGCGTCCGGCCGGCCATCATCCAGTACGCGACGCACCCCAGGCTGTAAAGATCGCTGCGTTTCTCGAAGTTGTGCGCGCCGAACGCCGCTTCCGGAGCCAGATAGTGGGGGGTGCCGAGCACGGTGCCCGTTCTGGTGATCACCCGGGACTCGCCGGTGTGAACCTCCTTCGCGAGACCGAAGTCCAGCACCTTAACGAAGTCGTAGATGTCACCGCGCTCGGTGAGGAAGACGTTGGATGGCTTGAGGTCCCGATGGACGATCTCCTTCCGGTGCGCCTCGGCGAGCGAGCCGCACACCTGGATGAGGATATGGGTCGCACGCGACGGCAGCACCGGGCCGAAGCGCTCGACGAGGCTCCTGAGATCCAGGCCGACCAGGTGCTCCATCGCGTAGAAGAACACGTCCGGTTCGGCGCGGCCATAGTCGTGGATCGCGATCGTGTTGGGATGAGAGAGGCTGGAAGCCAGTCGTATCTCCCGCTCGAAGCGCCTCACTGCCGTCGGGTCGAGGGATGGCGAGACCTCCAGCACCTTGACCGCGCTCGGTCGACACATTCTGGCGTGCTCCGCCAGGTACACCGTGCCCATTCCTCCCTGCCCCAGGGCCTGTTGCAGGTGATAGCCGCCAATGCGCTCGGCCACATGCACACGTCGAAGAAGCCGGTACACCGTGCTGGTGATTGCGACCGCTATCGCAGCCACGACTGCCACGCCGACCGTGGCCACGGCCAGATCCGCATAGTCGATCTCCCCGACCGGGCCGCCTGCACCTCGCAAATCCAAATGGGCGGCGGCCAGACGGCTTAAGGGAAAACCGAGCACCGCGACCAGGCCCAGCGCCAGCTGATAGCTCACGGACCACGGGACCATGGCCGCGGCGCCACACAGGAGAAGCGCCAGTATGAGCGGGGGGGGGTAGTCCGACCCATTTACCGCCGTGTCCGCCAGAAGAACCACGACTCCCGCGACGACGACGACGAAGGCCGTTGCCTCTAGGCGCCTCCGCGCCGGGTCGCCCGGAACGAGTGCCACCAGCCCGGCCGCGAAGACCACGACGTAGGCCAGGTTGAAGGCCAGCTCCGAAACCCCCATCGGCTCCGGCTGGGGATTCAGAAACGCCCCGATTCCCTCGGCAAGGCCGATCAGAAGGACGACGGCGATCAATCCGATGACGAATATCAGCCTGCAGCGCCGCAGGAGAAGCCGCTTCTGTTCGGCGTCGAACGAGGCGTCCGCAGATGCCGCGAGTAGCGAAACGCCCGACACTTGAGCCTCCAGACGGGTCAGCAGTAATGGCCGGGGCCGGGCCCGGGCCGCACGGTCACTGGGCCGGCGGCTCCATCACCCGCGAAAACAGCATCGAATCGTAGGAGGTGACCTCGAGTTCCGTCACCTCCCCGTCGTCGTCCAGCCTGAACTTCACGAACGACATCGCCGCCATACCTAAGATCGGGTGTTTCCAGGTCACCGGGAAGACGTCATAGTGCCAATGCTCGAAGTCGGCCACGTGACGGGGGTCGTAATCGAAGTGCCGACGACGACTCGGCCACAAATGAACGACGTTCCATTGCGGATCCCGACGGGGGGTTCGGTGGCGCGCCCGCTGCCGCATCCCCTGTTTTGATGGTTGCGAGCTCCTCGGGCCGGCGCACCATACAGCTCCGCCGCCAGCGAAGCCTCGCCACGCGAAGCGGACGGTGATTCCTCTTACGCCCGTATGGCTGCTATAGAGGCCGTCCGATCGGCACCAGGTACACCGGCTCCTCGTCGGTCGCCACCTCCAGGGCCGCCCGCAGCGCGTCATCGTCGAACGCCGCGACGGGTACGCCCGCCAGTCCGAGCGCGTCGGCCTGCAGGAGGAGGTTCTGGGCTGCGTGTCCCACATCCATGTGAACGTAGCGGTGAGCCCGCTCCCCATACTCGCGCTGCGTCCTCTCGTACACGGCGGTGAACACGAAGACCGCCGGGGCGGAGGTGATGCATTCCTGATCCAGGGCCGCACGGCGCATCTCGGGCCGCAGGTCATGCGCCGCCCGACGCGTGAGGCCGTGCTCGCCAACCTCGTAGTGATCCAGTCCTTCGGCAGTAGCGACGTACAGCTCCAGAGGGTACAGGGCGCCCGCCGATGGAGCGGCCCGGTAACCCTTGGGGCTGGTGATTCCCTGTGTCGCCCACAGCAGCTGAGACAGCTCTTCGCGAGAGAGGGCCTCGGGTTGAAACTCCCGGACCGAGCGTCGGTGGCCCAGTGCCTCCTCGAGCGAGCGAGTCCCGTCGCGTCGGGGCTCCGGCAGATGCTCCATCGTGCCTCCTTGGTGGATCTGAGGCGGTGGCGATTCGTCTATGTGACGACGGCAATCGGCGTGCCAGCTCCAAACGCGGCGCGGCGCGCCCGGCTCAGTCCCCGCCCACTCGATCACTTCTTCGCTCCATGATGAGCGTGTCCCGCCACTCGCCGGCGAGGCGCGCTATGCGAAGGCGCCGCCCGACGGCCCGGAATCCGCAAGAAACGTGAAGCCGCACGCTGGGCTCGTTCTGAGGGAACAGGGCTGACTGCAGCGTCCAGATCCCCGCCCCCTCGGATTCGATTATGAGGGCCCTCAGGAGGGAGCTGCCGATCCCCGTTCCCCGTCTCGAGTCCGCAACGTAGACGCTCACTTCGGCCACGCCGCGGTAGGCCGGACGGGAGGAGACCGGTCCGAGGGCGGCCCAGCCCGCCACATCTCTCTCCTGCAGAGCCACGAGGCGGCAGCCTGGGAGGTGCGTTCGGTCCCACTCTTCCCAGGTGGGTACTTTCGTCTCGAACGTGGCCATCCCGGTGGCAATGCCCTGCGCATAGATGGTCCGCAAGTCTGGCCAGTCCGACTCGCGGATCTCCCGGATGTCCAGCTCGGCTTCGGTCACCATTTCAGCCTCCTCGCTCGTAACCCCGAGCGGTCACGTGCGCAGTCCGTGTCCACCGACCCGGTCCCCCGCTGAGACTCTTTGTCTCCCGGAGCGACGTAGCGACCGTATCGCGTCGTCCCCCGGCGAAGGCAGCGGTTAGATGCCAGTCGCGCATCTATCGAAATTGCACGTACATACAGCCACAGCGCTTTTGAGACCGCTGGATGGCGTGCGGTATTCATCTTGCACGCTCAATAAGTGGTCATCCCCCCGACACGCCCCGCGTCCCCGGCGCGGAAGACCAGGAGACAGAACCGATGCGGGATGCCGTTGGAAAGCTGTGGCCGGAGCTGGAATGGGTCCAGTCACCGGAGCTAAGAGAGGCCGTGACGGAGACGTGGGCCCGGGCTTTGGAGGCGAGCCCCCTCGAGCCGAGCGACCTGGAGGAGATACCCTTTACGCTCCTGGTTCCGAACTGCCCGGCCACCTTCATGGAGCACAAGCGATGTGTGGTTCACATCGCGCGGCGCGGAGCCGAGGCGATGCAGGAATTCCTGGGCGATTCGCTGAACATCGATCTGGATACGGTGATCGCGGGCGCCATTCTGGCTGACGTCGGGAAGGTTCTCGAGTACGAGAAGGCAGGCGGCGAGGTTCGCCAGAGCGCCCGGGGCCGGGCACTGCGCCACCCCTTCACCGGAGTCGCCGTCGCTCTCGAGTGCGGCGTTCCCGACGAAGTATGCCACATCATAGCCGCGCACGCCGCAGAGGGAGATCTGGTCAGGCGGACGACCGAAGCGATCATCGTCCATCACGCCGATTTCATGAGCTACCTGCCGTTCAAGAATCTCGCGGGCTAGCGGACCTGAGGTCCCTCCGCGCCTGAAGGAGGCAGCGCGATGCCGAAGACTCTGCTCGAGACGACGGAAACGATTACCGCGGAGATGTCGCGCTGGGCAGCAGACCTGCGCTTCGAGGATCTCGGGGAGACGGCGGTGCACGAGGCCCGTCGCTACCTGCTGGACTCGCTGGGTTGTGCGCTGGGCGGCTATCAGCAGGAGGACGTAGACATCGCGCTGGATGTGCTTGGCGAGATCGCCGGTGACGGACCGGCCACAGTGATCGGCTCGGGGACACGGATGGATGTCGTCTCGGCGGCCCTCGCCAATGCCCTCATGGTCCGCGTGATGGACTACAACGACATCTACTGGCAGCAGGATCCCTCACATCCCTCGGACATCATACCCGCGGCCCTGGCCTGCGCGGAGCGGCAGGGCAAGGGTGGGAAGGAGCTGATCGTGGGGATCGTGCTCGGCCATGAATTCGAGATGCGGCTCTGCGAGGCGGCTTACCCGGGCATCCGAGAAAGAGGGTGGCACCACGGCACGCTGACCGCCTTCGTATCGCCCATCGTCGCGGGACGTATGCTCGACCTGCCGTGGGAGAAGATCCAGCACGCCATTGGCATCTCGGCCTCGCACCACGGGACGCTGGGCGCGGTGACGGCCGGGAAGCTGACGATGATGAAGAACACGGTGGACCCCATGGCCACCGAGGCAGGCGTGATGGCCGCTCTACTGGCGGAGAGGGGTTACACGGGTCCTGAGCACGTCATCGATGGCAAGGAGGGTCTCGTCCACTGCTTGGGACCGGAGTGGAAGCTGGAGATCCTCACCGAAGGCCTCGGCGACTCGTGGCGCATCGAGCGCTGCGGCATGAAGTTCTTCCCCACGGAGGCGCTAACCCATGCGCCCATCTCCGCCGTGCTCCAGCTCGTGGAGGAGAACGACCTCGTTCCCGAGGACATCGTCAAGGTTCGGATCCGATCTCTGGCACGGGCGGCGGACATCCTGGCCGATCCCAGCAAGTACGATCCGCGGACGAAGGAGACGGCGGACCACAGCCTCCCCTACGTCATCGCTGCCGCGGTGGTCGATCGAAAGGTCACTCCGGAGCAGTTCCAGCCCGAGAAGATCATGGATCCGCGGATCCGGGAGCAGCTGCCCAAGGTGGAAGTAGTGGCCGACCCGGAGATCGAGAGCGTGTTCCCCGCTCTGCAGCGTGTCGGCGTGACCATCGAGACAACCGACGGGCGCCAGGTGGGAATGGAGCTCGACTTCCCCAAGGGAGATCCCAGGAATCCGCTGACCGAGGACGAGATCGAAGGGAAGTTCGACGCGCTGGCCGCTCCGGTGCTGACCGGGGAGCGGGCTCGCAGGCTGAAGGACGCCGTGTGGCGCACCGAGGAGCTAGACTCGGTCACCGAGCTCCTCGAGCTGTGCACATCCGATCGGTGACATCCGGGTCGGAGACGGCAGCGGCGAGATCGGCCGGCCTCGCCGCCCGGATTCCTCCGCCGCGGCGTGCGGGAGGTGAGAGATGAGCCAGACGATTGTCGAAAAGATCGCCCAGAGCCACCTCATGGAGGGACCGGCTCGCCTCCTGCGGGCGGGCGACGTCGTATCGCTGCGGCCCCGGCACGTAATGACGCACGACAACACGGCGGCCGTGATGAAGAAGTTCGAGGCGATCGGCGCGCCCGGAGTCGCGGACAACGCGCAGCCCGTGTTCATCCTCGACCACGACATACAGAACACCTCGGATACGAACCTCGCCAAGTACAGCCGAATAGAGGAATTCGCCACGAGGCACGGAATCCGGTTCTACCCGGCGGGCACGGGCATCGGGCACCAGATCATGGTCTCGCACGGCTACGTCGTCCCCGGTGCCCTGGTCGTGGGCTCCGACTCGCACTCCAACATGTACGGGGCCCTGGGGGCGCTCGGAACGCCCGTGGTACGGACGGACGCCGCGGCGATCTGGGCCACCGGTGAGTTCTGGTGGCAGATACCGCGCACGGTACAGGTGACGCTCGATGGGGAGCTGCGCGAGGGCGTCAGCGGCAAGGACGTGATCATCACCCTGTGTGGCCTCTACAACGACGGCGAGGTGTTGAACGCCGCCGTGGAGTTCACGGGGCCGGGCGTCGCCTCGCTCTCCATGGACGAGCGCATGACCATCTCCAACATGACCACCGAGTGGGGCGCTCTCGTGGGATGGTTTCCCGTGGACGAGATTACGACGGCCTACCTTCGCCGCCGCCACGCGGTGCTTGGGAGCAACGGCGGCTTCGACCGCTTCACCGAGGCCGAGCTGGAGGAATGGGAGGCGAGCCCGCCGGGGCCTGACCATGACGCCCGGTATGCGGCCCGTATTCTACTCGATCTGGCCGAAGCATCGCCGCATGTCTCGGGGCCCGACACGGTCCAGGTCATGCGGCCAGTCGCCGATATTCAGGCGGAGAAGGTCAAGGTCGACAAGGCGTACCTGGTCTCCTGCGTCAACAGCCGCCTCCAGGACATCGAGGCGGCAGCGGCGGTCCTCCGAGGGCGCAGGGTTGCCGAAGGGGTGGAGCTATACATCGCGGCCGCCAGTCGGGAGGTCCAGGAGGCTGCCGAGACCTCCGGCGCCTGGCGGACGCTCCTGACGGCGGGAGCGCGCCCGCTACCGGCGGGCTGCGGTCCGTGCATCGGTCTCGGCGCGGGCCTGCTGGAGCCGGGGGAGGTAGGAATCTCGTCCACCAACCGTAACTTCAAGGGTCGCATGGGAAGCCGGGACGCACAGGCTTACCTGGCCAGCCCCGCCGTCGTGGCCGAGTCGGCGGCCACCGGATACATCCGGGGTCCCGTAGCACTGGACGGAAGCAGGCCGGCTTACCGCTTCATCGAGACCGTGACGGAGGAGCCGCCGGCCGAGGCGGTCCGGATCGAGCCCGGCTTTCCAGAGCAGATCACCGGCCGTCTAGTCTTCGTGCCACACGACAACCTGAACACCGACGGCATCTTCGGGAAGGACTTCACCTACCGCGAGGGCTTGACCCGGGCCGAGATGGCCAGCGTGGTAATGCAGAATTACGACCCGGAGTTTGCCGGCCGCGTGGCAGAGGGCGACGTCTTGGTCGGCGCCTGGAACTTCGGAACGGGCTCGAGCCGCGAACAGGCCGCGACGGCTCTTCAGGCGGCCGGTTTCGCCATGGTCATCGCTGGCAGCTTCTCGCAGACCTACCTGCGCAATGCGTTCAACAACGGGTTCATCTGCGTCGAATGCCCGGCGCTGGTGGAGCGGCTTCGCGAGGAGCTCGCAGAGGATATCGCGGAAAGGGCCACAACGATAATTCCGGGAACGGTGCTCAGGGTCGACTTCGCCGGCGGGCTGGTGGAGCACGGCTCCGACGTCTTCCGCTTCAACCCGCTTGGCTTGGTCCCTCAGGGGCTCGTCATCGCGGGTGGAATAGAGAGCCAGGTCAGGGCCAGGCTCGGCCTGCACAGCTGAACGACCGAAGGGGAAGCCCATGTCGCGACGAACGGTAGTCGTCATGCCCGGCGACGGAATCGGCAAGGTCGTGCTGCCGGAAGCGATCCGCGTGCTGGACGCGGTAGGATTCGAGGCGGACTACGTGCACGGGGACATCGGCTGGGACTTCTGGATCCACGAGGGCAATCCGCTTCCGGAACGGACAGTGGATCTGCTCCGGCAGCATGGTCTGGGACTATTCGGTGCGATCACCTCCAAGCCGAAGAACGAGGCGGCGGCGGAGCTGAGCCCCGAGCTCCGCGACCAGGGATACGTTTACTACAGCCCCATCGTGGGCCTCCGGCAGCGGTTCGACCTGGACGTGTGCATCCGACCGTGCCGGTCCTTCCCGGGCAACCCGCTCAACTTCATACGCCGCACAGCCGACGGAGGCTGGGAGGAGCCGCCGGTGGACGCCGTCGTCTTCCGCCAGAACACAGAGGGGCTGTACGGTGGGGTCGAGTGGACGAACCCTCCCGACGTTGTCAGGGAGGCGCTCGGCCAGCACCCCAAGTTCGAGCGTTTCACGGCCACACCTGGCGCCGACCTGGCCATCTCGACCCGGATCTTCACGCGCAAGGCCTGCCAGCGCATCACGCGTGCGGCGTTCGCGTACGCCCGCAAGCACGGCTATCCCTCGGTGACGGTGTGCGAGAAGCCCAACGTGCTGCGCGAGACTTCGGGGATGATGGAAGAGGAGGCCCGCAAGGTGTGCGAGGACTACCCGGAGATCCAGCTCTGGTCCACCAACATCGACGCGCAGATGATGTGGCTGACCAAGAATCCCGAGGACTACTCGGTCCTGGTGGCGGGCAACATGTTCGGTGACATCGTCTCGGACGCTTTCGCCGGCCTGGTGGGCGGACTCGGATTCGCCTGCTCGGCCAACATCGGAGACGAGGTGGCCGTGTTCGAGCCGACGCACGGCTCGGCGCCGAAGTACCAGGACCTGGTTCCCCCTATCGTGAACCCGATCGCCATGGTCCTCAGCGCTGCCATGCTGCTGGATCATATGGGCGATCTGGACAAGGCGAAGGCAGTTCGCGGGGCCGTCGCCGCGGTGGTCCTGGAAGGAGAGGTGCGTGCCTACGACATGCTCCGCCTCGCGGGCGGACCCGAGGTTCTCCAGAGCGGGGCCGCGTCCACGATCCAGCTGACGGACGCCATCATCCACCATCTCGCCTGAGGAGGCTTCGCGGTGTCAAAGCGAACAGCCGGTGGAGCCGGTGTCGGGGAGGCAGGCCGGGCTGGAGACGATGTCCGCTCGGACCTCCTCGTCCGGCTCGAGCTCGCCGACTCTGGAGGCCTGCAGATCGAGCTCGTGTCCAAGGTGGCCGCGCTGTACGGACGCTCCATCACCGAGACGGTCTCCGGTTCTCTAGCCGCTCTCGGCGTCGAGCACGCCCGGGTACAGGTGGACGACAAGGGGGCCGTTCCCTTCGTGATCGCGGCCCGGGTCGAGGCCGCGGCCAGGCGCGCCGGCGTCGAGGCAGGTGACGCGCGGCCGGAGAGAACCGTGACTCCCGGCGACCCTTCGCGCGACCGCCTGAGGCGCTCCCGGCTCTACCTACCCGGCGACCAGCCCAAGCTCGCCATGAACGCCGGCATCCACCGGCCGGACGCCATCATCCTCGATCTCGAGGACTCCGTCCACCCGGACGAGAAGGACGCCGCCCGGCTCGTCGTACGTAACGCCCTTCGCTGCATCGACTTCCTGGGAGCCGAGCGCATGGTCCGCATCAACCAGCTGCCATTGGGTCTGGCGGACCTGGACGCCGTGGTGCCGGAGCAGCCCGACCTGATCCTGATTCCGAAGACCGAGAGCGTGGATCAGGTCCACGAGGCGGCCGAGCGTATCGAGGCGCTAGGGACGCGCGAAGGGAATGGTGGCGGAAGGCCCCTGTGGCTCATGCCCATCCTGGAAACGGCCTTGGGGATCGAGAACGCGTTCGAGATCGCGCGAGCCGCGGAGTCGATCGTCGGTCTGACGATCGGATTGGAGGACTACACGGCGGACCTGGGAGTCCGGAAGACGCAGGAGGGAGCCGAGTCGCTGTACGCGCGCACGCGCCTCGTCAACGCGGCACGAGCAATCGGCGTCCACGCCATCGACTCGGTCTACGGCGACGTCGCTGACGAGGAAGGTCTCAGGGATTGGGCCCGGAGGTCGCGCTCGCTGGGTTTCGAGGGGATGGGCTGCATTCACCCCCGGCAGATAAGACCCATCCATAACGAGTTCCCTGTCCGTGGTAAGCCTGGGCACCCGGATGGTGGACCCACCGGTGGTCCTCAGGGCACAACGGCTTGTCGATGTGGCCCGCCGGGCAGGCCTCGTCGAGGAGTGAGATTGTGATGAGCGACCAGAAGGCTGGCCTCGCTGTAAACTCGATCGGGCGCAAGGTCCCGACAACGGCAAACGGAGCGGAGCAGGTGCCTTACGCGGGCGTCGGCGGCCATCTCCCGACCGGCGGGAAGCACGGCCCGCCGATCCGCTCCCTCGCGTCCTACCCGAGCGGCGACAAGCGCGTCCCGGACCTCCGAACGGCTCTCGAGCGGTGCGGCCTCGAGGACGGGATGACGATCTCCACGCACCACCACCTCCGGAACGGCGACCGGGTGGCCCTCCAGGCTCTGGAGGCAGCCGCCGAGCTCGGAGCAATGGACCTGATGTGGCTCCCCAGTGCCTCGTTCCCGTGCCATGCACCGGCAATCGACCTCATGGAGAAGGGAGTCGTTCATCACATTGAAGGAAGCATGAACGGCCCGCTCGGCGAGTACTGTTCCCGCGGGCGGATGCGGGGCTTGGGAGTCCTCCGTTCGCACGGCGGCCGCTGGCAGGCGATCCAGGACGGCGAGGTGCACATCGACGTGGCCGTAATCGCGGCGCCGACCGCCGACCCGTTCGGCAACGCCGACGGGTCTCACGGCCCGTCAGCGTGCGGTTCCCTCGGCTTCGCGCTGGCCGACTCCATGTACGCGGACCACGTCATCGTCGTGACCGACAACCTAGTGCCGTTCCCCTGCGTTCCCTGGCAGATACAGGGGAACAACGTCGACTACGTGGTGGAGGTGGAGTCGATCGGCGATCCCTCGCTGATCGTCTCCGGCACCACGCAGATCACTCGCAGTCCCGACCGTCTCCTCATCGCCGAGTTCGTTGCCCGGTTCCTGCGCGACAGCGGGATCATGCGGGACGGCTTCTCGTTCCAGGCCGGAGCGGGAGGCATCGCTCTGGCCTTCGTGGGTTTCGTCAAGGAGATGATGAAGGCGGCGGGCGTGAAGGCCCGATTCGTCAGGGGAGGGTCCACCGGCTACCTGGTCGATCTGCTGCGTGAGGGGCTCACCGACTACATCCTCGACGGCCAGACCTTCGACCTAGCCGGCGTCGAGTCCATCGCGACCGACCCGCGCCACATCCCCACGTCCCCGTTCACCTCGTACAACTATCACGGGAAGGGCAACTTCGCGACGATGGTGGACGCCGTCGTCCTCGGCGCGACCGAGGTGGACTTGGACTTCAACGCCAACGTCGTCACCCACTCCGACGGCCTGCTGCTGCACGGCATCGGCGGTTGGCAGAACTGCCTGTTCTCGGGTTGCAGCATCCTGGCGGTCCCCTCGTTCCGGGATCGCATTCCCGTGATCGTGGACGAGGTCACCACGGTGACCGGTCCGGGTGAGCTGGTCGACGTCGTGGTCACGGAGAGGGGCATAGCCGTGAACCCCCGGCGGGCGGACCTGCTGGAGGCGCTGAAGGGCGCCGACCTGCCGATCCGGTCAATCGCCGAGATCAAGGACGAGGTGGAGGCCATCGTCGGCGGTCCTCCCGAAAAACCCAGCCTGCTGGACCGGCCGGTGGCGGTCATCAAATGGGTGGACGGCACGGCGATCGACACCGCCTGGCAGGTCGCGGAGTGAGAGCACCGCCTTCCGGCTCTGGCCCATAACAGCACAGATATTCTCAGGCTGGCGGCATCGGCCGCGGAGCGGAGTGCGAGCCCGAGATGCCCGTCCTCGATCGCCAACACAGCGCGACATTTGACATTATTCTACCAGGAGTTAGAATTTCTTACGATTGTTAAGAAAACGAGTGATGAGGTCATGCCCGACCGAGCGCGTCCGACCAGTCGGTCTCCACACGTCCGCGAGAAGCGGCGGCGACGGCGCAACGAGATTCTCCACGCGGCCCTCCAGGCCTTCAGGCAGCACGGGTACCACGGGACAACGCTGGACGACATCGCCAGACACCTGGGAGTGCGGAAGACAGCCCTTTACCACTACTTCCCGGATAAGCAAGCCATCCTCTACGAGTGCCATCGTCGCTCTCTGGCCGAGATCGAGCGGTTGATGAAGGAAGCCCGGAGGATAGACCCGATCTCGGACCGGCTGGCGTTCGTCGTACAGGAGCACGTGCGCGTCATGACGGATACTCTGGAGGGCTCTCCTCTGGCTTTCGAGGTGACCGCCCTCTCCGACGACCGGCAGAAGGAGATCATCGCTGCTCGTGACAGCTATGAGCGGGGACTTCGACGGATGATCGAGGCCGGCATCAAGCGAGGCGAGTTTCGTCGTGTAGATTCCAAGGTGGCCGTGTTCGCGATCCTTGGTGCCATCAACTGGATCGCCCGTTGGTATCGTCCGGAAGGTTCCCTGCACGCCGAGGAGCTTGGCGTGGAGTTCGCCAATCATCTGGTCGGAGGGCTGACGTGCCGCGAGTGATCCGCAAGGCAGGTGTGTCATGAAGACGATCCGACTTATAGCTCCCGGTGATCCGCTCGAGATCCACGACGTGGCCACGCCTGAGCCGGTGGACGATCAGGTACTGATCCGAGTCGCCGGATGCGGCGTCTGCCACACCGACATCGGCTTCTGGAAGGACGGCGTCCCGACGAAGAAGCCGCTGCCCCTCACTCTGGGGCACGAGATCAGCGGAACGGTAGTCGGGACCGGCACCACCGGCGCGCATCTCCTGGACCGGGAGGTCATCGTGCCGGCCGTGATCCCGTGCGGAACCTGTGCGCTCTGCAGGGAGGGGCGAGGCAACATCTGCCTTTCGCAGCTCATGCCCGGCAACGACATGGATGGCGGCTTCGCGGAGTATGTGACGGTTCCGGCAAGCAGTTTATGCCTGATCGAAGACCGGGGTGGGTACGGGCTCCCAGACCTCTCGGTAGTCGCCGACGCCGTGACGACCCCGTATCAGGCGATCGTACGCAGCGGCCTCCGCGAGGGGGACATGGCGATCGTGGTCGGGATCGGAGGTATCGGCACCTATTGCGCGCAGATCGCGGCGGCCTTCGGTGCTCAGGTGGTCGCCATCGACGTAGACGACGAGAGGCTGGCGGTAATCGCGCACCACGGGGCCCGTGCGATCATCAACTCGGCGTCGATCGACTTCAGGGCCCTCAAGAAACAGATCGGGGAGCACGCACGGGATTGGGGCTCGGCGCGGCACAGCTGGAAGATCTTCGAATGCTCCGGCACGGCGGGTGGCCAGGCCACCGCCTTCGGTCTCCTCACGCACGCGTCGACCCTGATGGTGGTCGGCTTCACCCTGGACAAGGTGGAGATCCGACTCAGCAACCTCATGGCGTTCGATGCCACCGTGCAGGGGACGTGGGGCTGCAAGCCTGAGTTGTACCCCGATGCACTCAAGCTGGTCTCCGACGGCGAGATCACGCTGGAGCCGTTCATCGAGGCGTTTCCGATGAGCGAGGGGCCCGAGGTGGTCCAACGGGTCGCCGACCACGAGATCACGAGACGCGCGATTCTGGTTCCGGATTGGAGCGCATAGCCGCCCGCCTCACGACGCGAACCGCAGCGCAGGGAGAGGCAAGCCATGCTTAAGAGCCACACACTGGTCCCTGAGCGGACCTTCGAGGAGATCCGATACGAGCTGCGCCCCGTCCTTGATCCCGACGGCGAGCCGGTGGATGGCCTGTTCAATGCCTGGATCCTTCTGGACAACCCGGAGCAGCTCAACAGCTATACGACCGACGCGGTCAAGGAGGTCATACTGGCCTTCCGCCAGGCCAGCATGGATCGGCGAGTCGTCTGTTGTGTGTTCACGGCGGTGGGTGACAGAGCCTTCTGCACAGGCGGCAATACCAAGGAATACGCCGAGTACTATGCCGGAAACCCGCAGGAGTACAAGCAGTACATGCGTCTGTTCAACGACATGGTCGACGCAATCCTGCGTTGCGACAAGCCGGTCGTGAACCGGGTCAACGGGATGAGAATCGCCGGTGGACAGGAGATCGGCATGGCCTGCGACTTCAGTGTAGCCGCCGACACTGCCCGCTTCGGCCAGGCGGGCCCCCGGCACGGCTCGGCGCCCGACGGAGGTTCCACCGACTTCCTGCCCCTGTTCGTAGGCTTCTCCCGAGCCATGGAGAGCTGCACGCTGTGCGACACCTGGAGCGCGCACAAGGCACTCCACCTGGGCCTGATCAACGAGGTCGTGCCCGCGCTCA
>JBDGYE010000066.1:0-24138 GCA_039584255.1 Gemmatimonadota bacterium
AGCGATCCCCCGGGAGGCCGGAGGCGGCAACCGCCGCGGTCACGGCCGAAGGACCCGGCACCGGAACGACAGAATAGCCCGCGTCCCTGACTGCCGAGACGAGCCTGGCACCGGGATCCGAGACCGTCGGTGTTCCCGCGTCCGAGACGAGGGCACAGGCGAGACCGTCTCTCATGGCGGCCAAGACCTCCCGGATGCGGGCCGCCTCGTTGTGCTCGTGAAGCGATCGGAGGGTGGTGCCGATCCCGAAATGTCTGAGGAGAGCCCCGGTGTGCCGCGTATCTTCGGCGTACACGGTATCCACCGACTGCAGGGTCTCGAGGGCCCTGGGCGAGGCATCGCCCAGGTTGCCGATCGGCGTGCTGACGAGATACAGAGTCGCTTCAGCCATCTGCCAGAGCAGCTCGCTGGGGTTACTGCCGCCGCGCGTCCGCAGCCGCCCTACAGCGTACTGAGCGGGTGCCGGCAGGTCCGGGTTACGAGAGCGCCCTCCCGCCCGCTACACCGGGCGGAGGGCGCCCCTACTCAAATCAGGCATGTAGAATCGACTTTATATGTACTGCTCTATTTTGCTTTGTAAATGTGTCTTAGGTACGGCGCCAATGACCGTGTCCACGTGCTTTCCGTCCTTGAAATACAGAATGCTGGGGATAGAACGGATCCCGAATCTCTGCGAGACCTTCCGATTCGAGTCGACGTCAAGCTTGCCGACCTTGATCTTGCCGGCGTACTCGGCCGCCAATTCCTCGACGATCGGTCCCACGAGTCTGCACGGACCGCACCATTCCGCCCAGAAGTCCACTATCGCCAGGCCCTCGGCCGATTCGATCTCTTGCTCGAAGTTGTCATCGGTCAGCGTCATGAGTTCTGCTGCTGCCACGGGGCTCCTCTCTCTCTCACGGCCGGTGGTAAAGCTCTATCGGCGAATCTACTTTGCCCGATCGACGTCGGGCCCCGCCCGGCGACCGGACAGCCCGAACGCCTTGGAGGATGAAACGTGGTAAAGATCGATCACATCGGAATCGCGGTCAATTCCCTCCGCCAGGCCGTATCTCTGTATGCGGCCGTGCTCGGTGAGAACCCCGCCGGGGAGGAGACAGTTCCCGATGAGCACGTTCGGGTCGCCTTCTTCGGCTCCGGCGCCGGCCGCATCGAGCTTCTCGAGCCCACCCACCCAGAATCCGCCGTAGCACGGTTCATCGAGAACCGGGGGCCGGGCATCCATCATCTCTGCATCACCGTGCCCGATCTCGACGAAGCGCTGGAACGCGCGCGCGAGGCGGGACTCGAACTCGTACCGCCCGGAGCGCGGCGAGGAGCCGGTGGTAACCCGGTGGCCTTCCTACACCCCCGCAGCTCAGGCGGTGTCCTGATCGAGCTCTCGGAGCAGGATGTGGAAGAAGGACTTACGGAAGCGGCGAAGCGCTGATCGAGCTGACGTCGAGCTGCTCCACGTACCATCTTCCCTCTCGGGTCGGAACGGTCACGATCGGAACGGTAACGTTGCCCTTCCTCGTTCCGGTCATCGCGGCCACGTACCGCACCCGGTCGGGGCCGAGCTGTGAAAGGTTGGCCTGTGTCAGCTCGTAGCTCCCATGCCTCAGTAGCTTGGATAGAAAGATCATCCGCTGTTCGACATCCGTGACGCCGAAGCGTTCGACTGCCGGCCCGTCGCTCGTGCCGAATAGCGCTCCCATTTGCTGGAAGTTCTCCTCGTTCGCGCCTTCGAGAAAACCGCGGACGGCCATCTCCGACGTGGGTGCCCCATAACGGACATCGCGCTGGGTGGCCACCGTCGACGAAGAGCAACCGCCTACCAGCACCGCTGCCGCCAGCGCCCCGGCCGTCCGGATTCTCGCTACGCTCGATGGATTCACGCCGACCTCGCGGGTTCTGTGCTCCACCACATCCGCCCTTCCCGCGCTAATCTGCCAGCCTTCGCCCCGCCGTCAATAGCGGCGCCGCCGACGGACTTCCCCGGTGGCTAGCCTCGTTCCGCCCCGGACGGCCCGTCACTGCTAAAGTCCAGCCTTCCATCGTCGCCCACGTCCACCGTGATGGAGTCGCCATCCTCGAAGCGGCCCTCCAAGAACGCCATCGCCAGCGGGTCCGAGACCAGCTGCTGGATGGCCCTCTTCATGGGGCGTGCCCCAAACGCCGGATCGTAGCCCTCCTCCGCGATCCGTCGGCGCGCCGCGGGGGAGACTTCCAGATGCACCTCACGCTCGCCCAGCAATCCGGCCAGCCGCCGCAGTTGCAGCTCCACGACCCGCTCCAGGTCATCGCGAGTCAGAGGCCGGAAGACCAGTACCTCGTCGATCCGGTTCAGGAACTCGGGGCGAAAACCCTTCATCAGCGCTTGCCGGACTGCCTTCTCGACCACGCCCCAGTCCTCGCCGGTGTGCTCGAGTATGTACGGACTTCCGATGTTGCTTGTCATGATGAGCACGGAATTCCGGAAGTCCACCGTCCTCCCCTGGCCATCCGTCAACCGGCCATCGTCGAGGATCTGTAGAAGGGCGTTGAAGACTTCGGGGTGCGCCTTTTCAATCTCGTCGAACAGGACCACACTGTATGGGCGTCGCCGAACGGCCTCGGTGAGCTGCCCGCCCTCCTCGTACCCGACGTAGCCTGGCGGCGCTCCCATCAGGCGCGATACGGCGTGACGCTCCATGTACTCCGACATGTCGAGGCGCACCATTGCATCCTCGTCGTCGAACAGGAACTCCGCCAAGGCCCGTGCCGTCTCGGTCTTCCCGACGCCTGTCGGTCCCAGGAATATGAAGCTACCGACCGGACGGTTCGGGTCCTGCAGCCCGGCACGACTGCGGCGGACCGCGTTGGCGACCGCGGTTACGGCCTCGTCCTGGTTGACCACCCTCTCGTGGAGATGGTCCTCGAGCTGCGTCAGCCGCTGCATCTCGTCCTCCATCATCCTGGAGACCGGGATTCCTGTCCAGGAGGCCACGACATCGGCCACGTCTTCGGAACCGACTTCCTCTTTCAGGAAGCTTCCCGCGGCCTGGAGTGACTTCAGCGCCCGTTCGGCTTCCTCGAGCTCCGCCCTGACGCGTGGGATCTCACCGTACGAGATCTCGGCGGCCCGTTGGAGGTCACCTCCACGTGTCGCCCTTTCCGCCCCCAGCGCGAGCTCCTCCGCCTGACGCTTAAGCTCGCGCACACGCTCGATGGACTCCTTCTCCAGGGTCCACTGTGACTTCATTCCTGCCAGCTTCTCACGGATCCCCGCGAGCTCGCTCTCCAGCTCGACCCTGCGCTCCTCGCTCCTGGGGTCGCGCTCCTCCCTGAGCGCCTCTCGCTCGATCTCGAGCTGGATCATGCGGCGCTCGAGCACGTCTATCTCTTCGGGCATCGAGTCGATCTCGATCGATATAGCGCTCCGACAGCCTGGCAGCCGCCACCAGCGCTGGATCCGTGATGCGCACGCCGTGGTGCACTTCGTATTTTTCCTTGAGGCCCCGGAGGATAGCGATGGTCTCCGACAACGAGGGCTCGCCGACGAACACCGGCTGGAAGCGCCGCTCCAACGCCGGATCCTTCTCCACATGCTTCCGGTACTCGTCGAGGGTCGTGGCACCAACCATTCTAAGCTCGCCGCGGGCGAGAGGCGGCTTGAGCATGTTTCCGGCATCTACAGCTCCCTCGGCCGCTCCGGCACCCACGACCGTGTGCAGCTCGTCGAGGAAGACGATGTACCTGCCCTTTGCCTCGGTGATCTCCTTGAGGGCTGCCTTCAGGCGTTCCTCGAACTCTCCGCGGTACTTGGCGCCAGCGAGCATCGCGGCGATGTCCAGCTGTATCAGCTTCTTGTCGCGCAACGTCTCCGGCACGTCGCCAGCGACGACCCGCTGGGCCAGACCCTCCACGATCGCGGTCTTGCCGACGCCCGGCTCCCCGATGAGCACCGGGTTGTTCTTGGTGCGGCGCGACAGGACCTGCATCACTCGCCGGATCTCCGAGTCCCGACCGATGACAGGGTCCAGCTCGCCGGCGCGAGCCCGTTCGGTGAGGTCCACAGCGAAGCGCTCTAGGGCCCGATACTTCCCTTCGGCCTCCTGATCCGTGACTCGGTGCGGGCCCCGCACCTCGGAGATGGCCTCTCTGATCGCCTCCTGCGAAGCTCCGGCATCCTCAAGTATGCCTCGCGTGCTGCTGGCCTTCCCGCCGGCAAGTGCCACAAGCAGGTGCTCGGTGGACACGTAAAGGTCGCTCATGGCGCGTGCCTCCGCGTCCGCCTCATCCAGCACGCGTGCGAGTTCCCGGCTGGCTGCGGGTGTCGCCCCCGATTGGCGTGGCAGACGGTCCACGGCGTCGGGCAGCGGGGCGCGGACGAGTGACGGGTCCACACCAACCTTGCGGAGGACAGGCTCGATGATCCCATCCTCCTCGTCGAGCAACGCGGCCAGAAGATGCACGTCCTCGACGGCGGGGTTTCCGCGCCGGCGGGCAAGCTCCGCCGCCGTTTGAAGGGCCTGCGCGGCCCTCGCTACCGGAACGGCGCGGCAGGCGAAGCCGGAGCACCCCGAACTTGAGCCTGGCCCTGACGTCTTGGGGATCGACGTCGGCCGGCAGGCGAAGAGTGCGGCTGAACTTCCCGTACTGCAGCTCGCTTCGCCGTACTTGGGCACCGTCGGGCAGGCGGGGCCGGACGCGGACGCCGCTCACCTGCAGCTCGTCTCCGATCGTGGTCACGTCCACTTCATCGCGCTTGAGGCCAGGAACGTCGAGGAGCACCCAGTACTCGTCCGGAGGCCGGATCATCTCGACCCGCGGAAACCGACCGTAAACGGGCGGTGCGAACTGTCGTACGCCCTCCACCAGATCCTCCACCATCTCTTGCAGGTCTGAGAACGGTCCCGTCCAGGGACGCCCCCTCTCTTCCCGGGCCTCTTCGCCGTTCTTCTCCTCGGCCGAATCGCCGCCGACCCGCTCGTCCATCTCCGGCCCTCTCCCTTCGTCATTCTCCACCATTCTTACCTCCTCATGATTCTACTCGGGACCACAGCGAGAGGAGCAAGAGGCGTGCCCTCAGAAGCGTCCGACGAACCGCGCGACTCCGCCACGGCGGCGGCCGGTCCCTGCCTTTGTGTTGAGTTGCCTGCCTTTTCGGCAGTAGCCGCCCCGCCTCTACTCCGGCGGGCCCCGGCAGTCTAGCGCAGCGCGGGGCCGAGCAGCAGCGCGTTCGTGAACAGAGGGAAGTTCGACCTCCACATCAGTCGAAACAGGGGATCGTCCGCGAACAGTATCACTCTCCCCGAGCCGACGCGTCCGGTCACCAGCCAGGAGGAAGCAGACAGCTCCTGCAGAACTGACTCACTGGCGACTCCGCTCACTGCCTGGACCCCCTCTTCGAACGCTACGACAGTCGCGAAGCGATCCGACGGCTCGAAGGCCAGGTCTTCCAGATGCAGCACGAAGGCCCGTCGGGAATCGTTGCCGGTGCCACTCCCCCAGCCGAGGGGATGGTCCGCATCGACCCGCACCGGGAGAATGATCCCGTGGACCGCGTCCTCCCACGCGTCAGATCGCCTCTCGTCGACGGTGCGAAGCCCCAGTCGGCGTCCTTCGTCGGCGGACGTCTCCTCCTCGTCTGATCTCCGCTCGATTCCGGCGAGCGTTTCTGCGACCCATCGGGCCGACTGGCTGAGGGCGACGAGGGTACCACCGGTGCGGAGCCAATCCTCCAGGGCAATCCGGCCATCCTCGTCCAGGGAACTGCCGGGGCTCCCCGATGGAATAACCAGCACTTCGTACTCCGCTAGCCCGCGCCGTTCGAGCAGCCGTGAGGGAAGAGCGTCGAAGGGTATTCCGGCCAGTTGCTCGAGCAGAAACCACACGGCGCCGAAGCTCGTCGGGCTGAGTCCATCACCGGTGAGCACCCCGATGCGCGGCGGAGTGACGGTCAAGGACCGCTGGGTACCGAGATCCCGTCCCGATGACGTCCGGCCGCTGGTCACCGGGCTCGCAAGACTACCCAGACCTGCCGCCGTCAGACGGTCGACGGCTCCCTGGTCTCCGGGGAGGAAGTAGGTGCCGGCCAACCAGCGGCCGCCTGCCGCCTCGAACGGCTCCGGCAGGGCGTACGCCCGGCCGCCTGCCGCAACGTATCTGTAGATCGGGCCCGCCGACTCGAATCCCGGCGGCACGAGGTACCCGTAAGCGTCCTCGATCCCAGCCTCTTCGGTGACAGCGGGAACCATGCCGGGGACGGAGCGGAATCCTCCATCGACGCCCTGCGCCGCCGAGTGAGCCTCCACGCCGTAGGCATACGGAAGGGACCAAGCGGTGATGTCGTAGGTTGCCGATACCGCCTCATCGACAAGCGTCTCGGGTTGGAGCAGCGTGAGCGCCAGACGCCCCCGTGCTTGCCGTGACTGGATTCGAAGGGTACCGATCGGGAACTCATCGCGCGGCGGGAAGCCCAAATGAGGCCGGGAGGTGGCGCGGAAGGCACGAGTAGCTCGTTCGACTCGAACTCCCTGGTTGTGAAGAAGGTCCACCAGGGCATCGGTCGCGGCCCGATCTTCACCGGGCACCAACAGAACGTCTGAGAGTCCGTCTCCCTGTCCCCGGTGGAAGGCGGCGTACTCCATCAGCAGGTCCGTCTTCCGATGCATGGTCGCTCGAAGCGTCGATATCCCGGCTACCCGATGATGCGTCGCTCTCTCGCGCAACGTGAGCAGCGTCCCGTCGCGCCGCTCCACCTCCAGACCGGCACCCCCGCTTCCTGCCTGCTCGTAGGTCATGCCGATAGCACCCACCAGGCTGGGCCAGCTGTCCCCGTATCCCGGGTAGAAGAGGTCGAACTGCTCTCCGGAGTAGTAGAGCCAGCGCCTTCGGTCGAATTCCGCGGCGTTGGCACGGCCGAAGTACTCAGCCCAGCGCAGGGTGTAGTCGGGATAGATGGGGTTTACCGGCTCCGCGGCCGGAAAAAAGAAGTAGGTACCACGATATCCCATCTCGTGGAAGTCGACGTGGACCTGGGGATTCCACCTTCCCCATTGCAGGAGTCGGCCGCGGGTCTCGGCCTGGGTCGCCCAGGTCCAGTCGCGGTTCAGATCGAACAGGTAGTGGTTGTAGCGTCCAGCCGGCCACGGCGGGTGATGCTCCGACGCCCCGGGACTCGGGTTGGGAAGCAAGCCTCTGACCCCCCGGTACCACTGAACGTAGCGATCCCTGCCATCCGGGTTGGCAGCCGGATCCAGCACGACGACGACCGAATCTAGGATCCCATCCACGTCGGGCGAACCCGCGGCCAGCTCGTAGGCCGTCCATAGGGCCGCCTCCGTCGAAGCGCTCTCGTCTCCGTGCTGACCGTACGTAAACCACACCACCGACGGGTTGGCCCGGGCGATCGATCGTGCGTCTTCCGGCCCGACCTCGGGAGATAGAAGACGGGCATTGTCGGCGAGCAGCTCGTCCATGCGGCGCAGGTTGGACTCCGTTGCCACGACGAGCAGCACCAGCGGGCGGCCCTCAGGGGTCGTCCCGTATCTGACCAGCTCCACCCGCTCGGATCCAGCGGCCAGCGCTTCCGCGTAGCGCACGACCGAAGCCGCGTCTGTGAAACGCTCGCCCAAGGGGTAGCCCAGCACATCCTCGGGCGAGGGTACCGTTTGAGCGGCTGCTGATCCGGACAGCAGGAACGGCAGGCCGCACAACACCCGGGCCGGGTATCTCACCGTGATCGACGCCTTTCGAGGAGCGAGAAAGCGGTTCGGGTCACTGATTCGACAGTGGAAGCTAGCCCTGCGAAGAGCTGATCTCAACGCGCTGAGGAGGTCCGAAGGCGCCTTGACACGCTCTTTGCCGGCGGGCTAGATCGAGGCCGTGAGAGATGCGCCCGGCCGTGCCAGTCCGCGGCCGCGACTTCGTCGGCGGGATGCAGCGGAGCGACCGATGGCGGTCAGGAAAGGCAGCTTCGGATACGGCAGGATGTTGAGCGACCACAGGCTGTGGCTCCTCATGGCATCCGGCTTTCTGGGCGTCGCCTGTCGCGGCCCGAGCACCCCACCGGACCAGGTGAGCGACGAGGTATTCGTGCAGGTGATGACGCGCCTGGTCCTCATCGATTCGGATTCTCCGAGGCGGAGCCCGCAGGAACTCCCCGAGGCCGCGGCCGATTCGGCGCGAGAGGAACTGCTGGCCGAGTACGGAGTGAGCGCCGCGGAGCTCCTGCACTTCGCCTCGCGTGCAGGGAGAGATCCGCGCCGCATGGAACGGGTGTGGGTCAGGATCGCNGCGGCGAGAGAGCGGAGCGGAGGAGGGGCCCGCCGAGCCGCTGGGGAAGCTCGGTCTCGACGCCGCCGAGGCTGATGCCTCGGCCGAGGACAGTGCGGGCGGTGCAGACACCTCGCGCGTCCCGCCCGGCGCGGCTCCCGCAGACATCAGACGCTCGATGAAGGACAGAGCGTCGCGAGACTCTATCCGCCGTCTCCTGAAGCCGCCCGGCCGGGACACCACCCGCTCTTGACGTCAGGGCCCGGACCGGCCTCCGGGGGCCGTCCGTCACTCTTGGATGCACTTGCAGTTCGTGGTAGGTTGGCGACTGCCTTCCGGGAGCCGCCGAGCATCTCAACGGACCGACCTGGCACCGCTCACGGCGGGAGAGCGGAGGCGCGGAAAGCGACGACATACAGGTGGCGAGTTGACCGAAGCCCTGGATACAGGCGAGGGGCGCGTCGTTGAAGGCCCGGCCGATATCGCGCCGGTCCGCTGGGTGCGCCTGCTTGGCCGCTTCGGGCTCACCTGGGCGCGCCATCTTGGCCGCGCCGGTATCCTGTTTGGAGCCACCGTGCTCGCTCTTCGGCGCCCCCGCGACTACAGGAAGGAGACTTTTGCACAGGCGAAGGCAATCGGCATCGACAGCCTCCCTCTAGTTCTACTCGTGGCTACTCTGAGTGGCTCGATCCTCGCCCAGCAAAGCGGATATCAGTTCACCGACCTTCCGATGTGGATCGTGGGAAGCGCGGTGGCAGCCGGGATGCTGACCGAGCTCGCGCCCCTGTTGTCGGCGATCATCATGGCGGGTCGGGTCGGAGCCGGCATCGGGGCCGAACTCGGGACCATGAAGGTCACGGATCAGGTTGATGCTCTGGTCACTCTCGGCCGCGATCCCGTAGTCGAACTGGTCGTTCCGAGAGTGGTTGCAGGTTCGCTGGTGATGCTGCCCATCGTCGTCCTCGCCAACGCGGCCGGAATGTGGAGCGGTTGGCTCACGGCGATCACGTTGCTGCCGATGACGACTCAGGAGTACGTCTTCGGCGTGCGCGACTATTATCACTCCGCCGCTCTCATCTTCTCGCTCGTCAAAGGGGTGTTCTTCGGCGCCTGTATTACCTTCATCGGCAGCTACGTCGGCCTGCAATCGGAAGGAGGCGCGGCCGGCGTGGGACGTACCGCACGGAACACGGTAGTCGCAATTATCGTAGCGCTGATGCTACTCGACGTGCTGCTGGCTCCGCTGTACAAGGCCGTCTCGTGAGCGCTCTGGCGGAACGCACGGTGGGACGTGGATCCGTGGGCCGGGGGGACGGAACATGATCGAGATCCGGGGTCTCAAGAAGTCCCTGAACGACAAGAAGGTCCTGGACGGGGTGGATCTCGACATCCACGAGGGGATGAGCGTCGTGATCATGGGCCCTTCGGGTACCGGCAAGAGCGTGCTGCTGAAGCACATCGTCGGACTGTTCGACCCTGACGAAGGGGATATTCTGGTCGAAGGGGTGTCCGTGCCAAGTGCTGGCGGATCGGAGATCCGGGAGATCCGTTCGAAGATCAGCTACGTCTTCCAGAACTCTGCCCTGTTCGATTCCTTGACGGCCGGCGAGAACATCCAGCTCGGTCTCGGCGCGGAGCACTGCCGCAAGGTGTACGCCCGCGCCGATCCTCTCGTGCGGGAAGCGATCGACCACGTGAACCTGGGACCCGACGTCCTGCCACTGCTTCCGGCCGAGTTGTCGGGGGGGATGCAGAAGCGTGTGGCCATCGCCAGGGCCATCGTGGGCCAGAAACGGTATATCCTGTACGACGAGCCGACGACAGGTCTGGATCCCCTGAACGCCAGCGTGATCAACCGGCTTATCGCGAGGTTGCAGGGAGAGATCGGGGCAACCAGCATCATCGTGACGCACGACGTGGATTCGGCGTTCTTCCTGGGCGACCGGATCGTCCTCCTGGCCGACGGCACGGTCCAGGCACAGGGAACGCCCGACGAGCTGCGCGAGTCGACGAATCCGACAGTGCAGGATTTCCTTCACCCCAAGCTTACGGATGAGGCCGTCGGATGAGAGATCCTGGTCTGCGCAGCCAATACCGGACGGAGCTTCAGGTCGGGGCGTTAATGATCCTGGGACTCGTCGCCCTTGTCATGGGTGTGGCGTGGATCAGCGGGGCGCAGCCGGGGGGCGACAGGCTGACTTTCTACGCGGTCGCCGAGGAGTCGGGAGCGGTAACGGAGGGTACCCGGGTGTCGCTCCTGGGAGTTGACATCGGCTCGGTCGACCAGGTCGAGCTGCGCCAGAGTGACGTGGTTCTACATGTCCGAATCAACTACGCTGGCACTCTGCCAAGAGACACACGAGGGGAGATACGAACGTCGGGCTTCCTCGGCACGATGGAACTGGCGCTGCGGCCGGGAGCCTCAACCGTATCACTCTCGGCCGGGGATAGCATAACAGTCTACTCGGCTCCCGGATTGAACGACCTGGCCGGCACCTTGGGCGACAGGGCGTCAGAGATACTCGACCAGACCCGAAGGCTGTTGTCAGACCAGCTCATCGACGACGTCCACTCCGCGACTGGCTCCGTCTCCGAATCGATGGCGCACATCAAGTCTCTGCTGGACGAAGAAGTGGAGGCCCTCGAGACGCTCATCGAGGGACTCAGCACAACATCCAGTCAGTTGGCGGATGCGACGTCCGGTCCCGAGCTCGACCGGACTATCGCGAACATCGACACGTTGACGACCCGGCTCGCGTCGGCAAGCGACGATCTGGACGCGAGCAGCGCCTCGCTTTCTTCGATTCTGGAGAAGATCGATCGGGGGGATGGCAGCCTCGGAAAGATGGTGAACGACCCCGATCTCTACGACCGGTTGACTGCGGCGACAGAGAACGTTCAGGCGGCGACAGAGGAGATCGCGCTCCTGACAAAGGACGTGCGTGAGCGGCCGGAGCGCTACCTGAAGGGCGTAAAGTTCTCGGTGTTCTAGGTGGCGGCGGGACGAATCGGGTATTAGCCGGCGCCCTGCATCAGGCGACGGATCACAAACCATAGGCCGAACAGACTCAGCAACACCACCACGGCCGCCAAAGCCCGCTTGCTCACCAGCGGCATCTTGGCCAGCCTCCGGCCCTTCGTCTCCCGAAGATCCATCACCGCGGTTCGCCGGATCCCGCTACCGGTGATCTCGAACAGCCAGGCCAGGACGAGCGCGATCGGAAAGCCGGCGATCGCGACCACGGTTACGAAGAGGTGCCACTCGGGTCGGCCAAAGTCCGCCAGGATGACGTCGCTGGCCTCGATGACCACCCAGGCGGTGGCCAAGTAGACAAGGCCCACGTTGTACACCCTGCGCGCCTTGAGCTCCTCCCACAGCGAGAGCTTGACCGAACCTCGCGCCCGGTCGGCGTCCCTCGACGTCGAACGCACCGGATCCCCCGAGTCAGACAGCCCGGGAACAGAGATAGAGTCGTGCGAGGTCAGTACGACGGCGCCGGCCTCGGCCGCTGCCATTGCCTTGCCAAAGTCGCCGGCCGTGGCGAAGCGGTCCGCCGGGATCCGCGACAACGCCTTGCGGACCACCTCGTCCATCGCCGGCGACACCGTTTCGCGCAACACGCGAAGGGAGCCCGGCGACTCCGACAGGCGCCGGGCCAGGATCACCTGGGGCGTCCGCCCGGATAGCGGCGGCTCCCCTCCTAGCATTTCATAGGCAACGCAGGCCAGCGCGTACTGGTCGGCACGGCCATCGATCTGCTCGCCGCGCGCCTGCTCGGGGCTCATGTAGGAGGGCGTCCCGACTACGATCCCGGTCTCGGTGAGACGTTCCCCGCCGACCAGCCCTATTGCCCGCGCGACACCAAAATCGACGATCAGGGCGTGACCCTTGCTCAGCAGGATGTTCTCGGGTTTCACGTCGCGGTGCACGACGCCCTCCCCGTGAGCGTAGTCCAGCGCGTCAGCGACCTCCCTGACGATGCGGACCGTCTCGTCCACCGGTAGCTGACGCTCGCGGGATAGCTTGTCGCGCAGCGTTTCGCCCTCCACGTACGGCGTGACGTGGTAGAGCAGTCCGTCGGCCTCGCCGGAATCGTGCAGGGGAAGGACGTTGGGATGCACGAGACCCGCCGCAATTCGGATCTCGCGGAGGAAACGCTCCGCTCCGAGGGAGGCCGCCACCTCCGGCAACAGCACCTTCAGGGCAACCTTGCGACCGTGCTTGCTGTCGGCGGCGAGATAGACCATCGCCATCCCACCGCGGCCGATCTCCTCCTCGACCTCGTACCGGTCGGCCACGGCGCTCCTGACGCGCTCCAGCAGCTTCGACATCGACTCTCCGCGCCTGGTCCAGGTACCTGAACCTAGGTCGCTCACGGGATGGGGCGCGAGGGGCCCGCCCAGCTCACATGCCAGTCGGGTGGTCGAGGAAGGTCCAGTCGAGGCCGAAGCGCTCGGCTACCGCCGCGCCCAGAGCCTTCACGCCCAGGGTCTCGGTGGCGTAGTGGCCAGCGTAGACGACGTTGACGCCGAGCTCCATCGCCTCGTGGAACGTGTGGTGACTCCCCTCTCCCGTAATGAAGGTGTCCAATCCTTCTTGGTGTGCCTCCGGTATCAGCGACCCGGCACCGCCCGTCACAATCCCGACTCTACGCACGTGCACCGGCCCGCCTGCCAGTACGCGCGGCGCCGCGGCGCATACCTGCTCCAGCCGGGTCACCATCTCCCGGAGCGGGAGGTCGGCAGCGGCCCATACGCCGATGCCCTCCAGATCTCCCCAGGTCCCGAAACGGCCTTCCACCGTGAGATCCAGCTCCCGCGCGAGGAGGACGTTGTTCCCCACGACCGGATGGATGTCCAGCGGATGGTGGGCGCTGTACAGGGCCAGGTCTCCGTCCAGCATCGCCTTCATTCGCCGGTACGTCCGGCCGGTGATTGGCAACGGCTCGCCCCAGAAGAGGCCGTGGTGGACCAGGAGCAGCTGCGCTCCGGCGGCTACCGAGGCCTCGATCGTGGCCTGGCAGGCATCCGTCGCCGCACAGATGCGCTCGACCGGCGATCGACTGTCTACCTGAAGCCCGTTCCATGCCCCGGGATGGTCTGGGATGTCCGCTACCCGAAGATAGGAATCCAGGAACTCCGCTACCTCATGCAGATCAGCCACGTTCGCTACCTCAGTAGGCCCGGGCCCTTACGACCTCGTGCACGGAAGGAGAACCACACAGGCAGACGTCGGGTGCCTCCGCGGAGCGGAACTCGGGACCCGGAATCACCCTGATGGTGGCCTTCGTATCGTCCTTCACCCGCTGCTCGCACTCGCCGCTCCCGCACCAGCCGGTGTACACCAATCCGCCTCGCTTCTCCATGATCGCGCCGAACTCCTCGTAGTCAGAGACGCCTCGCTGGGTGTTCTCCTCGCGTCTGGCGCGGGCTTCTTCCAGCAGAGTTCGCTGCAGTCCGTCCAGGATTCCGGAAACCGCCTCTCCGATCCCCTGTTCGGCCAGCGGCGACTTCCTCTCAGCGTCATCCCCGACGAAGCGTCGCACCGACATCACCTTGCCGGCCTCCACATCCCGAGGGCCGATCTCGAGCCGCAAGGGCGCTCCCCTGCGCTCCCACTCGTAGTACTTGGCGCCCGGATTGAGGCCCTCGCGATCATCCAAATGGACACGGACGCCCGCCGACTTCAGGGCCCGGCTCACCCTCTCGCTCGCCTCCAAGACACTCACTCTCTGTTCGTCGTCCCGCCAGATGGGAACGATGACCGCCTGATGAGGAGCCAACATAGGCGGCAGGACGAGGCCCGTGTCATCTCCATGGCACATGATGAGCGCGCCCACCAGCCGGGTGGAGACGCCCCACGACGTGCTCCACACGAACACATGCTCGCCTTCCTCCGTCTGATACCGAACGTCGAAGGCCCGCGCGAAGTTCTGCCCCAGGTTATGGCTGGTACCAGCCTGGAGGGCCCTGTTGTCCTTCATCAAGGCTTCGCAGGCGTAGGTTCGCAGGGCACCTGCGAAGCGCTCCGACTCCGTCTTGAGGCCGGTGATCACCGGCATCGCCATCCACTCCTCCATGAAGGTGCGGTAGACGCCTAGCATCCGCAGCGTCTCTTCCTCCGCCTCCTCCTCCGTGGAGTGCGCCGTGTGTCCCTCCTGCCACAGAAACTCGGTTGTCCGGAGAAACGGGCGTGTGCGCATCTCCCAACGGACGACGTTCGCCCACTGGTTCAGCAGCACCGGGAGATCACGGTACGAGTGGATCCAGTCACGCAGGATGGGCCAGATGATCGCCTCGGACGTCGGGCGCACGACCAGTGGCTCCTCGAGTTCCGTCTGCCCGGCGTGGGTGACGACGGCGGTCTCGGGAGCGAAGCCCTCGACGTGCTCGGCCTCCCGGTCCAACGCGGACTTGGGGAGGAACAGTGGAAAGTAGGCGTTCTGATGGCCCGTTTCCTTGAACATCCCGTCCAGACCGCCCTGCATGAGCTCCCAGATCCGGTAGCCGTAGGGTCGAATCACCATGCAACCGCGCACAGGTGAGTGGCTCGCCAGCTCCGCCTGCTGCACCACCTCGTTGTACCAGGCGGCGAAGTTCTCAGTCTGAGAGGTCAGTCCCTTGCCGTTGCCCATCTATCTCCCGCTATTCTCCGGACAGCCGTTCGAGCGCGACCCACATCTCCCGTCCGCTTTCCATCTCCCGTACCAGAGCCTCGTTCCTCGCCAGCTCGTCCGGTCCGATCACGATAGCCCGTTCGGCCCCGAGCTGGTTCGCGGCCTTGAACTGCCTACCGACGCTCCGGCCAGCCAGATCGAAGGCGACCGCCCGACCGCTCTCACGCAACCGGCGCACGGCACCCAATGCTGCCTTTCGCTCGGCCGCCGAGACACACACCACGTAATCGTCCACCGGCTTCGAGGCTCGGGGCAGCAGATCCCGGTCCTGGAGAAGCTCGCCCAGCACGACGTCTCCCATGCCGAACCCCAGAGCCGGGAGATCGGGCCCTCCCAGGGAAGCCAGCAGGTCATCGTAGCGTCCGCCACCGCAGATCGCCCGCAGCTTCCCCTGCGCGTCCCACAGCTCGAACACCAACCCTGTGTAGTAGGCCAGTCCTCGTACCAGCCGAGCGTCGAAACGCACGTAGCGTTCCAAGCCAAGCGCCTCCAAATGACCGAAGAAGCGGTGCAGGCGATCCGTGCTCTCCGCCACCGCCGGGTGTTTACCAAACTCGCTGCCCAGCTCACCCAGTGTCTTCTCCGTCAGTTCGAGGACGCGCCGGGGGGCATGCTGGGGCGCTCCCAGCTCGGTCAGCCGCTCTACGACCCAGTCCTCCGACTCCCGGTCCATCCTGTCCAGCACGGCGAAGGCCTCTTCCATCCCGCCCGCCGGGACCCCGACCGCCTGCAGCACCCCGGCCATCAGGCGGCGGTCGGAGACCCTGGCGACGAAGTCATCCGCGCCGAGCCCGAGCTCCCGCAACACGTCCACTGCGGCGGCCACGATCTCAGCGTCAGCCAGCTCTCCCGGCTCGCCTACGATGTCCAGGTTGAGCTGGAAGTGCTCTCGGAGGCGCCCCTTCTGTGGGCGCTCGTAGCGGAATAGCTGTGGAATCGAGAACCAGCGGATCGGCTTGGGCAGACCTCCGGCGCGCGCGGCCACCATGCGGGCGAGCGTGGGGGTCATCTCCGGACGCAGCGCCACCTCCCGGCCACCCTGGTCGGTGAACCGGTACAGCTGCCCGACGATCTCCTCTCCCGACTTCCGAGTGTACAGCTCCAGGGCCTCCAGCGGGGGCCCGTCGTACTCCACGAAGCCGTACCGTCTAGCGACCTCCCGCCAGGCGGAGAAGATGTGGCTGCGCAGCGCGAGGTCGTCGGGATAGAAGTCGCGAAAACCCGGAAGGCTGGCGACGTTCATTGGCGCCGAATGTATGTGGCGCTACGCGCGCCGGGCAATAGAAATCCGCCGGTCCTTGCTCGAGGCCAAACGAAAGCGCCCGGCCTCGACCGGGCGCCGCGGACCGCCGTGCCACCCACTCCAGCAGCCATGTGTTACGCCGGACCGCAAAAGCGATCGTAGGCTGCCGTCAAGTCCGCCGCGATGTCGTGTGCGTCACGGCCCTCGATCTCGTGCCTCTCCAGTACGAACACGTGCTCGCCGCCTTTGAAGAGGGCGATCGACGGGCTCGAGGGACGGTATCCCGGAAGCCTCTCCCGCGCACGTTCCGTCGCTCCGACGTCCTGCCCGGCAAACACGGTCACGATGCGGTCGGGCTGCACCGAATGGCCGGTGGCGATGGTAACCGCCGGACGCGCGTTGGCGGCGGCACATCCGCACACCGAGTTGATCACAAGGAGCGTCGTCCCATTGGCCGAGTCGAAAGCCCGATCCACCTCGTCGGGTGTCAGCAGCTCGCCGGCACCGAGGCGGGCGAGTTCCTCTCTCATTGGCGCCACAAGCTCGGGATCGTATGGCATCGTATGCGTCTCCCTTTCGTTTCGTTCAGGCGGCCCCGAGGGACCGCAGCGCATCGCCCACTGTGTAGCAGGAACCGGTCACGACTACCGTTCCCTCGCCGGCGAGTTCCCGCGCCCTGCGAAGCGCCCGCTCGAAGACGGGCTCCACCTCGACGGTGTGCCCACCGACGGCGAGGCGCGCGGCGCCGGGATCCCATCTCCGCGACTCCGGCGACGAGGGTGCTACCGTGAACACCCCGGCGACGGCGCTGCTCAACATCGGGTCCAGCATCTCGCGCCACGGTTTGTCTCCGAGAATCGCGATCAGCAGAACGATCGGGCGGCAGAGCGAGACCTGTCGCAGCGTGCTCGCCATCGCCCGCGCGGCCTCGGTGTTGTGCGCCAGGTCCAACACCCACGTTCCATCGCGTCGAGCCAGCACCTGAAACCTGCCCGGCCATTCCACCGTGGCCGTGCCGGTCAGGGCGGAGTCAGCGTCGATTCCCAGTCCGGAGAGCTCGACGGCCCGCAGGGCGAGAGCCGCGTTGGCGGCCTGATGAGCGCCCGGCAGTGGCGTCCTGAGCGCCAGCCCGGCCGGGAAGGCTGGCGAGCGGTAAGTGAAGCTGGTCCCGACCAGATCCGTCTGAACCGATTCCAGGGCTGTTTCACCCCCGAGAGCGTGGAGCGGGGCGCCGATCGTAGCAGCCCGGTCGCTGATCACGCGCAGTACGCGCTCCGCCATGGGACCGACCACGCACGGAACGGAGGGCTTGAGGATACCGGCCTTTTCGGCGGCGATCTCGCTGAGCGTTTCGCCCAGGTAGTCGGCATGGTCCCAGGCCACGTTGGTCACCACTGTCGCCTGAGGTGAGATGACGTTGGTCGCATCGAGGCGCCCACCCAGCCCAACTTCCACTACCGCCGCTTCAACGCCCGCCTCGGCGAAGCAGTGGAACGCGAGCACCGTAGCCGCCTCGAAGAAGCTCGCGTCCTCACGCTCCGCCAGGGGGAGGACCACCCGGGCAGCCGCTTCCAGCAGCGCGACATCCACCGGCGCGCCTTCGATTCGCACCCTCTCGCGAAACTCCGTGAGGTGCGGCGAGGTGTAGAGGCCGGTCCTGAGTCCCCTGCGACCCAGGATCGACGACGCCGTCGCAGCCACCGATCCCTTGCCGTTGGTGCCGCCTACGTGAATCGACTGGAAGTGCATCTGGGGGTCGCCCAGCTCGCTGAGCATCGCCCGCGTGCGTTCCAGACCCCAGCGAATGTCGGTGGAAGGACACCGACGGAGCAGTCTTGCGAGGACGCCGGACGGCCCGGAGATGGCCTGGGAAAGCCTCACGGCTGGTACTCGACTGGAGCCGGCTGGTGTCTCAGCACATGTGGTGCAGCAGACGAGAGATCGCGGACTTCATCTCTCCGCGTGGGACGATTCGGTCCACCATCCCATGCTCCCGAAGGAACTCGGACCTCTGGAAACCCTCCGGAAGATCCTGACGGATCGTCTCGCGGATCACGCGAGGGCCAGCGAAGCCGATCAGCGCTCCGGGCTCCGCCAGGTTCACATCGCCCAGCATCGCATAGCTCGCGGTGACTCCGCCCGTCGTCGGGTGTGTCAGCACGCTTATATAGGGAAGACCGGCCTCCGCCAGCAGCTGCAGCGCGGCTGACGTCTTGGCCAGTTGCATCAGAGAGAAGATTCCCTCCTGCATTCGCGCCCCACCGGAGGACGAGACGATTACGGCCGGGCTCTGACCCTCGACGGCCCGTTCGATCATCCGGGTGATCTTCTCGCCCACGACGGAGCCCATCGAACCGCCGATGAATCCGAAGTCCATGACTCCGCCACACACCGCGCGCCCGTCGATCCGTCCAGCGCCCGTTAGCACCGCGTCGTACGTCCCGACCTTGCTCTCGGCCTCGACCACCCTCTCCAGATACGGCTTCGAGTCGACAAAGGCCAGCGGGTCCGCCGAGCGGAGCTCCGCGTCGAACTCCTCCTCGAATCCATCGTCGAACAGCATATCGACATACTCGGGGGCCGAAATGCGGAAATGATGGCCGCACTCGGGACACACCCGGTAGCTCTCGGCAAGGCGACGTGTGTAGAGGATCTCTCCGCAGCCGTCACATTTCTCCCAGACGTCCGCTGTCAGCTCCCGCTTCTGCGCTACAAGCCTCTGCTTCTCTTTGCGGAACCAGGCCATGTCACCTCGTTGATCGATGTGAGCAGCCGCCAAATATAGGTGGGCGCAGCCGGTCGGGCGAACCCGCCTCTCATCTCTCCAGCGCGGCGCGCTGCACTATGCCGAGACCCACGAAGACAGTGAGAAGAAAGCTGCCACCGTAACTGAGGAAGGTCAGTGGAAGCCCCGTGATGGGCATCAGGCCGACCGTCATCCCGATGTTGATTACGAGGTGAGCGAACCAGACGGCGAACAGGCAGAACACGATCAGGCCTCCAAAGCCGGGAGCCGAATCGACAGCTATGCGCAGCACCCGGTGCAAGAGCCAGGCGAACAGGCCCAGAAGCACGACTACCCCCAGCAGACCGAGCTCCTCGCCCACGACTGAGAAGATGAAGTCCGTATGCTGCTCCGGGAGAAACGCGAGCCGCTTCTGCGGACCCAGGCCGAAGCCCTGTCCAAGCCAGCCTCCAGAGCCGATGGCCACTCGCGATTGGATGAGGTGCCACCCGGCACCTCGCGGATCGATTTCCGGGTTCAGGAAGACCAGCAGTCGGTTCTGTTGGTAGGTCGCGAGGCTGTTCCATAGCGGAGTCGCCACGGCCCCGGCCGCCAGGTTCGCCAGTCCGACCCCCACGGCCTCCAGAACGAAGGGACGTCGGAGATAGAGCATGGTCACGACGATGACGAACCATACTCCCCACACGGTCGCCGAGAATCCCAGAATCAGACTCACGCCCGGGCTGATCAGCATGAAGATCGTGAAGAGGGGAACTCCGGCCCAGAACAGCGCGCTGACGAGGATCACTCCGAAGATCAAGGCGCTCCCCAGGTCCGGCTGCGCCATCACGAGGAGGAAGGGCACGGCGACGATGGCGAGCGGCCTCCAGAGTTGCACGAGCCTCGTCTCGGGCTCCCTCTTGCCGCCCAGATAACGGGCGAGCATAAGAATCGTGGCCAGCTTGGCGAGCTCGGCCGGCTGGACCGAGAGGGCGCCGAATCGCAGCCAGCTTCGCGCGGTCGGGCCGCTGCCGACGACGAGGACGGCCGCCAAGAGGATGACCGATAGCGCGTACAGCCAAGGCGACGCCCACTCCAGCCACCGCAAGGGCACCCGCACGGCGAGGAAGAACGCGACCAGGGAGATCGCGAGCCATGCCGCCTGACGCCGCCACAGGCCGGTCACGATGGAGGGGACCTCCACCTGCCCCGCCGAGTAGACCATCGCCACGCCAATGGTCGCCATGAGAAGCGCGACGCCCAGCAGCGCCGGATCCGCTATCCCAGCGACGATCCTCCGCCCGGTGCCCTTCATAGCTCTGGATGCTCCACGGGGGTGGCTGGGGCGGGCGGCGGGGGATCCGGTGGGACGTCCTCGAGAAGCAGATACCGCTGGACGAGCTTCGAGGCCAGGGGGACCGCCAGAGAGGTCTGGTTGTCGGGATGCCCGTTCTCGACGACGGCCGCGACGACGATCCGGGGGGCGTCCACGGGAGCGAAGCCGATGAACCATGAATGAGGCTCGCCGAAAGGATTCTGCGCCGTCCCAGTCTTGCCAGCCATCGTCCACTCGGTGGGTCGGTGCCACCAGGCGGTGCCGCCGGGCTCGTTGACTACCCTTGTGAGGGCATGGACGAGCTCACCACGTCGTGCTTCAGGGAGCTGGAGTGACCACGGTTCACGACGCGTTTCCAGAGCCTCGTTGCGCCACAGGTGCGGCACGACGGGTGACTGGCCTGTTGCCAGCGCCGAGTAGAACTGTACCATCCGCATCAGTGTCTGCTCGTTTTCGCCCTGGCCGATCGAGAGATTGAGGGTGACTGCCTCCGTCCACCCGCGGCGGCCGAATCGCTGGTCGTACCACTCCCTCGATGCCGGAAACCTCCCGGCGAGCTCGGCCGGCAGGTCCAGTCCCGTGGCCGTGTTGAACCCGAGCCCGTCGACTCCGCTTAGAAGGGCGTCCAGGCCGATCCGCAAGCCGAACTGGTAGAAGAAGACGTTGCAGCTCTCCTTGATCGCTCCCGACAGGTCGAGGGATCCGTGCCCTTCCGGCCGCCAGCAACGGAACGGCCGTCGTCCGTACTGAAGCGCGCCGCGGCAAGTAGTAGGCATGCGCATAGCGATCGTGGCGATCCCGGAGCGCAGGCCCAGTGTGGAGACGACGAGCTTCCAGGTCGAACCTGGCGGATACAGGGCGCTCGTCGCCCGGTTCAGCAGCGGCTGGGCCGGATCGTTAATGAGCTGAGACCAGTCGCTTTCCGATATTCCGCCGATGAACAGGTTGGTGTCGAAGGTGGGACGGCTGTACAGGAGGAGCACCTCTCCGCTGGAGGGATCGATGGCCACCACACCGCCCCTCTTGCCTGCCGGAAAGATCGAGTCGGTATACTGCTGCAGCGCCAGGTCCAACGCCAGCGTCAGGTCGTCCCCCGGTACCGCCGGCACCGTTGGCCGCGGGCCAAACTCGCTTACGATGGAGCCCTTGGCGCTGACCTCCACGAAGCGAACGCCCGGGGACCCGGCGAGGCTCGCCTCGTACTGCCTTTCCACTCCCTTCTTCCCCACCGTTCGTCCCGCCTCGTACTCGCCGAACTCGGGCTGCTCGAGCTCCGTTTCGCTGATCTCACCCACATACCCAATCACGTGGGCCGTAGCGCTCCCCGCCGGGTAGCGGCGGCGGGGATGCGTGTCGATCACCGCGAGACGGAACTGCGGCCGCCTCTGCTCGATCGCCGCCACCTGCCCGAAGTCCAGATCGTCGTGAACCATCAGGGGCAGCTGGGGCTGACGGCGGAACTTGTCGATGAGGGCCTGTATCTCTCCTTCGCCGAGGTCCAGGTACGGTGCCAGTCGAACCAGCGTGGCACGGGCCGAGTCCATGCTGCTGGGGAGAATCGAGAGCGAGTAACCTGGTATGTTCTCGGCGAGGAGTCGTCCCCGGCGGTCGTATATGGAGCCGCGCGGAGGCGGAATCGGTATGGGGCGCACCCGGTTGTTCTCGGACTGCAGACGGAACTCGCCGGCCCCTATCACCTGCAGCCGGAAGAAGGCGCCCGCCAGGAGGGCCATCGCTGCCAAGAGCAGGATGTTCGCCGCTCGGGCGCGCCGGATTCGGGTGGCCCTGATCGACTCGTCGCTTCGCATCGGCATCGCGTCCCTCTTACCGCCAGCGAGCGACGAGCGCCGCCTCCGCCAGCCCGACTACGAGGGCTGTCAGCAGGGCGTCTGCCGGGACCACCAGAAGGATTTGAACCGGGTCGAAGTCCCCGCCGACGAATAGCTGGATGCCGATCTCCGCCAGCCACGTTCCCGCGAAGAGGTAACCCAGTGTGAAGTAGCGGGCGTCAGCGAACAGCAGGTCGCGCGAGCGCGCAGCCAGGTAACCGATCAGCGCCAGAACGAGCGCGGTCTCTCCCATCCCCTCCATCGCCATCGCGCCCTCCAGGACGCCCAGCAGGAACCCCAGGAGAGCTCCTCTTCCAGCGCTTAGCCTGAGAGTGGCCAGGAGCAAGCCGCCGAGAAGCAGGTTGGGCGCCACCGGGGCCGCGACGAAGAACGGGCGAAACAGGAAGTGGACCAGCAACAGGGCCGTCACCACTGTGGAACTCACCGCGGCCCTCCGGCTTTCACCGGTCATCGGGGCTCCAGGCCCTCCGATCGGTCCACCGGAACGGGCTGTTCCCTGCCCGCCTCAGCGTCATCCTCGACCAGGATTGGCCGCTGCCAGACAAGCACGAAGGATACTTCCGCCGCACGTACCGCCGGCTCCACCGTGTAGCTGCGCGACCAGCCTGACTTCGATTCAGCCTCCGCGCGAACGGTTCCAACCGGGATGCCGGGGGGATACACCCCACCCAGCCCGGCCGTGACCAGCAGCGTGCCCGGCGGTATCACCGTCTGGTATGGCACCCCTTCCAGAAGCATCAGGGTCTCGCCTGTCTCCGTCTCCAGAGCGCGCACGATCCCGGTGCCGGCACCTCGCTCCGCACGCACGCTGACCCGGAACTCGGGGTGGCTCCAGAACTCTCCGAAGCTTTGGCCTCGGCTCACGGATCGAACGACGCCGACCAGGCCTTCGGGAACGGCCACGGCGACAGGTGCCTCGACGCCCCGGTCGGAGCCGGCCCGGACAAGGAAGGTGTGGGAGTCGCCCACGGATGGATGAGCTGGGACCAGCTCGGCCACCAGGTAGTCGCCCGGCGACCTCTCGGGAACATCTATCAAATCGCGAAGACGTCTGTTCTCGACCTCCAAGTCCGCAGATTTCAGCGCTGTCTGCGCCAGCGCGTCCCGCTCCCCTTGCAGTCGAGCTACTCGAGCCGACAGGTCTCCACGACGATCGAAGGTCCGGTGCGCTGCCAGGAAGGGGGCGAGAACGGTGCTGCGTACAGCGGTCGTAAGAGCGAGCCTGTGTTCGAGGCTCAGACCGGAAAGGACCCAGGCGAGAACGACCAGGACCGCGACGATTACCAGATCGCGTCGCTGGCTCTCGGGCCGTCCGACGGTCGTGTAGCGCACTCCTCCTCAGGTAGTGATCACGCTCCGGTATCGCGGCAGATCATCCAGGATGCGTCCGCAGCCCCGTACCACGCAGGTGAGCGGCTCCTCATCCACATGGATCGGAAGACCCGTCTCCTCCCGGAGCAACTTGTCGAGGCCCCGGATCAGGGAGCCGCCACCCGTCATCACGATTCCCCGGTCCACGATGTCCGCCGCCAACTCCGGAGGTGTTATTTCAAGCGCGCGCCGCACGGCGCCGACGATTTGTTGGATCGGCTCGAGTATGCACTCCCGAATCTCCGCCGAGTTCACGCGGACGGTCTTGGGAATCCCGGAGACGAGATCCCGGCCCTTCACGCTCATCTCGCGCTCCTCGTCGGTCGGGTACGCGGAGCCTATCTGGATCTTGATTCCCTCGGCCGTCGGCTCGCCGATCAGAAGGTTGTAGTTCTTGCGCAGGAACGAGACGATCGCCTCGTCGAGCTCGTCGCCGCCGACCCGAATTGAGGTCTCGGCAACCAGACCCGAAAGGGCGATTACGGCTATCTCGGTGGTGCCTCCGCCGACATCGATGACCATGTTCCCCGTGGGCGTCTCAACGGGCAGGCCGACGCCGATGGCAGCCGCCATCGGCTCCGAGACCATGTACACTTCCTTCGCCCCGGCCGCATGGGCACTGGAGCGGACCGCCCGACGTTCGAGCTCCGTAATTCCGGACGGCACCCCCACCACGACCCGCGGCCGCACCTTGA
>JBDGYE010000067.1:0-15703 GCA_039584255.1 Gemmatimonadota bacterium
CATCCAGCAAGGTACGTTCCGCGGCCTTCTCGTGGGGGGGCATGAGGTCCGGGCCTTCACACCCTGCGGGGAATCCGAGGCTCTGTGGGTGCGCGATCCCGAGGGCGCGCTGTGGAGCCTGTACGACGAGCTCGCCTCCGATCCGTACCAGCCCCTGTACGCCGAGCTGCGGGGCGAGCTGGGGCCGCCGCCCGAAGACGGTTTCGGTGCGGACTACTCCGGACTGCTCACCGTGGAGCGGTGGCTGCACCTGGCCGTCGACACCGTGGGCTGCGTCCGGAAGTCCGAAGGCGAGCTGGCCGCTCCCGGTATGGACGGCCTCGAGTTCAGGGCGTTCGGGAACGAGCCGTTCTGGAAGGCGGAGATCGGCGCCGGCGGAATCGTGTTTCAGGAGATGGGCTCCGACGAGCGAAGCTTTCCCTATGAGGCACCGCAAGTCTTGAGCGGCGGCTGGACGTACAGCTTTCGCGCGGAGGTGGCCGAGAGGCCGGGGATCCTGATCCGGATCATCCAGACGGACTGCCCCGACACGATGGCGGATGCCGTCTACGGCTTCTCCGCGCAGGTCACTCTGGACGGGCGGACCTTCAGCGGCTGCGCCCGGCAGGGAAGCGCCGAAGCGGGCTACTGAGGCGACCCCGCTCTACTCGACGATCTGGACCGCCCTCACCAGCTCCCCGGCGGAGGGTCCTCCGCCACTCCCCAGCAGTCCCTGCACCGAGGTGATCCTCGCGTAGGTGCTCTGCTGGCCCGGCGGCACCCCCGGCGGACCCGGCACGATGAAGAACCCCATGAATCCCTTGATCTGGAAGTTGGCCTCGGGCCCCTGTTTCGAGAACGTCTCGGGATCGAAGTAGGGGGCGGCCCTGACCCGCGGACTCACCGCGTACGCCGAGCCCTTCACGCACTTGCAGCCATCGTCCCAGAACGCACCCGGGTCCTTTGCGATGAGATCGTCGAAGGCCTTCCGGACGGACTGGACGTTACCGTTCTTGTCCGTGACCCACTCGCCTCCTGTGTACGTGGGCTGAGGGTCGGGGCAGCTCAGGATCTGCTCGCGGATCGCCTTGGCGCCGCCGCCGCCGGTCGGGTACCACAGGCGCCACCAGCCGGGCTCGAAGCGGTTGCTGTCGGTGCAGGGCTCGCCGTCGCATTGCCCGTCGTCGCCCTTTCCGCCGCCCTTGGGCGCGGCCCCCTGCGCCGGCTTGAGAGTGACGAGCGTTCCGATGTCGTCGGGCCCGTACTCGTACGCGCCGTCCTGGTACTCGTCTCCCTCGTCCGGGTCCCAGGTATCGTCTTCGGCGGCCCGCAGACCCGTGCTGGCCTCGTACCACCTGTCGGCCACCGCTACCGGAAGCAGGCAGTTGACCATGTTGCCGGGGACGACCTTGGCCGCCGCGACTGCCGAGATGTCCACCTCGTCCAGCCCGAACACCCGGGCAAAGAACGTCCCCACGCCGCCGGTCCGGTCCGTCGTCCGGTAGACGCGCACCCGGACCTTCGACTCGTCGAGCAGGACGTCGACGTCCTCCGGGCGGACCACGGCCGCTTCGCCGCGCACGTTGTTGCGACCGCCGAAGTCGATGGCGGTCGCGCGCGCGTTGTCCTCATCGGTGGGTGTGAAGATCAGCGTCGAGGCGCCCGCGTGAGCGGAGTTGTCGGCGACCCGCTGGGCCTCGGTGCGTGCCGTCACCAGAAGACCGACATCGATGGCCAGAGCGGCCACCGAGAAGATCGCCACCAGTCCCCCGGCTACGAGAATGAGAGTCGCGCCCCGGCTGTCCAAGCCGGTCGTGCTCCGACGTCCGAACATCGTACACCTCCCAAGGCGCAGGATGGATGCGTCAGGGTTCAGTCTAGTCGGGCGTTGTTCCCGTGCTTTCTCTGGCGCTCGTTACTGCAGTCGTCTTGCGGGGCTGTCAGTGCAGCGAGGGGATGCCGGCATCGTTCGCCGGAGAAGGCTACTCAACCTTCGCTACATCCTATAATACATGAAGTTGGGGCAGGCACCAAGGCCTTCGCCCCGGAGCGGCTGGAGCTCAGGCTCCTCCGGGCGGTTGGATCGCCGCCACCCATTCGATGAACTGGGCCGACTCGAAGATCAGCTTGATCGCCTCCGCGCCCGCCTCGAGCTGGACGGTGACCACCGATCCCGTATCGGGGTCCTTCCACTGCGTCGCCCATGAAGCGGCGCCTTCCTCGAGCGCTGTGCAGAAGTCCGCGAGCGAGCGATTTTCCCGGTTCTCGACCGGGGTCAGGAGGGGATAGAGAAACTTGATGTGATCGCGAAGCGACCGGTACTGGACCTCGCAGCTCACCCTCTCGTCGAGCCGGACGGTGTGCTGGCCTTTTACCATCCCCAGCGAGTCCAGAACGGCATACATGGCCAGGGACTCCTCGCCCGCCACCGAGTCTCGATAGACGTACACCCTGATACCGGCTTCCAGAGTCTCGTCGTGGGCCGCCGGACCCAGCGTAGACTGAAGCTCCGCTGCGCTCGTGCCCCACGGGAAGTCGTTGAAGCCCGAGACGGTTTCCAAGACCTGTCCCAGGCCGATGGAAGCGTGGAGCAGAAGCGCCGCGGCGGTCGCCGCCAGTCGGACGGTTCTCATGCCGTGTAAGCCTCCTGAAGCCTCCCGTTCACCCGCATCGAGCCCCCGTCATGAGCGAGCCTCATTCATGAAAACGCGCGGGGCCGCGAATGTTCCGAAACCGGGTCCGGCACCGATCTCCAATCTACCCGATTCGGTCCCAATCCGTGCCTGGAGACGAGGTTGCGCAACGCGCTTGTCGCCGTAGATTAGGTGGCCCCGCAGGAGCGGGGAACATCACTGGCCGGCGCTCCCTGGAGTGCGCTCCGACCCCCGCTACGTGGCGGGGGTAAGTGTTGTGAGGATGCGCGACGCGGTGCGGCCGGAAGTCGGCGCGAGTCGCTGCTCCGCCGGCACTCTTGCTCGGGTGGCGGAATTGGCAGACGCGCAGGATTCAGGATCCTGTGGGAGTAATAATCCCGTGGGGGTTCGACTCCCCCCCCGAGCACTTGGCGGGTCGCCCGTCGTGTGAGCGCCTGCCGGGCCCAGGTGGCGGAATTGGCAGACGCGCCAGCTTGAGGGGCTGGTGCCCGTTACGGGCGTGGAGGTTCGAATCCTCTCCTGGGCATGCCAGCCGAGAACCGCAGCGGTCCGCGCGCCCGCGCGCGCAGCTGCGCTCCGAATGCGCCCGTAGCTCAACTGGACAGAGCACCTGACTACGGATCAGGAGGTTGGGGGTTCGAATCCCTCCGGGCGTACTTACTAAGCACACACAAGACAGCAGGTTACAGCGCAGCCGACGGCTCCACGGAGCGGTCGGTTTTTGCTTGAGTGCACGTCAAGTGCACAGGCAGGCTGGCAAAGACGCCTCCAGATCACCTCTCTGTTGAGGGTCTGTTGATCGCCGACGGTAGGCTCTGAGCGGTGCAAACCGGCAGGCAGGAGGAAACGATCCGGCACGGTGTTACTGTCCAGCAGTCCACCTCAGGTGTGCCCATGCCTGCCAAGGGTGGAACCTCCATAGGCATCTCTGATGTTCGCGCTGTGGCAGCATACGTATGGTCGCTTAGCAACTGATGACGGTCAGGACCGGTAGCACGAGGCGGAATGTCTACGAGGGCCTCCTTGATTGGCGCTACTATATGACGTGCCGAGAGATCTCCTGGGAGGGCCACCCCATTGCCCGTTACGCATGATCCGCCAGCGCCCGGTTCCGCCGGGCGCTTTCGCTTACTCGCACGGCGGAGGGCGGGATGCTATCCTCGGTGTGAGGCTGCACTCTGATAATCGAGAGACGTTCCTGCCGGACCCCCCTTCTGGTAGTTGTGCCCCATTGTCCAGGAGGTATCTGATGCGCTGGCGAATCCCCTTCATCTTCACCCTGATCGCGTTCGTGACCGCTTCCTGCCAGCCGCAAGAGGCTGGACCTCCCGAGGAGACAGAGGCGCCTGCGGCACAGCAGGAGCCGAGCACTGCCGAGGCTGAACAGCTGCTCGCTGGTTTTCAGGAGCTATGGGCCTCTGGGGATGCGTCTTGGGTTGACTCTATCTTCGCGGAAGACGGCATCTACGAAGACGTTGCCAGTCAAGATGTGAGTAGCGGCAGAGAGGAGATTAGGGCGTTAATCGAGGAGTTCTTCAGTTGGGCGCCTGATACTAGGATCGAATGGGGCGAGAGCCTCGTGACTCCCGACCGGGCGGCCGTCCAGTGGGTCTGGAGCGGCACACAGACGGGTGCCATTCCCGACTTGATGCCAGCCACGGGCAGGAGCTTTTCCGTTCGGGGCATGAGCATTCTTCACTTCCGCGATGGAAAGATCTCGCTGAACCGGGACTACTACGACAGCGGTGGGTTACTGGACCAACTTGGCGTCGAGTTCCAGTTCCCCTCAGAACCAGAGGGCCAGTAAGGTTCGCCTTCTTGGGAGCGCCCGGTAATCACGCCGGGCGCTTCTGCTTGGTCGCAGCGGTGGCGGGCGGTTAGCGAACCTGACACCGACGCACTTGGCGCCTGCATTTACACGTTCCTTTGGCTTGGGCGGAGGTCTGGAGAAATGGCACTGAGCGCATTTGCGGACGAATCAAGCGCGCCTCGGGCGATTGAGTTGACAGAAGTGCTTGGTCGCACGAGTGCTCTCTGGGACAAGTTGAGAGATCACCTTGCTTCCGAGTATCAACCTCTGGGCGAAAAGTGGTACTACTCCGGCCAGCGGTGGGGATGGTCGCTCCAGCTGAAGCAGAAGAAACGCACCATTCTATACATGACGCCAATGAATGGGCATTTCCTGGCAGGTTTTGCCCTCGGTGCGAGAGCTGTGAGGGCCGCCTACGAGAGTGATTCGCCGGACTCGCTGCTATCCATTATTGACAGCGCGACTAAGTACGCCGAGGGCAAAGCCGTCCGCATTGAGGTTAGGACTAAGAACGACCTTGACAACACTGAGAAGCTCGCCGCTATCAAGATGTCCAATTAGAGTCGGGCCGATGATTGAGCCTGAGCGCTCACTGTCACGCCGGGCGCCTTCGTTTGCTCGCACGGCGGTGGGCGAGCTCGTATGATTCTACCGAGGCTGCACTTCCGATAATCAAGAGACGTTCCTGCCGGACCCCCTCCTGGTAGCTGTATCCCCTTGCCCAGGAGGCGTCCTATGAACACCCGGTTCCGGGTTGCGCTTTTGTTGCTGCTCCTGCCGCTCGGGTGCACCCGGCCTCCTTCCCCGGACCGCGATTCCACGCTCACCGTGGCCTACTGCTGCGGTGACGAGGCCCTCAACCCGATCCACGACATGGACGCCAAGAACCTGGTCTTCCTGCCCCTCATGGAAAGGGACAGCCTCGGCAACCTGGTCGGACGTCTGGCGACGAACTGGGAACCTTCGGCCGACTATCGCGAGTGGACGTATCGGCTGCGAACCGACGTCCGGTGGCACGACGATGTACCTTTCACGGCCCGGGATATCGAGTTCACTATCGGTCTCATGGAAGCCTTCTGGGACCCCGACTACGGATCGGGCGCCTTCGAGGCCGTCACGGTCCACGATGATTCCACCATCACCATCCGATCGGGTCACGGGCGCCGTCTTTACCAGACATGGATGGTCTTCTATCCGAAGCACCTGCTGGAGGACCTGGATCCCGAGCGGCTGGCCGAGTGGGATTTCTGGGCGCGACCTATCGGAAACGGGCCGTACAGATACGTGCGTGCCGTGCCGGAGACGATGATGGAGTTCGAGGCGAACCCGGATTTCTATATGGGCAAGCCACGGATCGACCGCGTGGTTCTCAAGTTTTCGGGCGACGCTGCGATCGCGGACCTGCTCAGCGGTCAGGTAGATGTGAGCTTTGACATCTCCACGGCGGACTGGGCGACGGTGGCCTCCGATCCGAGGTTTCGGCTCTATTACCAAGTCTGGGGCGGCAGCCAGCAGGCGATCTACTGGAAGAACGATCACGTCCTGTTCAGCGATCCGAGAGTTCGCCGGGCGCTCACGATGGCGATCGACCGGCGGGAGCTGCAACGTGCCCTCAACATCCCGGGCGACGTTCCGATCATCGACGGACCAATCACCCCGGACCAGTGGGCGCGGAGGCAGCTGCCGGAACCCCTGCCGCACGATCCCGAGCGGGCCCGGGAACTGCTCGACGAGGCTGGCTGGCGCGACACGGACGGGGACGGAATCCTCGAGAAGGACGGCCGACTGTTCCGATTCACGGCCCTCGTACGCACCGTTTCCTCGGAGGATGTCGCCGGAAACGTATCGGCGGGCGTCTACGTACAGTCACAGCTGCGAAAGATAGGAGTTGAGATGAGTCTCCAGCCGCTCGACCCGGGCGTCGTGATGCCTCGCCTGCAGTCCGGCGAGTTCGAGGCGGTGTTCATGTGGTTCCGCAGCTACGAGACGCCCTGGCTGCGGGCGACCGGTCTCGGAGAAGGAGACCCCGTCGGATACAGAAACTCCCGGCTGCTGGAGCTGATAGACCAGGCGAGCCGGACGTGGGTGCCCGCGGAGGAGGATAGCCTGTACGCCGAGATCGCAGAGATCTTCCGGGCAGACGTCCCTGTCACGTTCCTTCATCCGATAGTTGGCCTGACTGTGGCCCACGAGCGGATTCGCGGCCTGAGCAGTCCGTGGCGCGTGGAGCCAGTCGCGCATGTGGACGAGCTGTGGATCGACGAGGAGCTGTGAAGGCCGTTTGGCTGGAACGCTGAGCCCCACCCAGCGCCCGGTTGTTCGCGCGCTGCGCGCGCTCAATGTTTCGGCACTGCGCGCCTCGACGACACGCCGGGCGCTTCGCTTGCTGGATTAGTGTCGAGAACAAGCATTCTCGTGAGCAATCAGCCCTCGCCGCACGTCCCCTGCTGACACTCCGTTGATGCGCGCCGCTACCCTGTCGGCATGGACACGCAGGCAGCCCAACGCATACGTGAATTGCTCCTGCAGGCGCGGGAGCTTGAGCAGGAAGCCGAGGGGCTGAAGGAGGAGGCGCCCCTGCCGAGGGCCCGAGGAGCTACGGAAACACACGGCTCCGGCGTGACGTAGTGAGCTTTAGGCTGCAGCACACCTTGAAGGAAGACGGCATGATGGCAACTAGAGTGGCTATCCTCTCACTGGGGTTGCTTATCATCGGCTTTACCGGCGGCTATGCTCTGCCGGATACGCGGCTGAGTTTCGTGCTGTATCACATAGGAGGTCTAGGTGCGTTGGGTCTCCTAGCGTGCGGGGCGGGAGTCATCGCAGGCAAGAAGGGTTATGGTTTTTGGCGTGCGTTCTTGTTCGCTTTGTCGCTGGCGATTCTCCTTGGCGCAGCCTTCGCGTACCTAGTGCCACCGACGGGAGAAGCTGGCAGACCAGCCGCATGTGGAGGTTCGGTTAGTCTTCTTGTCGCGTTGATCGTTGTGGGATTCTGGGCCTTCGCAAGACGGACGGAAGAGGCCGTGTAGGTGGGAGGCCGGACAAAGTGACGGTTCGCGCCGGGCGCTTTGCTTGTTCGCACGGCGGCGGGCGGGATGTGCAATCCTAGTCCGGTCCCTTTAGGTTCATAGTGGTTCTTAGAGCCAGGCCGCGCCCTCTCCGGTCTGCCTCTCCGTTCGCTGGAGGTGGCTCATGAGCCCACACCGTATTGCGGGCCTACTCGCAGTGCTCACGGTTCTGCCCATCGTCCCCGTCTTTGCCCAGGAAGCGGCCCAGGACGCTGGCCCCGTGTTCATCGCTCGCGACGTGGAGCCGACTCTCAAGAACAGCAAGGATGTCAGGCGCCTTATGCGCCGGGTCTATCCGCCGGCATACCGCGACAGCGGACTTGACGTAACCACGATCATGTGGGTTTACGTGGAACCAGACGGTACCGTCGGGGCAAGTGAGGTGCTGAAGTCGGCCGGCTACGACGCCTTCGATCGCGCGGCGGGGCAATTAGCCGAGGCTATGCTCTTTACGCCGGCTCTTCGCGAGGGTGAGCCGCTCGGGGTATGGATCAACCAGGCCTTCCATTTCAAGTCGGGCGAGGGCGGTAAGTTGCTGGAGGGGCCGGGTCTGCTGATGGAAGAACCGGAAGAACCGGAAGAAGCGGAAGAACCACCTCCCACTCCCTAACCCAAGCCGAGACAGATCCCTTCCGGCCACGCGAATACTGCCACCGCCCGGTATGCACGCCGGGCGCTTTCGCTTGACCCTCGCTTGACATCTGAGCTGTAGTCTCGGGTAGAAGCGAGATACCCCCCGTCGCACGATGCCGGAGCCGTACAATGTCGTGCCTCAGACGTTCTGCCTTCGCCCGTTCCTTCCTGCTGCCGTTGGCGCTGCTGATATCGCTGTCGGCTTGCCACGAGTACGCGAAACTGGATTCGCCGACTCAGGCGACGTTGGAGCACGGCGATATCGACCGACATCCGAGTCACCTTGGCGGACACGGTGCCAACAGCGTTGTATGAGAAGGTGGGTGGATGGACAGTTGTCCTCGAATCGCCCGTAATCGTTGGCGACAGCATCAAGGGTCGGCCTGATCAGATCACGATCCAGCTTGACCAATTCAGGTGATTCGGAGGGCGACGTGGCTGGAGTTCGTTCGCCCGGTTCAAGCGGGTCGCTTTCGCTTGCTCGCCCGGCGGCGCGCGGGACGCGGCTCCAAGGGATATCTCAGCTACGACCCCGACGAGATCCTCAGGATAGGGCGGACCATGAGTATTCGGACGAACTGGTGCCCCGCATGAAGTAGCAGGAAGACAAGTCCGATGAGGTATACACCTGAATTCTGGGAGCCGAAAACACCGGCCGCATGAAGCCCTTGGACGACTCCATTCAGCAGATACCCTACTGCCACAATCGCGAGCTGTGACCGGTGGAAGACCTCCGGGGCTTCACGCATGGCGCGACGGGTCCACGGAGCGAAACCTACTACGATCCCGAGACAAGTCAGGGCCTGAACGCCGCTCGCAGTGCGCCACAACACTGTGGGAGCAATCCCGGTTTCCAGCAGCGCCAGAGGGGCCAGGGCTAGAAAGAGCGCCGCGAGGCTCGGCGTCAGGAGGAGGATGAGGCGGTACTTGTCTAGCGAGGTCAGGTGGTCCCGGCGCTGGCCCAATACGAGAACAAGTCCCGAGAAGCCGGCAAGACCGACGGCCACTTCCGCGATCGTGGATGCCACATCAAGACTCTGCATCTCCGGCTCCCGTCTTTCATCTGTCGAACTCGGCTAACGTACTGGATCGTCCTCGGCACTTCCCTTGTCGCGGACTGCACAGTAACGATTGCTTGTTCGCAGCGCCCGGTTGTTCGCACGCAGCGCGTGCTCAATGTCTCGACACTGCGTGCCTCGACGGCACGCCGGGCTTCCGGGGTCTCCTCGGGGAGCGTGTCTGAGACGGCGAGCCCATTCATCGAGACCCGCGACGATTGGGCGATCCCTTGGATCACCACCAGCGCTCGGTTTCGCGCCAAGCACTCTTAGTGCCCATCTGAAGCTTCCAGACGCCTCCAAACGAACGTCGCGGCCTCGGCCCGAGCCAGAGAGAGAGACACTCATCGCATTCTGCGTCGCTCGCAAGGCTGTTGCTCGCACGGCGGCGAGCAGGACAGGCTTTCTAATCCGCTCTCCGCTATATTGATCTCACCTCCCTCATTGCATCGGAGGAGTCAATGCTCGACCTCCTGGTACGTGTCAAATCAGCACTTGCAGATCGCTACGCCGTCGAGCGGGAGATCGGTCGTGGCGGGATGGCGACGGTGTACCTGGCGCGCGACGTGAAGCACAACCGTCCGGTGGCGCTGAAGGTGTTGCACCCGGAGCTGGCGGCCTCTGTGGGCCACGAGCGCTTCCTGCGCGAGATCGAGATCGTGGCCGGCCTGACCCACCCGAGGATTCTCACCCTGATCGACTCTGGCGATGCGGACGGTCTGCTGTTCTACGTGATGCCGTACGTGGAGGGGGAGACCCTCAAGGCTCGCCTGGAGCTGGAGGGTGCGCTTCCGGTGGACGAGTCTCTGCGCATCGCGCGCGAGGTGGCCGACGCGCTGGCCTACGCGCACGAGCAGGGAGTGATCCACCGTGACATCAAGCCGTCGAACATCCTGTTCGAGGCAGGACACGCAGTGATCGCGGACTTCGGGGTGGCGCGGGCCGTGGGGGTCGCCGGCGGAGGAGACGCGACGGCGACGGGGCTGGCGGTGGGTACGCCGAAGTATATGAGTCCGGAGCAGGCGAGTGCAGGCGAGGTGGACGGCCGGGCGGACGTGTACGCGCTGGGGTGCGTGCTGTGGGAGATGCTGGCGGGCGACGCTCCGTTCGACGGGCCGACGCCGCACGCGATCCTGGCGCAGAAGTCGTCGAGCTCGACACCGAGCCTGCGGGTGCGGCGGCGGAGCGTGCCGGCCGAGGTGGAGGGCGTGATCGCGAAGGCGATGGCCCCGCAGGCGGCGGACCGGTACACGACGGCGCGGGAGCTCGAGGGAGCGCTGGCGGTGCCGGAAAGGGCGGAGAAGCTCAGGCCGCGCCGCCGCAAGCAGGCTCTGGTGCGGGCGCTGGCCGGTGCTGCCCTCGTCGTCGTGGCGGCCCTCGCCGCCTGGTGGATGTTCGGGCGTGGCACGCCTCTCGAGGCGGCCGGGCCGTATCCCCTAGCGGTTCTGCCTCCCGAGAACCTGACCGGAGAGGAGGACTTCTTCATCGCCGGTCAGCATCAGGCGCTCATGGATCGGCTGGCCGCGATCGGAGGGCTCCGGGTGATCTCACGCCGTTCCGTCATGCGGTACCGCGACACAGAGAAGACCATCCCGGAGATCGCCGACGAGCTCGGCGTGCGAGGTGTCGTGGCGTCTTCGGTGGCCCGCAACGGCGACACCGTTCGCATCGCGCTCCAACTGATCGAGGCCGAGCCGCAGGAGGACCTCGTCTGGTCGGCCTCGTATGATGAAGCTGTTACGGGCCTGTACTCGATGTACGGCGAAGCGGCGCGTTCTATAGCCGGTGGCGCCGAGGTCGCACTGACGCCGACCGAGGAGGCACGTCTGGGTGGAGCGCGGCCCATCGATCCGGCCACGTACGAGGCATACCTGAGGGGGATGCACCAGCTGTACAAGCGCACTCCAGAGGGCATCCAGCAGGGGCTAGCCTACCTGCACGACGCGACGGACCGTGACCCTGCCGACCCGCTGGCGTGGGCGGGCCTCGCCCTCGGCTATGCGACGGTCGGGCACGGCCCGGGCGCACCGCCGGACGTGTGGCAGAAGGCACGCGCGGCAGCCGAGAGAGCCGTACGACTAGATTCGACGCTGGCCGAAGGATGGGCGGCGCTGGCCGACGTTCGGACGTACTACGAGTGGGACTGGGCGAGCGCCGAGCAGGCCTTCCGGCGCGCCAACGAGCTAAACCCGAACCTGGCCATGAACCACTACCACTACGCCTGGTATCTGCTGCTCATGGGGCGCTACGAAGAGGCGGAGGTGGAGCACGAGCTGGCCCACGACCTCGATCCGCTCACACCGTTCCAGTCTGCGACTCTGGGTTGGCTCTACCTGTACGACGGCCGGACCGACAAGGCGATCGAGCAGGCCCGAAGAACCATCGAGATGAATCCCGCCGCCGGGTTCGGGCGAATTACGCTCGGCAACGCTCTGTTGATGGAGGGCCGGCAGGACGAGGCGATCGATACGATGGAGGAGCTGGCGGAGCTGTATCCCGTCTGGCGATGGATGCTCGGCCGCACGTACGCCCACACGGGCCGCATGGAGGAGGCGCGGCGGATCGCGTCCGAGCTCGAGGCGCAGGAACTGCTACCCTTCGACGCCCTCGGCCTGGCGGTTCTGTATTCCGCGATGGGAGAGACCGACGATGCCTACCAGTGGCTGGCCCACGAGCCACCACACGCCTGGGTGCCGTGGGTGGCGGTCGATCCGATTCTCGGGTTTCCCCGGGATGATCCACGCTTCCAGGAGTTCCTGGACCGTCTGAACCTGCCGTGGCGGCCGGAGTGAAGCCATTTCTGGGTGATGGATCTGGAGTGGTGAGCGAGCTGGCACATCGAGAACTTCGCCCCGCACGTGAACTGAGGCCGACACACGCTCGATAATCTCAGCGCCCGGTTGTTCGCACGCTGCGCGCGCTCAATATCTCGGCACTGCGCGCCTCGACGACACGCCGGGCGCTTGCTCGCACGGCGGCGCGCGGGATGACCTGCCTGCAACTTGCACGCTGATTTGCCTATACTTGGGGGCGCTGCACGTCCTGCGAACAGCAAAGGGAGGTACTCGTGCTCAGACACATTCTGATTGGGGCGGCGGTCGGGGCCGTGATCGGTCTGCTGCTCGGTAACCTTGGAATCGGTGTGGGGATCGGTGCTGGGATTGGGCTGCTGCTCGGCTTCTGGCGTCACGGCCCTCGGAAGAGCGAAGACTAGCGCCGAGAGTGACTTTCACGTCTGCACACCTGCACGGCTGCCTCAACTAGTGTGTTCTCCGCCGAACGCGAACGACTACTGGATGATCCGGCCGCTCGTGCGCTGACCGTCGGGCCGGAGTCGCTCCTCAACCCCGACCATAAAGCGGACGACGGCTCGCTCGCGGGACAAACCATGGAGGACCACGATGGGCGCACCAAGAGCACGGGCCTCGGGGAGGCGATGAGTGGATATACAGAGCTCGTGAGCGGCGGGAAGCGCGAGATCTTCAAGGTCGCCTAGGGCCGGGAAGCGAGCCCCCTACACCCTACGATCCATCGGAGTCAGGCAGGAAACAATCGAGACGGAGTCCCCGGTCGACAACGGTCGTGGCCTCTGTCTTCCTGCAAACCGGTTACCAGAACGGTAAGCGTATCCGATACAACCTGTGCGCGACTGCCACAGTTGACAGCAACGTCTCCTTCGGGCGTAAGTGGAAAGTGCCTTTTGGCGAGGTCGGCGGTCGGTTCTCTCCTCCGGCATGGCTCTGGCAGCCCATCTCCAGGAGTTCGAATGCCGGTCTCTGACCGCTCTGCCTACGGAGAAGCACGAAGATACCGCCAGCTTCAACGGAAAGACCTGCGAGACGGTGCTCTGTCAGGCTTGCTCGCCGGTGCGGCGCTCATAGTCCTGTTCTTCCTGTACGATGTGCTGCGGTTCACGCCGCTGGCCACGCCGGGTTTCCTGTCGAGCGGGTTGCTCGGTGGCGAGGACCTCGGGGCGGACACGGCCGCAGACCTGAGAGCTGCCCGGATAGCCGTTTTTACGATCCTCCACTTGGCTGCGTTCACGCTGCTTGGAATCGCTCTCGCAAGGCTATTCAGTATCGCCCGGCTGAGGAGAACGTTACTGGCAGGGGGTCTGTACGGCCTCACTGTCTGCACGGCTCTCTTCGCCGCCAGCATGCAGCTCACTGGTACTCAGATGTCGGCAGAACCTGGATGGCCGGCCATACTGGTGGGCAACGTCGCGGCCGGCGTCGTTATGGTGATGTACCTTCGAGTGGCGCAGGGAGTAGGTCGTTCCGCGTAGGTGTCTCCGTCCTTCGCTCCATATCACGTACGACCGCGGACGCCCGTACCACTGCGTGAACACTTCACTCGTTGAGGAGGGTGATTGAACACGTTCGAGTACGTGTCCGTCATGCATTCCCCGGATCCTGCTCGGTCTCAAGGCTGCCGGGGAGGTGTCGGTTCGCAGGATATTGGAGACCACGGGGATCGTGTATGCGCGATGCCAGCCCTTCCGCGCGGGGTGGCCAGCCTGCACCTTGTAGCGCACAAAGTGATCGAGCAGTCCCACAAGACCGACCGAAGGGAGAGACCGCATGGCGAGGCGACCCAACTACGGCTTCGAGAAACGACAGAGAGAGCTCAGGCGGCAGAAGAAGAGGGAAGAGAAGGCGGAGCGGAAGAGACTGAAGAGGGAGGCGGCCGGAGGCGATCAGGACCAGATCTCCGCGGAGAGCGGGGGGGATCCGGAAGCGGTTGACGACGCGCCGGTTGACGAAGATCAGGAGACCGGGCCCGGCGCTTCGCAGTGAGGCCCGCCGGGCCCGGAGGCTATCGGATCTGACATCTCGGGCCGGCCGCATCACGCCCCTCGGCCCGAGATCCTACTGTGGACGGCCCGCCACGACTCCGGGAGACGAGCCCGCATGCGCCACGAAGGCGTCATACAATTCGACGTGGAGCACGACGAGTGTTCGCTCGAGCCCCGGCGATACGCGGACCTGGCCTGTAAGCTCATCGCGTGGCGGGAGATCATGACACGTACGGGTCTGGTCGGTCGGGATCCGGCGCGCTACGAGGGGTCTGGATACGGCAACATCAGCGCCAGGATCGGGCCACCGGGTGCAGCGGTCGGCCGCCGCTCCTTTCTGATCACCGGCACCCAGACTTCGGGGAAGAGCTCGATCGGGCTGGATGACTTCAGCCTCGTCGAGCGCTTCGATCTTCGCCGGAACCGGGTGAGGAGCCGGGGTCGCGTTCAGCCCTCTTCGGAGTCGCTGACCCACGGGGCAGCCTACGACGTCAGCCCCAGCATCCGCTGCGTCATGCACGCACACTGTCCGGTTCTGTGGCGGCGCGCGGTGCAGCTCCGCCTTCCGACCACGAGCCCCTCGGTGGCGTATGGAACGCCCGAGATGGCGCTGGAGGTGCAGCGCCTGTACCGCGAGACAGTTCTCGCAGAGCGGCAGATCCTGGCCATGGGCGGGCACGAGGATGGGATCCTCGTCTTCGGGCGAAGTCCGGAGGAGGCCGGGGAGGTCCTGTTGCGCTGGCTGGCCCGGGCCTACGAAACGGCGTGCGGCGAGGGCGACGGACTCTGCCGGCGCTGAGCGCGCGCTCCAGCCACGCCCGAAACCGGCCTCTTTGATGCGGAGCGACAAAGTTTCCTCGCCAAGCCCCGTCCTGTTATGTTGAGGCAAACGCGCCGACAATAGGATACAAGGAGGAAAGACGTGCGTAACGCGATCATCGGGTTGGCGGCCACCGTGCTTCTGGCCGGCTGCAGCGGAATCTCGACATCCACGGACTGGGATACGACGGTCGACTTCTCCAGCTTCGGGACCTACATGTGGGTCGATACAGGGGGTGATGACGTCGACAACATCACCAACAACCGCATCAGGAGCTCGGTTGACGCCGCGCTGGCGGCGAACGGCCTGCGGAAGGTGGATGCCAATCCCGACCTGGCCGTCGGCTTCCAGGTGACGACGGCCGAGCGCCGTTCGTTCAACACCGTCAACGCGGGTTGGGGCGGCGGCTACCATTGGGGTGGCATGGGCATGGGAATGGGCACCAGCACCACGACCGAGCAGGTGTGGCAGGAGGGCTCTCTCATCCTCGGCATGTTTGACGCCGACAGCAAGAACCTGGTGTGGACGGGCACCGCGACTGCAGAGCTGGACCAGAGCCGGTCGCCGGAGGAGCGTCAGAAGGTGATCGACGATGCGGTCAACAAGATCATGAAGGACTTCCCGCCGGGGAGCTGAAGGCCCGGTAATCTCGAACGACTGCTGAGAGCGGCCCTCCCGGATCGGACTCCGGGGGGGGCGCTTCCTTGCAGCTTCCCGGCCCCGGTTCGGCCTCGGATCTCCGCAGGCACCTCGCCGTCAGTTCCTGCTGGCGGCCTCCCGCATCAGGGCCCGGGCGATCACCAGGCGCTGGATCTGGTTGGTCCCCTCGTAGATCTGCGTGATCTTGGCGTCGCGCATGTACTTCTCGATCGGGTAGTCCTTGCAG
>JBDGYE010000128.1:0-4514 GCA_039584255.1 Gemmatimonadota bacterium
TGGCGCTTCCGTTTCCGTGGACCGGCGGTGAGATGGAACTCCGAGTGACCGCCGCACCGGATCCGGTTGCTCTGGGGACGTCCTTCGAGGCGACGCTACGCGACACGTGGAGCCGAACGGGTGAGCCGGAGGATCAGGTCGTTCGATGGAGATTCACCTCCCCGACAGGCGTGGCACGCGAAGTCGACGCGGAATACAGGGGCGATTACCGGTGGGCCGTCGATTTCCAGCCGGAAGAGCTAGGTCCGTGGCGATACGAGTGGCGCCACACGTTCACCGACCAGCCGTACGCGAGCCCCCCGGGACGCTTCGACGTCGTGGCCACCGAGCGGGAGGCCGTGCTCGACTTCGTCGATCGGCTGGAGAAGAGTGTCTCAGAGGCCCGCCTGGCCGGTTCCTTCGAGCCGCCTGATCTGCACCGGTGGCGGATCCGCTTCTCGCGCCTCCAGCGGGCGGCGCTCCGATTCGAGGATCCGGACTCCTTCCGCGGCGAGAGCGGCCGCGAGCTGCTGCTGAGGCTCGACCGTGTCCGCACGGCGCTAAGCGGCAAGGAAGTACCGGTGGAGATCCCGTTCATTTCGCATCCCCCCCCGAGGCCCGAAGTCGGCGGTTGGACCCGGTGGAGGGTCAGAATGGCGAAGGCCATGCGAAGACGAGTGTCCCGATTGACGCGATGGGTGAGAGCATGAGCGATGGGCAGGGGAAAGCCGCCGGCGCCGTGGCTCTACAGGAGCGACCGGTCCTGCGGATCGAGCCGTCGCAGGGTTGGGTCCCGGTGCGCCTGGGAGAGCTGTGGGAGTACAGGGAGCTCCTTTACTTCGTCACCTGGCGGGACATCAAGGTCCGGTACAAGCAGACCGTGCTCGGAGCGCTGTGGGCGATCATCCAGCCGTTCTTCACGATGGTCGTGTTCAGCCTCTTCTTCGGGAAGCTGGCCCGCGTTCCCTCGGATGGCATTCCGTATCCGATCTTCAGCTTCGCGGCGCTCGTGCCATGGACGTTCTTCGCGAACGGCGTGACGAATTCGTCCAACAGCCTCGTTACAGGGTCCAATCTGATCAAGAAGGTCTACTTTCCGAGGCTCGTGGTGCCGATCGGGTCCGTGCTGGCGGGGGCGGTGGACTTCGTGCTCGCCTTCACCGTGCTGCTCATGATGATGCTGTTCTACGGCATCGTCCCGACGGCCAACATCGTTTGGCTCCCACTGCTGCTGCTCCTCACGTTCACCACTTCGCTCGGCGTCGGCCTCTGGTTCTCGGCGCTCAACGTCCAATTCCGGGACATCCGGTACACGACGCCGTTCCTGGTCCAGTTCTGGCTGTTCGCCACTCCGATCGCCTACGCCAGCAGCATGCTGCCCCAGCCGTGGCGTACGCTCTACGGGATCAATCCGATGGTGGGCGTGGTGGAAGGCTTTCGCTGGGCTCTTCTCGGGGTCGAGACCAGGCCCGGGCCGATGATCTTGGTTTCTACATTGGTGTCACTGGGCCTGCTCATCGGCGGGGCCTTCTACTTCCGAAGGCTCGAAAGGACCTTCGCGGCCGTGGTGTAGCGACATGAGCGATCTAGCGGTCCGGGTCGAAGGCCTGAGCAAGCAATACCACATCGGCGTGGTCAGCAAGAGGTTCCCGACGCTGCGCGACCATCTGGCCGACGCGTTCGTCGCGCCGTTCCGGCGCGCCGCCAAACTGCTCCGCGGGCAGGCCACCGGGGCGGCGGAGCTGGACGAGACGATCTGGGCCCTGGAGGACATCTCGTTCGAGGTCGCCCGGGGTGAGGTCGTGGGCATCATCGGGCACAACGGAGCCGGCAAGAGCACTCTGCTTATGATCCTGTCGCGCATCACAGAGCCGACGCGCGGCTTCGCGGAGATACACGGGCGCGTGGGCTCGCTCCTCGAGGTCGGCACGGGGTTCCACCCCGAGCTCACCGGGCGGGAGAACATCTATCTGAACGGCGCCATCCTCGGAATGAAGCGGGCGGAGATCGAGCGGAAGTTCGACGAGATGGTCGCGTTCGCCGAGGTCGAGCGGTTCATCGAGACTCCGGTCAAGCACTACTCGACCGGGATGCGGCTGCGGCTCGCGTTCTCGGTGGCCGCACACCTGGAGCCGGAGATCCTGGTGGTGGACGAAGTGCTCGCGGTGGGCGACGCCGCCTTTCAGCGGAAGTGTCTGAACAAGATGGAGGACGTCGGCGAGCACGGTCGCACGGTCCTCTTCGTCTCCCACAACATGCCAGCCGTCACGCGTCTGTGTGAGAGGACCCTCCTGCTCAACCATGGACACCTGGTGGCCGATGGACCGTCACACGAGGTCGTCGGAGAGTACCTGAACACGGGTGCCGGGACGACGGCCGTCCGCGAGTGGCCGGATCGTCAAAGGGCACCCGGTGGCGAGATTGCGAGGCTCAGGGCGGTCCGCGTCCGCACCAGCGAAGGGCACATCTCAGAGGCCATCGACATCCGAAAACCCGTCGGTCTCGAGATGGAGTACGAGGTGCTTGAGCCCGGGCGCAAAATGATGCCGAGCATGATCCTCGTGAACGAGGAGGGGGTGGAGCTGTTCACGACCATCGACACCGACGAGGAATGGCGGGGACGTCCGCGTCCGCCTGGGCTGTACGCGAGCACGGCCTGGGTCCCGGGCAACTACCTGGCCGAGGGCACGTTCTTCCTCCAGGTGAACCTGAACACCATCGAGCCCTACATCTGGGAGATCCACGCGCCCGACGCGGTTGCCTTCCAGGTCATCGACTCCCGGGACGGAAGCACGGCCCGGGTGGACTGGGGTGGCCGGGTGAAGGGGGTGGTGCGGCCCAAGCTCGAATGGACGACGGGCATCCTGTCTTCCGCAACCGAAGGGACGACACGGCGTGCTGCGCCATGACCGGGCTGACCTCAGGCAGTCCTGACCGACCCCGGAAAGGGACGAAGACCATGAAGTGCGTCATACTGGCCGGCGGCTTCGGCACGCGCCTGGCCGAGGAGACGGTTGTCAAGCCGAAGCCGATGGTGGAGGTCGGCGGCAAGCCGATCCTGTGGCACATCATGAACATCTACGGGTGCCAGGGCGTCACCGAGTTCATCGTGGCCCTCGGCTACAAGGGTGAGGTGATCAAGGAGTACTTCCTGAACTTCTACGCCATCAACAACGACATCACCGTGGACCTCGCCAACGGCAGTACCACCGTCCACGACGGCAACCAGCCCGATTGGAAAATACACCTGGTGGACACGGGTCTGTACACGCAGACCGGCGGCCGGCTCAAGCGGCTCCGAGACTGGCTGGACGACGACGAGCCGTTCATGCTCACCTACGGCGACGGCCTGTCCGACGTCAGCCTCCGCCAACTCCTCGAGTTCCATCGGAGTCACGGAAAGCTGGCCACCGTTACCACAGTGAAAGCTCCGGCCCGTTTCGGTCGCATAGTCTTCGACTCGGATGTCATCACCGACTTTTACGAAAAGCCGGCCGAGGCCGGAGGGTGGATCAATGGAGGGTACTTCGTGCTCGAGAAGGGCGTCCTCGACTACATCGAGGGCGATGAGTCGAGCTGGGAGAGAGATCCCGTCGAGTGCCTCGTGCGCGACGGCCAGCTCCTGGGCTACCGCCACTACGGCTTCTGGTCGTGTGTAGACACGCTGCGTGAAAAAAACATGCTCGATGAGATCTGGAACGAGGGGGACGCTCCCTGGAAGGTCTGGGAGCAGGCCTGATCCATGCCCCACGTATCCAGCCTCGAGCGCGAACCCCGCTGCCGGTTCTGTGAGAACCGGCTGACTCGCACCTTCGTGGACCTGGGCGTATCCCCCTTGGCGAACTCGTACCTCTCCGCGCCGGACCTGAACCGCGAGGAGCGTTTCTTCCCCCTCCACGTGTTCGTGTGTGAAGCCTGTCTCCTCGTGCAGCTCGAGGAGTTCGAAGACCCGGAGAGCATATTCTCGGACTACGCCTACTTCTCTTCGTACTCGGAGAGCTGGCTCCGTCACGCCCGGGCCTTCGCCGAGAAAGCGGCCGGGCGGCTGGGGCTCGGCCCCGACAGCTTGGTTCTCGAGCTGGCGAGCAACGACGGCTACCTTCTCCAGTACTTCGTCGAGAAGGGCGTCCCGGTCCTCGGCGTGGAGCCGGCCCGGAATGTGGCGGAGGCGGCCCGCGAGAAGGGGATCGAGACCATTACGGAGTTCTTCGGCCGTCGCCTGGCCGACAGGCTTGTGGACGAGGGCCGCAGACCCGATCTGCTCGTTGGCAACAACGTGCTGGCTCATGTCCCGGCGCTGAACGATTTCGTGAACGGAATGGAACGGGTCCTCAAGCCCTCGGGTGTGATCTCGATGGAGTTCCCACACCTGATGCGGCTGATCGAGGAGAACCAGTTCGACACGATCTACCACGAACACTTCTCCTATTTCTCCCTACTCGCGGTGGAGAAGGTGTTCGCGGCGCACGGGCTGCGGATCTTCGACGTCGAGGAGCTGCCGACGCACGGAGGCTCGCTCCGGATCTTCGCCTGCC